>CAMTDY010000100.1 GCA_947070915.1 uncultured Roseburia sp.
ACGCTGTCTTTCTATGTGTGGAGGAAGATATGGATCAGGTTGGAGCATTGCCTGTTGAGAACGCTTTGGAAATGATCCTTATATTTAGCCGGGAAGGTGTTATTACATATGCGAATGCTGCCGCGAAGGAGAAACTGGAATATAAAGATGAGTTGTGTGGCAGACACATCAGCAGCATTTTTCCCAATGAGTTCCAACAGACTGAAAATGGATTTTCAACAGAATATCTTTTTGGCAGTCAGATACAGAATGTGATCGCCTATCGAAAAAATCTAACCTGTTTTCCCGCAGAGGCACGAATGATATGGGATGAAGAAAACTCCCAGTACGTGTGTATGGCAAATGATATTCTGGAGAAGGAATTTTTAAACCAGGAGATGGAGCGGGTGAAGCAGGAAGCGGAACAGGCGCTCAAGGTAAGATCCGAATTTGTTGCCAATGTGACCCATGAGCTCAGAACTCCCGTCAATGGAATTCTGGGAAATGTCATGGATCTGACGGAGAAGGAAGAAGATGAAAAAAAGCGGAAGGCTCTGCGCCTGATCGAGCGCTGCTGTGGAGATATGAACCGGCTCATCAATAATATCCTGGATTTTTCCAAGCTGGAGGCAGGGAAGTTTGTACTGGAAAACCGCAGGTTTCATTTTCGCAATATGATTGACTATGTACGCGGTAATCATCAGAACAGGATGACAGAAAAGGGACTGGAATTTTTTGTGACAGTCTCACCTAAGATACCGGAATATATCATTGGAGATGAGCTTAAGATTGTTCAGATCCTGAACAATCTGTTATCCAATGCTCAGAAATTCACCCATGTTGGTAGCGTTTCCGTGGAGATCATTGAAACCGCCCAGGTGAAAAATTCCATTGAATTGTATTTCCTCGTGATGGATACGGGTATAGGTATAAAAAAAGAAGATTTTGATAAATTATTTCAGAGCTTTTCCCAGGTGGATGCGTCGATTACACGAAAGTACGGAGGCACCGGTCTGGGCTTGAATATAACCCGACAGTTTGTAGAGATGATGGGAGGAAGTATCAGCGTAGAAAGTGAAGTGAATAAGGGGACGACCTTTACCTTTTCAATCTGGGTTACCATAGATGAGGATAAGGCTTCCGACCCCATCGCGCCAGAATCCCATCCGGGCCGGAAAGCTGGAGAATTACCAGAGACAGTTCTGGAGCTGAAAGAGAAAAAGGAAGGCCAGAAGGAAGGGTTACGCAGGTTTGGTTCGCCAGAAAACAAGGAAATTCTGAATAAGACTCTGTCCAAACTGATCCTATGTATTGAGATGGAAAACTGGGAAAAAGCAGAGGACTTTATGGAGACCATAAGGCAGCTGACAGAGGAGGCGCCCAGAGAGGTGACGCGGGGAGTGCTGCGGCTGAAGATGGCAGTCCAGAAAGCGAATTATGAAAAGGCGGTCAAAGGGCTGGAAGAATTAAAAGCATGCGTTGAACATGAGACGGAAGAAGGAAATTGAATTGATGGATTATGAGCATAATGAGATTTGTGGATCTGTAATTTTGATTGTTGACGATGTGGAAACAAACAGGGTGATTCTGGAAGAGATCATAAAGGATATGGGCTGTGTTCCGGTTTCAGCGGAAAATGGGAAACAGGCGCTGGAACAGCTGGAGCGGGGCAGTCCGGATCTGGTACTGACAGATGTTTCCATGCCTGAGATGGGTGGCCATGAGTTGTGCCGGATCTTAAAGGAAAATGCGAAAACGAGGGAAATTCCCGTTATTTTTATCTCCGCCTTTGGTGAGACCGAGGATGTGATCAAAGGTTTTTCTCTCGGCGGAAACGATTATATTGTCAAACCTTTCATTCCGGAGGTCGTACAGGCGAGGGTGAAACTTCATCTCTCCCTTCATGCAGCTACGCTGAAGATCAGTGAAAACAACAGGCGTCTCCAGAAATCGGTACAGGAGCAGGTGAGCCAGATCGAACAGGAGCGGAAAAATGTGTTGTATGCGCTGGTTGGTGTGGCGGCAGAAAATTCCTTTTACAGCCACGGGCATATTAAGAGGCTGCAGCAGAACTGCAGGATGCTGGCACAGAGCATGCAGTTTTCGCCTGTGTTTACTGACCGGATCTCGGATACATATATAGATACCATTGAGGTGGCGGCGCCTCTTTGTGATATTGGAAACATTGGAATTCCCAGATCTGTTCTGCACAAAGAATCGGAACTCTCTGAGGAGGAGAGGATGCTGGTTCAGAGCCACACGCAGATCGGGGCCAAGCTTTTGAAAGACTTGTATGTGACAAGTGATTTTAATGACTTTATCCAGATTTCTATTGATGTGGCGAATTATCATCATGAAAATTGGGATGGAAGCGGATATCCGTCACAGTTAAAAGAAGAGGAAATTCCTCTGGCGGCGCAGATTGTATCCATTGTGGATGTATACTGTGCCCTCACGGAGAGAAGATCATACCGTAAAGAGTACAGCAAAGAAGAGGCTTTGCAGATCATGAGCCAGGAATCTGGTAAAAAATTTCATCCGGAAATATTTAAAATTTTTCATAAAATAGCACGTCAGCTTTGTTAAAAAAGACGTAAAAATTTTGTTGTTAAGGAGTAAGAGCAGTGATTACAAACAATGAGTTTTTGAGAATAGTTTCTTTTTTAAAACAGCGCTATGGCATTGACATGAGCCAGAAAAAGGTTATAATGAATGGCAGGCTGGAAAATTATCTAAGATCGGGTGGCTGGAGTTCTTTTGATGCGTATATGAATGACGTGGAGAAAGATGAATCCGGCGAATTAGAGAAGATGCTGGTGAATTTTTTGACGACGAACCATACATATTTTATGAGGGAATTCGGACATTTTGAATTTTTTAAAAATGTTGTTCTACCCTGGATTAAAAAGAAAGAAGAGCGTTCCAAAGATATGCGTATCTGGTGCGGTGCTTCTTCTACAGGGGAAGAGCCCTATATGATCGCTATGGTAGTCAATGATTTCCTGGGGCTGGAACATAAAAACTGGGATGCCAGGATTCTGGCAACAGATATATCAACCCAGGCGTTGAGTTTTGCAATGGCGGGAGTTTATGACGAAGAGCATTTGAAAAAGGTACCGGCAAACTGGAAACGACATTTTTTCAATCGTCGAAATGATGGCAGTTACGTTGCGACAGATGAATTGAAAAAAGAAGTTATATATAGAAAATTTAATTTAATGGAACCTTTTCCATTTCGGAAGAAAATGCATACGATATTTTTGCGTAATGTAATGATATATTTCGATGAAGCCACGAAGAGACAGGTGGTGCAGAAGGTATACGATGCATTGGAGCCGGGAGGATATTTATTTATTGGTATGACGGAGACGCTGGACCGAAGCAGTACTCCTTTTCAGCTGGTACAGCCTTCTATATTTAAAAAATAGGAAAGGAAAGGTTAGATTATTATGCGTCCAATAAGAGTTTTGGTGGTAGAAGATTCCATGTTATTCAGGCAGCTGCTTGTGCAGAGTTTAAGTAAAGATCCGGGTATTGAGGTGGTGGGGACGGCAAAAGATCCTTTCGAAGCGAGAGATGCTATTTTAGAATACAAGCCGGATGTTATGACTCTTGATGTGGAACTTCCGCGAATGAGTGGAATTGAGTTTTTGAGAAAACTGATACCTCAGTATCCTCTTCCGGTGGTTGTGATCAGTTCTCTTTCAGATAAGGTATTTGATGCTATGAATGCCGGTGCAGTGGACTTTGTGGCGAAACCGTCCTATACGGACAGGAGACAGCTGGAAAATTTTGTTCAAAGTGAGCTGCTGGTGAAGATCAAGATTGCTTCGACAGCTAAGATCAGTAAGATCAAACAGAAAGTGGTGCAGGAAGTTCCCCAGAACTTTGTGTCAAAAGGTAAAAACCTGATCATTGCAATTGGGGCTTCTACAGGAGGAACTGAGGCGATCTGTTCCGTGATGAAGGATTATGGCGCAGATCTTCCGGGGATCGTTGTGGTACAGCATATGCCCCCCGGATTTACGGAGATGTACGCCAGAAGACTGGATAACCAGTGCCGGGTCCGGGTAAAAGAAGCCCAGACCGGAGACCGGGTTCTTCCTGGAACGGTGCTGATCGCCCCAGGAGGCGACAAACATATGCGGGTTGTTAAGGTAAATGGAAATTACCAGGTGGAAGTAGTTGCGGGACCGAAAGTCAACGGTCATTGTCCATCGGTAGACGTACTGTTTGAGTCGGTAGCGAAAGCCGCAGGAAAGGATGCTCTTGGGATCATACTGACCGGGATGGGAGGAGACGGTGCGAAGGGGCTGCTGGCCATGAGGCAGGCGGGAGCTAAGACCATCGGCCAGGACGAATCCACCTGTGTGGTATATGGTATGCCGAAGGTGGCATATGACCTGGGTGCCGTAGAGTATCAGGATAAATTATCAGATATTGCAAAACGAACATACTCTGTGCTAAACAAAATGTAACCCCAAACTTGGTAAGAACTTTTATTCTTTGGCGCACAGGGCGCGCGAATGGAGGAAAAATATGAAAATTTTATTGGCTGAAGACGATTATGCAACCAGAAAGTTTATGGTGAGTTTCCTGTCCCAATACGGAGAATGTGATGTGACTGTCGATGGAATGGAGGCAGTGGACGCTTTTCTGATGGCTCTGGAAGACGAGGAGCCGTATGATCTGGTATGTCTGGATATCATGATGCCGGTTATGGATGGATATCAGGCTCTGATGGGAATCCGGAATCTGGAGAAACAGAAAAATATTCCGAAGGAAAATGAAGTTAAGGTGATCATGACCACCGCATTGAATGAAGAACAGAATGTGAAAATGGCATTCGATCTGGGATGTACCATTTATTCTGGTAAACCGATTGATCAGACCAGGTTTGAGCAAGCATTAAAGAAGCTGAATCTGATATAATAAACACAAGAATCTAAGGGAAAGGAGAAGGATATGGCTGAAGAATTTAACTTAGAAGGAATGCTTGATACGTATCTGTTTGAAAACGAACAGCTGCTGGAGCAGCTTCAGGAGATTGTTCTGGATCAGAAGGATGCGGAATGTTTTGATGAAGACAGTATCAATGAGATATTTCGGACAATGCATACGATCAAAGGTTCTTCTGGAATAATGATGTTCGACAATGTCACAGCCATCTCACATAAGCTGGAGGATGTTTTTTATTACCTGAGAGAATCTCATCCCGAAAATGTCGTTCATGCTGATCTGGTAGAGCATGTACTTCAAGTGGCAGATTTTATTACCGCTGAAATGGAAAAGATACAGGAAGGCAGCCCGGCGGATGGAGACCCTGCTGCTATCATCGCTGAGTTAGACAGCTTTTTGGAGAATATTAAGAATGGTGCAGTAGAAGAAGGAAAGGAACTTCCGGAGGAAAATGTAAGCGAAGAACCCAAACATTTTTACATTGCACCAGTGGCAAACAGTGCCAGCCGTTTTTATAAGATTTACATAAACTTTTTTCCAGAAACAGAGATGGCAAATGTTCATGCCTACAAAACGGTATATTCACTGAAAGAGATCGCGGAGGATCTGCTGTATGAGCCGGAGGATCTGATCACCGATACCAGCAGTATCGATGCGATCATGGAGGATGGATTCCGGATTCTGCTTCAGGCCCAGTGCTCCGAGGAAGAGCTGCGGGAGATCATCAAGGTTGGATATGACATTGAGAGAGTGGATATCTATGAATGTAAAGCCGAAGAATTTTTGCAGGGATTTGATTTTGGAGAACATCCAGTAGTCGGGATCGACTTGGAATCCAGTGCTGAAGAAATCGAGGCTAAAGTGCTGAAGGCAGAAGAAGAGGAAGCGCAAAAGAAAGAGCCGGAAAAGCCGAAAATGGCGCCGGGAGATTTCGTCATCCAGTCCAAAACGCCA
This sequence comes from uncultured Roseburia sp., assembly GCA_947070915.1. GTDB lineage: Bacteria > Bacillota > Clostridia > Lachnospirales > Lachnospiraceae > Eubacterium_F. The sequence goes on from CAMTDY010000100.1 coordinate 5,893, forward strand.
GGTAAGCATAAGAAGCTGGCGAAGGATAAGCAGAGAGGAGCAAAAGATTCTTTCATCAGTGTGAATGTGAAGAAGATGGATCAGCTTATGGATCTGATCGGAGAGTTGGTGATCTCAGAGTCTGTTGTATTGCAGAACCAGGATTTGAAGGTGCCAGGATTGGATCTTACCAACTTTAATAAAGCGGCAGCACAGATGGCAAAGATTTCCACGGATCTGCAGAATGTGATCATGTCCATGCGGATGGTGCCTCTTACCAACGTGTTCCAGAAAATGAACCGGATCGTCTTTGATGTCTCGAGAAAACTTGGAAAAGATGTTGAGTTTGTGATGATTGGTGAGCATACAGAGGTGGATAAGAATATCATTGAAAATATTTCGGATCCGCTGATGCATCTGGTTAGAAATGCCGTCGATCATGGAATAGAGACCAATGAAGAACGTGTCGACAGCGGTAAGCCAGACCGCGGAAAGATCACTTTGTCAGCCAGGACAGAGGCTGGTAAGGTTTGGATCAGTGTAGAGGACAATGGAAAAGGGCTCGACCGGGAGAAGATTCTGGCAAAGGCAAAACAACAGGAGCTGTTAGATCCCTCCAAGCCAGATTCTGCATATGAGGACAAAGATGTATTCCAGTTTATTACTCTTCCTGGTTTTTCAACCAATGAACAGGTAACAGAATATTCAGGCAGAGGTGTGGGAATGGATGTTGTTATCCAGAACATTCAGTCCATCGGAGGAACGCTGGATATCGAGAGCAGCCTGGGAATGGGCACTACCATGACCCTGAAGATTCCTTTGACCCTGGCGATCATTGACGGAATCGTTATGGAGACCGGAAATTCATCCTTTGTGGTTGAGACTGGTGTCATAAAGGAATTTGTCAGCGTGACAGAGGATATGATGATCCATGAGCCTACGGGCGAAGAGTACATCATGATCCGGGGCGAGTGTTTCCCTGTACTCCGGCTCGGAGACTGGTACGGACTGGAAGAGTACCACAAAAATGTAGAAGAGGGAATGATGTTGATTTTTGAGGTAGAGGGAAAGACCATATGTCTGCTTGTGGACCGGCTCATTGGAAAACAGGAGATCGTAGTAAAACCAATTCCTTCTTACATCAAAAAAGTAAAAGGAATTTCCGGCTGTACCCAGTTGGGAGACGGCAGTATTGCCCTTATACTGGATCCAGTGGGATTAATAGAATAACAGATAGAAAGGAATGGTGCTAATCATGGATGAAACAAAAGATCTCACCAGCGAGCACGACGCACAAAAAGGCAAGTACATGACCTTTAAATCTGGAAATGAATATTTTGGATTGAAAATTCAGTATGTGAATGAAATTATTGGTTTTCAGGCAATTACAGCAATACCGGAGACAGAGGATTATATTAAAGGTCTGATTAATTTAAGAGGAAAGATTCTTCCTGTTATTGATGTGCGGCTTCGGTTTAAACAGGATCCTTTTGAGTATAATGACAGAACCTGTATTATTGTCATTAATGTAAAGGATACAGTAGTTGGGTTGATCGTTGAGAAAATTGCAGAGGTAGTGGAGATTCCGGATGAAAATATCCTGCCTCCACCGTCGATTGGACGTATGGATAAGGCTCAGAACCAATATGTCTATGGTATTGGAAGAGTCGGCGATTCTGTAAAACTGCTGCTGGATCCGGATAAACTTTTAAATGACGAAGATCTGTCCATTATTGAAGAAGTCAATGACATGAGTGAAGAAGAAAGAGAGGTATAAAAATGAAAAACATAAAAATGAAAACGAAGTTAATTATTTCTTTTGCTGTTCCGGTTATCTTTCTCGTGGTGGCCGTGATATTTGCAGTTTCCTCGATGGAGAGGATTAGTGGCGAAGTGGATGTGATGATGCAGAAGCAGATAACTGCCCTGGATGAGAAACTGACCGAAGTCGGGAATGAAGAGAATGATGGCAAGACACACGATCAAAAAGTGCAAATGATCAATGATGGGATGACGCAGGCGCGGCAGGAAGATATGGACAGCATTAGCCGTACGATTGACCTGGCAGAGAAGGCAAATGTGATCCTTGCGGTTGTTGCGGTTTTCATCGTTGCATTCCTGGCACTGAAGCTGCTGAAAGAGATTTCAAGGGCTGTTAAACAGCTCGCAAGTGCGGCGAAGGATATTGCTCTTGGTAAGACAGATATCAAGATGGTGAAGTATAATAATGATGAGTTTGGTGAACTGGTCGATGAGTATACGGAAGTGATCGACAATATTAAGTATCAGGCAAACATTGCAGAGGAAGTAGCACGCGGAAATCTGACTGTACAGGTGGATCCAAAATCAGCAGATGACCTTTTGGGAAATTCTTTGAAAAAGCTGGTTGAGGATAATCAACATGCACTGAGCAACATTGGCGATGCAGCTTCCCAGGTGACCGTTGGTGCCTCCCAGGTAGCAGATGCCAGCCAGTCTCTGGCACAGGGATCTACGGAGCAGGCAAGTGCCATTCAGCAGATCACAGCTTCTATCGATGAAATTGCAGATAAGACAAAGCAGAATGCAGAGCAGGCAAATTCTGCTGCTGAATTAGTAGTTCAGGCAATCGCCGATGTCAAGATGGGAAATAGGCAGATGCAGGATATGATGGAAGCGATGAAAGATATCAATAAATCATCTGAGAGCATCTCAAAGATCATCAAGGTGATTGATGATATCGCATTCCAGACCAATATCCTTGCTTTGAACGCAGCAGTTGAGGCGGCGAGAGCTGGTGAGGCTGGAAAAGGTTTTGCAGTTGTAGCAGAAGAGGTAAGAAGTCTTGCAGCGAAAAGTGCGGCAGCGGCAGCAGAGACAGCAGAACTCATCGAGGATTCCATCGTGAAGGTGGGAACAGGATCTAAGATTGCAGATGACACAGCCAAGGCGCTGGATGTTATTACGGATGTAGTTGAGAAGAGTGAAGTGATCATTAATGGTATTGCAGAGGTTTCTAATTATCAAACTACTGCTGTAGTGCAGATTGAGCAGGCGATCACCCAGGTTTCTCAGGTAGTGCAGACCAATTCCGCTACCAGTGAGCAGTGTGCGGCAGCCAGTGAAGAGTTGTCAAATCAGGCAACACGTATGCATGATCTGCTTTCTATCTACAATACAGGTTCTGATTCAGGATCTGCCTCTTTCCGTGGAGACAGCTCTATGTCGGCATCGAAGATTAATATGAATGAGCAGATCATTTCCCTGGGAGATGGATTCGACAAGTATTGATCATCAAGCATATTGCTTTTTATATGTAAAAAGGATACGGTCAGGTGTGGGAAACCACACCTGATATTATCTATATATCTGCACGTTTAAGCCCAGATGTCATTGAGCTGTGGGCAAGACCAAATATATTTTTAAAAAAATGAAAAAAAAGATTGCAATATAGCTGCTGATTTAGTAAAATAATATAGTAAACGGAGCATGGCGTAGTTTGGTAGCGCGCACGGCTGGGGGTCGTGAGGTCGCAGGTTCAAATCCTGTTGCTCCGATTAATATAAGAGGAGAATAACAGACTGTTTGATGTAAAATTGGATAGTCTGTTATTTTTGTAAGAAGGATAGAATTTGGGGAAAAATTATCTGCAGGGCTGTTCAGGCAATTAATATAACAAAAGCTGAATCAATTTTTAGGAATAAAGGTGATATGAGATACAATATGGGAGGTTTTCAATGGAATTATATTTTGAAGATTATGAAGGGGATTATAGTCATTTAAATAAATGTGGCACTATGAAAATTACCAGGATTGATTTATGTCGTCATACTATGCAGGTTGGATATAGAAATAGGTCATTATTTTTAAATGCTTCATTATATAAACATTTGGAATTATTTTTTATGATTATGGCAAATGTTTATTATAGTGCTGGGAATTTAATGCTTAAGGATGAATATTTTGCATTGGATCAATCAGAGAAAGTATGTATATCTTATCAAATTGGGCAGGGTCTTACAAAAGCTATTGCGGAAAGATATTTAAAGGTTCCATGGGTTGCTCATATAAAAACTATGAAAAATATGAGATATCATTTTGAACATGGGGGTGAGATTAAAAAAATTATCAATGAGAATCAACAAAGCGGATCAGAACCGGATCTTATAGGATTTGATTTAAAGTGTAGGGCGCATTTGTTTGAATCTAAAGGATCTTTTTCGAGATATGTGAGCAGTAAAACCGTTCAAAAAGCGATAAATCAAGTGTCGAATTATAAATATTTTATTGATCCATATGGAAATAAACAACTTTTTACCACACGCAATGCATGCCTTTTTAATTTTACGCCTCAATTTCATGGCGTAATTATAGACCCACCTGGAGACCTAGAAAATGAAAAAATTTCCAGTGGACTATTACATTGTGTATATAATCAATATCAGCTTTTTTTGCAAAATACAATGAATCAGCTTGAGACTTTAAGGCTGTTTGATAAGAATTGGAGTGGTTATATATTTTCATTTGGTGGTGAAAAATATTTTTGGGGAATAGAAACAATATATCAAGAGTTTTTCCAGGAACCTGTCTCTTATACACATCTCCGAGCCCACGAGACGGAGCTACA
>CAMTDY010000101.1 GCA_947070915.1 uncultured Roseburia sp.
CTATTTCGTTTCTATTTCTGTGCCATTGTTTATTACATTTTGCGGAAACTCAAGATATGCAGAATGACATCATGAAACATTGTGCGTGCCATACAGGACATTTTCCTTTCATCAGCTGTAAGTGTTATTATATCCCGCCCTGTGCTATGATAAGATCAGTAAATCAGTACCGAAGGAGGCTATCACATGGAACCAGTTCTTCAGATTGAATCACTAAAAAAATATTATGGCAGATCTAGAAACCAGACAAAGGCATTGGATGGCATAACATTTCAAGTCATGCCTGGAGAATTTTTAGGCATAATGGGAAGCAGTGGATCCGGCAAATCCACACTGTTAAATTGTATCGCCGCCGTGATACAGCCCGGCAGCGGAAAAATCACAATGAATGGCAGAGAGATCCAGGCGCTCAAAGGAGCAGAACTGGCGGACTACCGCGGTAAAAAAATCGGATATTTATTTCAGAATTTTGAACTGTTGGAGCATCTGACGGGACGTGAAAACATCCTGCTTCCCCTGTCCCTTCACGGTGTACCGGAATCCGAAAGCAGAAAAATTTTAGAACAGCTGGCATCTTATTTTGAGATCCAGGATGTCCTGAACAAATTTCCTCCTCAGATGTCAGGCGGTCAGAGACAGCGGGTTGCAGCTGCCAGAGCATTGATCCTGAATCCGGATATCATTCTCGCCGATGAACCGACCGGCGCCCTGGATTCTAAAAATGCAAAAACTTTAATGGAAAAACTATCCGGATTAAATGAAAAAGAAAATTCTACGATCCTGATGGTAACCCACGATACCAATGCAGCCAGCTACTGTAAGCGCATCCTGTTTATCCAGGACGGTATTATTTTCCACGAGCTTCGCCAGAATCTTCCTGAAGAATCCCAGCAGGAATTTTATTCACGGATCCTGAATGTGGTCGCTCAGCTGGGAGGAGGCAGTGCCAATGTTCTTTAATTTGATGATTCGCAACAGCAAAAGAAACCGGAAAGAAAACGGCTTATTTTTCAGCTCACTGATCGTATCAATCATTGCTTTTTATATGATACTGTCACTATCCCGCCAGGATGTTATGATCTTTTTGGCACAGATGGAAAACGATGCCGTAAACAAACTGATGGGTATGATCCCTGTCTTCTACGGCATGACGCTGTTTATCCTGTTTTTCCTCATCTATTACGCCAGCAAATTTCAGCTGGAGCGACGCAGGCATGAATTTGGTGTCTATCTGATGCTGGGAATGCGACGCCGCAGATTGTTTGCCCTGCTGCTGGCAGAAGATCTCCGCAACAGCGTCATCTCACTGATCATAGGGTTACCCAGCGGCCTATTGCTGTCGGAACTGACCAGCCTGATCACTGCCAGAATGGTAGGGATCGGAATCATACGCCACCAGCTCTCCTTCTCTTTACCCGCGGCATTATGGACGTCCATAGGATTTCTTCTCATCAAATTTACAGCATTTTTGATCCTGAGCGGAAAGATCAGCCGGCAGGAAATCGGCTCTCTTCTTGTGGAAACACCAGATGGGGCTAAAAGACAAATGCCCGCATTCACCTATGCAGTTTCTATCCTCGCAGGTATTTTCTGCCTGACCATTGCCTACGCCGGCGCGATTCAGGGAGAGGCATGGACAGGTATCTGGCAGATGGCACGAACCCTTGTCCTTGGAATTTTCGGGACCTTCTCACTTTTTTGGGGCATCCGGTTTCTGATTGAAATTGTTGTAAGATCCGGAAACCGGGACCGGCAGCTCCATGTATTTAATTTTCGTCAGATACAGGAAAATGTGGTCCACCGCTCCGGCAGCCTTGCCATCTGTTCCATACTTATATTAGCTGCCCTGTGCTGTTTCGGGGCAGGTATAGCGATCTCCCGTTTCTATGGAGAATCGGAGCAGCATGTACTGGACTATACTTTTAAAAACCCTGAAAATGAAAAAGATACGATGGTTATCCGGCAGATATTAGCAGACCACAGATTAGATTCGCGTTTTTCGCATTTATTTGAAATGAAAACCGGCTATATACGCACAACGGAAGACACCGAACATGCACTGCAGATGAAACCGCTTCTGGCCGCCCTGCGCGACATGCCTCCTTCCCAGGACAGACACGTGCTCCTCTACAATCTTGAACAGGAAACCTTCCCTCACATCATGTCGCTGAGCGGATACAATCAGCTCTTAAGCGCTGCCAGCCTGCCTGAACTTACCCTGGCACCAAATGAGGCTGCTATTTACATGGATCACGAATATGCAGCCTATAAAAGAAAAAAACTGCTGGACAATATCCTGAAAACAAGACCAGAAATCCGTCTGGATGAAAAAGTATTCCACCTCACAGGAACCGTCCAGACTACAAACCTGGTCACAGACCGTTCCATCGCGTTATCTTTTGCCTTAATCCTTCCAGATGAAATGTTTGAATACTATACCCAGGGGGACTACGATGTTTATCTCAATGGTATTCTGGCAAAGGATGAAACAGAAGATACAAGCCTTTTATCTGCCATATCAGAAATGAACACCCAGCTGAATAAGACAGGTCTGACCTATGAAAGCTATCTGCAGAACATAGGGCGGCAGTTATTTTATATGGTGGCTGCCAGCTATATAACCATGTACCTGGCGATTATTTTCCTGATCATTTCAAATACGATCATTGGAGTACAATTTCTGATGAGCCAGCAGAAATCAAGCCGACGCTACCGGACACTCATACGCCTGGGCGCCCCTTATACTACTTTGTGCAGTTCCGCCAGGAAACAGATCAACTGGTATTTTGGCCTCCCCATTGTGGTTGCCGTCTTCAGCAGTCTGTTTGGCGTTCGATCTCTTCTCGCTGGAATTCTTTCATCCAGAGCCAAAAGCAGTCTGACTGAAATAATGATCGTATCCGCTGCTATGATTTTAGCGCTGTGTGTGATAGAATATATCTACATCGTAACGGTTAAGCGCTCAAGCGACCGCTTTCTTTTGAAACTGATGGTACCGGAACGGGAAGAATAATTTTGTGACTGATAAATAACGGGAGGAAACTCGCATGAAATGCATAGCAATCGTAGAAGATGAGAGGTTTATGAGGGAAGAGTTATCTGATATACTGCGTAAAGCTGGTTATAAAACAAAAGAAATTACCACGTTTAAAGATGCCACAGACCAGCTTCTCCGGCTGTCTCCCGATCTGGTCCTTCTGGATCTGAACCTGCCTGGGATGAGTGGATTTCAGATCTGCCGGGAAATCAAACGAAAAAGCTCAGTCCCCGTCCTTGTGCTTACCTCCCGTGACCAGATACAAGATGAACTGCAGGCACTGGATCTTGGTGCCGACGAATATCTGACAAAACCCTGCAGAAAAGAACGTCTTCTGGCACGTGTGGCCAACGTAATGAAACGGTTTGAAGGCCGGTCAAATCTTCTGGAAGGTCCGGGATTCCTGCTGGACCGGCAGACCTATACACTGTATATCCATAACCGCTCTGCCGTCCTCCCCAAAAATCAGGGGAAAATACTGGAAGTGTTTTTGAACCATGGAGATGAGATCGTGACGAAAAAAGAACTGTGTATGGCGGTCTGGGAAACTTCTGAATTCATTGACGAAAATGCGCTTCAAGTCAATCTGACACGTTTAAAAAAGACCATGACCAGCCTTATGATGTGCCAGCAGATCATTCCAGTCCGCGGAATCGGCTACCGGCTCACCACGAAAGGAGGGCATGATGAGACAGAACATTAGGTTTATCTCGCAGTATATTCCCTGGCTCCTGCTCCTTCTGGGGAACAATGCCTTTGCCGCACTGCTTCTTTGGATCGCTGATATTCAGGCTTTTTATTCGATGATCACCGTGATCTTACTCACCACGTTCCTTTTCTTCTCTTTGATATGCGGCCTGCTTGTCCACCGGGAACAAAAAAGAAAGCAGGCATTTACCTCTTTTCTCCATGACCCGGAGGAACACCGGGAGGAGCTGCTGAAAATCCTCTGTCCGGCTCAGAGAGCACCTGTCCGTCTGCTGGGCAGAACGCTGCGGGATCAACAAAAGGCTTATGACAACCTGAAAATGCAGATCAACGATTATGAAGAGTATGTTGAATCCTGGGCCCATGAAACGAAAACTCCTCTTTCCCTTCTGACCCTGCTTCTTGATAACCACAGAGATGAGTTCCCAGCAGCCGTAGGCTCTAAACTGGATTATATCCGGAACCGTATGCAGGAATCCACCGACCAGATGCTCTTCTATGCCCGGCTAAAAAGCACAAGAAAAGATTATCTTTTTGAGCCTGTCCATATCCTGTCATGCATAGAAGAAGTACTGGATGATTACAAACCATTACTGGAAGAAAAACAGTTTCAGATCCAGTTCTCTATGTCAGATGATACGGTATATACAGACCAGAGAGGACTTCGGTTTCTCCTGCGGCAGATCATCAGTAATTCCATTAAATATTGTGGAAACAAGCCGGCATTGAACTTTACTTCTCTTAAAGAAAAGGGGCGTTTTATTTGCGCAATAAGAGACAATGGCATAGGCGTACGCGGCTGCGATCTGCCCTATCTTTTTGAAAAGGGATTTACTGGCGACTCTGGAAAAGAAAGAAAAAAAGCCACCGGAATGGGGCTGTATCTTGCCAAAGAGATGGCAAGGGAACTAAATATCACCTTACAGGTAAAATCAGAGTGGAAAAAGGGATTTGAAATACGGATCTATTTCCCTTTAGTCGACTCAATGGCAGAATTCAGGCAGAATTCGCATCAGGCGCCGTCGGCGCCAATTTGAACCCTGCCTTTATTCTTATCTAAAACTTTCTTTTTTAATATTCCGGAACCACTGCCGGCATAAAGAAACGCTCCGCAAACAGTGATTTTACCAGTATATTATACTCTGACTTTGTAAGACTTGACCGCATCTGGGCGAAAGTTCCCATCTCATCATAGTACTCACTGCTCATGCCAGAAATACTTTTTTCGCTGTCCGCGTCAAAGATCATGATCTTCTGGGCTCCGGAAGCATTGTTCCAGGTTCCCCAGTCTGCCAGGGAAGTACCGTTGGGGTTTCCGCTGGCGAGAAAATTACCAACATATTTCTGCATCAGTGTGGTGAGCGCCACCCGCCCCGGCTTATTGGAAGAGGCAATGGCATTGGGTGAATAATCTGCATAATTATTTTTATAGATCCCTCTTAAAAAATCTTTGCTGGCTCCGTGAAAGGCGCCGACATAGCGGCTGTAAAAGCCATCTGTTACACGGGAATCCGTCCCCCAGCGGAACCGGTAGGCATAGATATTACTGTGTGCCGTATCCTGACTGAGAAGTTCCGCCGTCTTTTCAATGTAATGTCCCGACTGCAGCATACTGCCATACTTGATCCCATTTGCCACCAGATTCATCATCTGGGAAGAAGAGGTAATACCTGCCACCTCATCCAGTTCGGAAGTCAGGCTTCCGCTCCAGGCAAAGGATGAAAACTCCGTGGCATCGCTGCCCAGGATCACAGGCACACGGTTATAATTCCCTGCTGAAATAACGGAGAATCCCTCCTTTGGGACCACCACGCCGTCATTGAAGCCCTGTGGAAATTTACCCAGCTTAAGGGCAGAGGATTTATACATATTAGCCACCTCTGAGGTGGAGAGACTATAAAAGAGATCACGGATGGTCTGGTCCGAAGCCTCCTTGAGATACTCTCTGGCATTTTTTTTATCAGAAAAGGTTCCCCTCTTCACCAGTATTGCCGCCAGCTTTTCCTCCACAGATTCCTCTCCCTCTTCATTGGTGCACGTATTGCAGCCGCCGCTGAAAATAACTGCCTTGTGAAAAAGCCCTCTCATGCCCGGCGAGATCATGCAGAGCAGGGCATTTCTCGCACCGGCAGAAAAACCAGACAATGTCACGTTTCCAGGATTTCCTCCAAAATTCCCAATCTCATCCCGAACCCAGGTAAGTGCTGCCTTCACATCCAGCAGTGTAAAATTACCGCTGTTCTCCTCCTCTGTTCCGTTCCGAAGTGCCGGATGGCTGAGATATCCAAAGGCTCCCAGACGATATTCCACAGAAACTACGATTGCGTTTGTCGCCGATACCATATTAGAAAAACTTACATCTGAGCTTCCGGAGGCATTTCCACCACCATGAAGATATACCATGACCGGGAGATTCTTTGCCCCGTTATTCGGCCGGTAAATATTTACATACAGACAATCCTCTGTGCCAAGATAAGTGGTTCCATCGCTGTACTGTGCCGCCGGCTGTTTCACCGACACCGCATTCAGTGTTCCTCCCCATGCAGCCACAGGCTGAGGTGCTTTCCACCTGTTATTTCCTTCTGTGGAAGCACCGTAGGGAACTCCATACCACACCAGCGCTTTTCCATTGGCATCTTCAACTCCCTTCACTTTTCCTTTGGAAGTGGTGCGCACAAGCTCTGACTGGACTTTTATTTTAACCTTTTTCGTCGCATGACCATCCTTGGACTGGATGGTGATCACTGAACTTCCACTTATTACCGCTGTCACACGCCCGCTTTTTGACACTGTAGCTACAGCCGGGTTGGACGAAGAATAGAACAATTTTTTATTTGATGCACTGGCTGGCGCCGCTGCCGCATTCAGCGCCGCCTTATCTCCCACATACATGTTTACTGTTTTGGACTTCACATTGATCTTTGAAACCTTTTTCCCCACCGTAACACGGACCGCCAGCATTTTTTTCTTTTTGCTGTTATACCCTCTGATATATGCCTTTCCCTTTTTTAATCCTTTGATCTTTTTATTGCCGATGATCTTTACAATTTTTTTATTGCCGGATTTCCAGGTCAGATTCTTATATTTATTCTGATTTACTGAAGTGAGCGGATTTTTCCGGATGATCGTTGAGATCGTCGCCTTTTTCCCCTTCGTAATGGTGTAGGTGGGATTTTCTGCCGCCGAAACCCTGCTGCCGGCACAAAAGATTCCGATCCCCGCCAAAAATATTCCTGTCTTCACAAGCTGCTTCACTTTTCTGTTCATATGTATGCCTCCAAATCTCCATGTCACGTCACTATGACATTCATGCTAACAGCCGGATAGGACAAAATTGTGGCAAATAAAAAAGATGCTCCCAAAAGAGAACACCTTCTTTGCTCAACGGAGGGATCGGATCTATTTCCAGCTTAAGGACTGGTATTCAATGACCCGTTCCCTGAGAATCAGATCTTTTAATGCCTGTTCTGTAGGCTTATTATCAAATAAAACAGCATTGATCTGTTCTACGATCGGCATGCTGACATGATGTTTATTAGCCAGTTTCATGGCTGCCTTGGCACAGTTAACTCCTTCGACCACCTGGCGGATCTCCTGTTTTGCCTCCTCCAGTGTCTTACCCTTTCCGAGAAGATAACCGCAGTTATGGTTCCGGCTGTGGGTACTGGTACAGGTCACGATCAAATCTCCGATCCCTGACAGTCCAAAAAAAGTCTCCATTCTGCCGCCAAGTTCCATTCCCAGACGGCTGATCTCCACAATACCACGGGTCATTAACGCCGCTTTTGTATTGTCTCCAAGACCCATCCCGTCCAGAATACCCGCCGCCAGTGCAATCACATTTTTCAATGCCCCTCCCAACTCAATTCCCACAATGTCAGGACTGACATAGACACGGAAATTTTTTCCCATAAATACATCCTGGATAAAAGTCGCCGTTTTTTCGTCCTTCGCTCCGACTACGACTGTAGTAGGCATCTCCTTTGACACCTCTTCGGCATGGCTCGGACCAGATAAAACTGCCACTTTTGCTTCTGGAAGCACATCTTCCAATATCTCACACAATGTCATCAGTGTATTGTCTTCAATTCCTTTTCCCACATTTACAATGATCTGGCCTGGTTTGATATAGGGCTTTGCCAGCTCAGCCGTAGACCGCACAAAGGGCGATGCCACAGAAAACACAATGATATCCTGTTCCTGGCATGCCGCCGGAATCTCATCTACGATCTCGATGGAGTCTGGCAATTTTACACCAGGCAGCCGTTCCACATGCTCTCTCTTTTCCCGGAGCATATCTGTCTCCGCTTTGATCTTCGACCACATGGTAACCTTATGCCCGTTATTGGCACACAAAATAGCGAGGGCAGTTCCCCAGCTTCCAGCACCCAAAAAACTAATCTTTTTCATTATGTTTTCCTCCATCTGTATCTTTTTTTGCTCCCAGTTTATTCTCCGTTCCATTTAAAAGCCGTTTGATATTTGCGCTATGTCAAAACTAATCTTTTTCATTATGTTTTCCTCCATCTGTATCTTTTTTTGCTCCCAGTTTATTCTCCGTTCCATTTAAAAGCCGTTTGATATTTGCACTATGCTTTATGTAGGCCAGAATTGTAAACATCAGGCTCAGTACAAGTATAACCGGGAAGAAAATATCTCCCCGAAAATGTAACACTGAAAAAATAGGAATATACCACACAACGATCAGTGATCCCAGGGAAACATAGCGGGTGATCGCCACCACCGCTATAAAAAGCGCCAGCCCTACCGCTATAAACAGAGGATCCATGGTTGACACCACGATAACCGCTGCCGACACAGCGATTCCCTTTCCTCCCTTAAACCGGAGGGTAACTGGAAAATTGTGCCCCAGCACCACGCCCAGACCGGTAAAAAGCGTATACATATAGGCCAGTGACTGGTTCGGATCATATCCCATCTTCACACAGTACACATATTTCACCAGCAGCATGGGAACAAATGCCTTTAACAGATCCCCAAGAAAGGTGATTGCTCCTGCTTTCGCCCCCATGGAGCGCAGAGCATTGGTAGTGCCGATATTGCCGCTGCCAGTCGAACGGATATCCATTCCATTTCGTTTTCCCACAAGATATCCGGTAGAAAAACAGCCAAAGGCATAGCCGATGAGCAAAAGAACAATCCCTGTCAGAATATATTTCAACACGTCTTATTTCTCCTTTCGTTCACGGATAAACATACGGATCGGTGTACCGGTAAAACCAAATGTATCCCGGATCCGGTTTTCGATGTAGCGCTGATAGGAAAAATGCATCAGCTCCTTACTATTTACAAAAAGAACAAAGGTAGGCGGTTTTGTACTAACCTGGGTCATATAAAATATTTTGAGCCGCTTTCCCTTATCTGAAGGCGGCTGCTGCATGGCAACTGCCTCCATAAGAATTTCATTGAGCACACCGGTCTGAACCCGCATGGAATGAAACTGGATCACCGTCTCGATCCGCTCAAATACCTTATCCGTCCTCTGGCCTGTGAGGGCTGAGATAAATACGATCTCTGCATAGGGAACAAAGGATAAGATCTCCCGTACCTTATTTGTATATTCTTTGACGGTGTAATTATCTTTCTCGATGGCGTCCCATTTGTTCACCGCAATGATCAGCCCTCTTCCCCGTTCATGGGCGATGCCGGCAATCTTGGCATCCTGCTCCGTCACTCCCTCCACCGCATCGATCATCAGCACCACTACATCCGACCGCTCAATGGCGGCAACAGTCCTGATAATACTATATTTTTCTAAATCCTCTTTGATTTTATTCTTCCTTCTTATTCCAGCGGTATCGATAAAAATATACTCTTTACCATCCCGGATGATCTCCGTGTCAATGGCATCTCTGGTGGTCCCCGCAACTTCGGAAACGATCACACGGTTTTCTCCCAGAAGCCGGTTGACCAGCGAAGATTTGCCCGCATTGGGTTTTCCCACAACAGCGATCCGCGGACGTTCGTCCTCATCCTCTTCAAACTTCTCCAGCGCAATATGCTCCAGAACCTCATCCAGCATATCACCGATCCCCAGCTTAGAGGAAGCCGATACCGGATGTGGTTCCCCAATACCCAGATTGTAAAACTCATACACATCCGGCATATATTTTTCAAAATTATCTACTTTATTCACTACGAGGACTACCGGCTTCCCAGATCTGCGAAGCATATCTGCCACTTTAAAATCTGCATCCACAAGCCCCTGCCTCACATCCGTGATAAACAATATCACATCCGCTGTATCAATGGCGATGGTCGCCTGCTCCCTCATATGGGAAAGCATGACATCATGAGTATCCATCTCGATCCCCCCGGTATCGATCAAGGACATGCTCCGGTTCAGCCAGACCATATCTGCATAGATCCGGTCCCTGGTCACTCCGGGATAATCTTTAACAATGGAAATCTTTTCTCCTGCCAGCGTATTAAAAAGCGTGGATTTCCCCACATTGGGTCTTCCCACGATTGCCACGATCGGTTTGCTCATAAAATCCTCTTTTCCTATAACTTAGTGTAACGAACTCTTCACAATTTATCCATACATAATTTATTTTACAAGAATCTCTGTTTAAAATCAATGATTATTTTTACTTGAGTTTCCGCAAAAATTCCCATAACCACGCCCTTTTTCCCAGAACTTATCC
>CAMTDY010000102.1 GCA_947070915.1 uncultured Roseburia sp.
GTTTTGGAACTGTGGTGATGGCTGCATTTGCGGCAGCTGTTAAGATTGATTCCTTTGCCTATTCGCCGGTTCAGGACTTTGGAAATGCATTTTCTACATATGTTGCCCAGAATTATGGTGCAGAAAAGAAGGAGCGCATCTGGCAGGGAATGAAGAAAGCGGTGTTTCTCGTATTTTTATTCTGTATCTTCATCAGCCTGCTGATCAATCTATTTGCCGGCAGACTGATGTCTCTCTTTATCGATGCAGATAAGACAGAGATACTTTCTGTGGGAATTGGATATCTGAGGATTGAAGCATCCTGCTATTTTGGCATCGGATTGTTGTTTCTTTTTTATGGTTTCTACCGCGGAATCAAGCTGCCGCAGATGTCCCTTATATTAACAGTACTTTCCCTTGGTAGCAGGGTTCTTCTGGCATATATGCTGTCCGCAGTACCACAGGTTGGGGTAACAGGGATCTGGCTGGCAGTACCTATTGGCTGGGGATTGGCTGATCTGGCCGGCGGTGGATATTATTTGTACCGAAAAAAGAAATATAATTAGAAATAGCTCGATGGCGCAAATTTGCACCGCCGAACTAAAAAAGCAGGCAACGGGAATCGAACCCGCCTCCCCAGCTTGGGAAGCTGGTGTTCTACCAATGAACTATGCCTGCATACTTCTATTATATCACTGATCAGAAAAAAGTCAAAGGAAATCTTTTTGTATTTAGCCCGGCGATGCCATCGCGCCACGTAGCCGGGGGAAGGAGGAAGCGGATTGAAACTAGATTGGAAGGAATACACGGATACGGTGAGACAGGCGGCAGCAGAGGGCTGCGTGCTTTTGAAAAACGACGCGGGAGTATTACCCTTGAGAAATGGGGAAAAAATAGCGGTGTTTGGACGGATCCAGCGTCATTATTATAAAAGTGGAACCGGCTCTGGAGGCATGGTGAATGTATCCAGAGTGACAGGTATTCTGGATGCACTTCTGGAGGAACCTTCCCTTTGTGTGGACGAGGAGCTCCTTGGAGTGTATGACAGCTGGGAACAGGAAAATCCCTTTGATGAAGGACTGGGCTGGGCAAACGAGCCCTGGTCCCAGATCGAGATGCCAGTGAGTGATGAAGTTGTAAAAACGGCGGGACAGAGAAATGGTACGGCGCTCATACTGATTGGAAGGACGGCAGGGGAAGACCAGGATAATGTGGACGAAAAGGGCGCTTACCGGCTGTCGGACACAGAAGTGAATCTGATTGAAAAGGTGACAGAATATTTTAACCGGGTGGTAGTGATCTTTAATGTCGGAAGTATTATGGATATGTCCCATCCATGTCTCAAAAAGTGCCGGGCGCTCCTGTACAGCTGGCAGGGAGGCATGATTGGAGGTTATGGAGTAGCGGATGTGCTGACGGGCAGGATTGATCCGTCGGGGCGTCTGACGGATACGATAGCGGAAAGATTAGAAGATTATCCCTCTACTGCTAATTTTGGCGATGAAATAAGAAATTATTATCAGGAAGATATCTATGTGGGATACCGCTATTTTGAGACCGTGGCGAAGGAAAAGGTAATGTATCCTTTTGGATATGGACTGTCTTATACAGAATTTGAAGAAGAGGTAACGGATTTTCAGGAGAATAAGGGGGAGATTATCCTTACAGTTACAGTTCGTAATGCTGGGAACAGGATTGGCAGGCAGGTGGTGCAGGTTTATGTGGAAGCGCCTCAGGGAAAATTAGGTAAACCCGCCAGAGTTTTAGCAGGTTTTGAAAAGACCAGGCAGCTTGAACCTGGAGAAAAAGAAGAACTTAAGTTCCACATTCTTCCCTATACCTTTGCCTCCTATGATGATCAGGGAGTGACGGGACATGCTTATTCATATGTGCTGGAGTCTGGTGAATACCGGGTATATGCGGGGAAAAATGTAAGGGACGCTGTCTGCGCAGGGAGGTTTTGTCTGGGAGAGATAAGGATCATAGAACAGTTGTCCCAGAATATGGCACCCATACTTCCTTTTCAGCGGATGAAGCCGCAGGCACCGGTTGAAGGAAAAGATGGCTGGTGCATGACATTTGAAGAGGTGCCGCTTGGGGAGAAAGTGGATCAAATCAAGCGTTCTCAGCATCTGCCGGAGGAAATACCTTACACCGGGGATCAGGGATACCAACTACGGGATGTGGCAGAGGGAAGCATAACCATGGAACAGTTCGTGGCACAATTTGATGAGGAAGATCTCTCTTGTATCATCCGGGGAGAAGGGATGGGAAGCCCAAAAGTTACCCTTGGGACAGCAGCAGCCTATGGAGGTGTGTCAAAACATCTGGCTGCTATGGGAATTCCCTGTGGGTGCTGCGCCGACGGCCCTTCGGGGCTGCGTATTGACTGCGGGATAAAGGCATTCAGCCTGCCCAACGGTACGATGCTGGCATGTACCTTTGAGCCGGCGCTGGTGCAGAAAATATATTCATTTACCGGACGGGAGATGGTCAACAGCAGGATTGACAATATTCTTGGGCCAGGTATGAATATCCATCGTAATCCCCTGAATGGAAGAAATTTTGAGTATTTTTCCGAGGATCCATATCTCACAGGAAAGATCGCAGCGGCCCAGGTGAGAGGTCTGAAAGAGGCAGGAGTTACCGGAACTCTGAAACATTTTGCTGCCAACAACCAGGAGACAAAAAGAACGGAATCAGATTCTGTCATATCGGAGCGGGCTCTGCGGGAGATTTACCTGAAAGGCTTTGAAATCGCTGTGAAGGAGGGCGGCGCCGATTCTGTCATGACCACCTATGGTTCATTGAATGGTGTTTGGACGGCGGGAAGATATGAACTCAATACCTCGATGCTGCGTGATGAATGGGGGTTCGAGGGAATTGTGATGACAGACTGGTGGGCAAAGGTCAGCAGCCAGGACAGAGATGAGCCGGCACGCGGAAATGATTTTGCTTCCATGATAAGAGCTCAGAATGACCTTTATATGGTCTGTCAGGAAGGGGATAAGAATCTGACCGGAGACAATACCCTCTCTGAGCTGGAGAAGGGAGGTCTGGCAAAGGGTGAACTGCAGCGCAGCGCCATGAATATATGCAGGCAGCTGATGGCTACACCGGCGTATCTGCGGAAGACCGGAAGGGAATGCAAAGTTGAGATTATAAACCGGCCGGCGGAGGTAGAAAATTTCTGTGTGGATGATATCGAATATTATGAGGTAAACGATATGGCGGAGATTCCGATGGAGCAGGTAGATACATCCAAAGACAGCAACTTTGTATTTGCTTTATCGGTAAAAAGCCAGGGAATTTATGAAATGGAACTTGAATTCTGTTCTGATCTGGAGCTGATGGCACAGATTCCCATGACTGTTTTTGCCCAAAGCGTACCCATTGGTGCCATTTCATTTAACGGAACCAAAGGACAGTGGCAGACGATAACAAAAAGAATCTGTATTGGGGCAAAATACGGGGTTCTTAGATTACATTTTACACAAGGTGGAGTAAGGTTAAAAACCATGCGGTTCCGGCTTGTGGAAAAAGCAGAAGACGAAAATAATCCGATGGATGTATCGGGAGAATACGAGATGGGATTCCGTTAGTGTTATGTAATATTATTTTACTATCCTACCGGAAATCCTGAAATGGAGGATAAGATGGAGATTTTGACAGGAATTATGCTGATGGTACTGATTCTCATGAATGCTGTTCTTGTCTTTATGGTACTTAGGAAAGACAGATCTGGGAAACCGGATGCCGGGTCGGAACAGATGCGCCGGGATATCGACGAATTGAAGCGGATATTCACTGGGGTGAAAACGCGGGGGATCTGGGGAGAGTGGCAGCTGGGGAGCATCCTGGAGGAGACACTGACCAGTGAGCAGTATGAGACAGAGTGTATGGTGATTCCTGGAAGTACGAACCGGGTGGAATATGCGGTAAAACTTCCGGGGCGGTTTGAACAGACGGTATATCTGCCCATAGATTCTAAATTTCCCCTGGATGCTTATCTTCATCTGGAAGAGGCACGAAACAGCGGAAACCGGGAGATGATGGAGGACGCTGGGATTTTGTTTAAGAACCGGGTTCGGGGATTTGCCAAGGAAATTCGTGATAAGTATATTATGCCGCCATACACTACGAATTTTGGTATTTTATTTTTCCCGGTGGAGTCGGTCTATGTAGAAGCAGTGAAGTGCGGATTGGGGCAGGAGCTGATGCGAAAATACCAGATTACCATGGCATCCCCGGAAAGCCTTTCTGTTCTTCTGAATACACTGCAGATGGGATTCCGGACACTGGAGATTGAGGAAAAGAGCAGTGAGGCGTGGAGAGTGCTGACGGAAGTCCGCTCTGAGGTAGAGAAATATGAGGAGGTTCTGCTGAACCTGCAGAAGCGCATCGAACAGACAGGAAAAGAGCTGGAACTTCTGGTGGGAAGGCGCACCAGGCTTTTGAAAAAGAAGCTGGAACGGCTGGATGAGGAAGAAGATAATATTTAGATCAATAGTGCCAAATACTCCTATATTTTTTTTATTTTGCTAGCTTTTATGAAAGCGGTATGATAAAATATTACCAAATTAATCCATAGGGGGTATACTTATGAAAAAATATTTAGCGCTTTTGGTTTGTTTTTCGATGGTTCTGCAGTTGACCGCATTTACAGGAAAAGAAGCTAAAGCAGAAAATAAATGGGAAGGATATATTGCAGTTTCTTCAAAACAAGAATTGAATGCGATCCGGGAAGATCCGGCTGCCAGGTATTATCTGACGGCGGATATAGAATTTAAAGAAGCAGATTTTAAGTCCGGAGGAGAATTTTACAACGCAGGACGGGGCTGGGAAATAATCGAGACCTTTACCGGTGTTTTGGATGGAAACGGCCATGCCATAAAGGGTCTCCAAATAGAACGCCGAGTAGATCAGGTTGGTCTGGTCGGCATAAATGAAGGGGAGATAAAAAACCTTACCTTTGACCACGCCATCGTCAGAGCGCCTTTTACCTTATATAGTGGAATTGTGGCTGGCACAAACAAAGGAACGTTAGAAAACATTACGATAACAGACTCCAGTTCAGCGATGTCAAATTCTTCTGTTACGGGAACATGGGGTTCGACAGAAGGAGCAAAAATATCAGGATATGTTGGCGGGGTCTGTGGAAGAAACAGCGGATGTATTCGTACCAGTGTGGTAAGGAATACGACCGTGGAAAATTTTTCAAGTATTTCATATGTACAGGCCGGGGGGATCTGTGGAGATCAAAGAGGAGAAGAGTCGGAGATAGTGGATTGTTATGTGACTGGAGGGGAGGTGACCTGTGAGGAAACGGCAGGTGGATCCAGTGAAAATTCAAAGTTTTCACATGCTGGAGGCATCGCCGGAGGAAGTATGGGTGGATTGATAAAAAGATGTTATAATGCCAGTCCGGTGTCTGCGATCCGTCCCAACTATCGTGGATATGCAACAGATGCTGCGGGAATCAACGGAGGAAATGGAGGGATTATCGAGGAGTGCTTTAATGTTGGAACATTGACAAGTACTTCTGGCCAGGTTTCGAGGAAGCGTGGCATTTGTTGTGGGGGTGGTCAGGTTATAAATTCTTATTATTTATATGGTACAGCAAATCAAGGAAGAGAGACATATGGGGATGGTATAGGAAGAGGTGAATCGCTGACCCGTAAGCAGATTAAGGTACGTGCCTGCTGGGTGGGATTTGATTTTACAGAAGACTGGGTTCTGGATCCGGATTCCGGAATTAATTATCCACAGTTGAGACGAAATCGTCAGGTGGCTGATTCCGGAATCCCGGAGCCGGATGATGATAAGGACCAGAGCAGTGTGCCAGAAGGGTATACAGGTATTTTTGACGTCCAGGATTTATTTTGCATTCGCAATAACCTGTCCGGGAAGTACATATTAATGAACGATATAGATCTGACGGAGGCCACAGGGACAGACGGACTCTGGAATTTTGCGAAATACGGCTGGAAACCACTGTCTGATGGAAGTGAAAATGGTTTTACAGGTGAGCTGGATGGGAATGGCCACACGATCAAAGGTCTGACGATGACAGGGGACATAATTTATGATTATGATGGTCTCTTTGAGATCAATAATGGAATTATAAAAAATATTATTTTTGAAAATGCGAAAATTAGTCACAGCGATGTAGGCAATGTTGCTTCTGGTATTGTTACAGGTATCAACAAGGGGACCATTGAGAATGTGACATTGAAAAAATGCAATTTGTATATATTTTCCGAATCTACTCCAAGTAGTCAGTTCGCTGGGGGGATCTGTGGAAAGAATGCAGGCCGCATTGACAAATGTGTCGTTATGGATTGCGTCATAGAAAATGCGACCCATACAAAGAAAGTTAATTATTGTGGAGGCATCTGTGGAATTCAGACCAGTGGACAGTCGGAAGTTACCAACAGTTATGTTTTAGACAGCGACATCCAAGCCAGAAATTCATGGACAATTTCGGGGGCAACAGAGTCTGACAGAGAGGCATATGCTGGTGGTATAACAGGTGAAAATAACGGCGTAATCAGAAAATGTTATAATACCAGCAGTGTGCTGGCGGTCAGAGGCAGTTCCTCTTACGCATATTATGCATATGCAGGAGGAATCGCAGGAATTCACTATAATGGGAAACAGGGTAACATATACGATTGTTTCAATCTCGGACAGATCGCTGTTGAAGGAAAAGGTGGATGCAAGGTATCAGGAATCGCATACAATGCCAAAGACGCAAAGGCATGCTATTCCCTTAAAGGGGTATTGAAAAATGGCGACACTTCGTGCAGTGAAAGTTTAGCCGCATGCGGTACTTTTTTGGAAGAGGACATTTCAAAGAAAGAGAGTTATCCAGAGTTTGACTTTGACCATGAGTGGGTAATAGACCCGTCTTCCGGCATAGCATATCCGCAGATCTGTGAGTTCAGGGAAGTTCATGTAAAATCAGCAGAACTTGTGGCGGTACCCCAGAAGCTAGAATTTTTCCAGGGGGATGAGATCGATCCGCGGGGTGGACAACTTCGGGTTTCCTATGTAGAGAATACCAACACTGGTCTGATTGATTTAGAGAAATATATGCTGTCAGGTTATGATATGAAAAACCTGGGCAGACAGACGGTAACAGTTACCTATGATGGGAAGGTCTGCTCCTATGAAATAAATGTTAAGCCGGTTCCGGTATCTTCTGTCAGCATGGAAGAAAAAGAAACAGAAATTAATAAAGGAGAAACCAGGAAACTGCAGGCGGAGATTCTGCCTTCGACGGCGACGGACAAAACACTGGTCTGGGAAACATCGGATGCGGACATTGCAGAGGTTGACGCCAATGGTGAAGTGAGGGCGAAGGCACTCGGTACAGCTACGATATCTGTCTGCTCCACCAATGGCAAGAGAGCTGAATGTGTAGTTACCGTTGTGTCACGGGCGGCATCTGTGCGGCTAAATACCACTGAACTGGTAATAAACAAGGGTGAGGTACAAGAGCTTACCTATGAAGCGTTTCCAGAGGATACAACAGATTCTTTTACATGGGATACGTCAGACGCCAATATTGTGGATGTGGATGACAAGGGAAAGATCACCGCAAATGGGCGCGGGACGGCTCAAATCACGGTTACCGCCTCTTCCGGGGTTTCCGGTGTATGTGATGTGAAAGTCCTGGTTCCAGCATCAGAAGTTCAGGTGTCTGAAAAAGCGATTACCCTGTTACAGGAGAAAACGGCGCTGGTTTCAGCAAAATTATTGCCGGAAGATTCCACAGACAATTATGTGTGGTCCAGTGAAGACGACGAGATCGCAACAGTGACGGAAGAGGGCATGATCACAGCTCGGAATCCTGGTGTTGTGAAAATCACGGCAGAGGCTGCAAGTGGTGTGAAGGAATGCATAGAGGTCACAGTTCTGCCGGCATATCATGTGACAGACATTCAGTTTCCAGATTCAGAGATGATCCTTGAGAGAGGAGGGGCGGAAACTCTGGCTCCCCAGGTTATCCCTGCTAATTATACGGATGAGGTTACATATCGTGTTGAAAATGAGGATGTTGCAGTTATTGAAGAGGGAAAATTAAAAGCCTTAACTACTGGAACTACTTATGTAAATGTAACCAGTTCCAACGGTGTTTCTGCTAAGTGCAAGGTGACGGTTATTGTTTCAAGTGAAAATATTACTATGAATATGAACGATGCTGTCATATCTATTGGCGATCATTTAAAACTGTCCGTGGAATTATTTCCTGAGGATACGACAGATTGTGTTGTGTGGAGTTCGGGAAATGAAAATGTTGCAAAAGTAGATGAGGCGGGTGAAGTATCGGCGGTGAGTGTTGGTGAATGCAGCATTTATGCAAGAAGTGACAGTGGTAAATCCGCTGAATGCAAAATCCATGTCATAGAAAACAAAATTATCAGCAGCCTGAATGATTGGCGTGAAATAAGTGAGATGGAAGGAGAAGCTAAATACATACTGAACGAGGATATAGACGTAGGAAATACCTCTCTTGATCTGCCGGAACAGTCCACACTGCGACTTGATTTGAATGGGCATACGATAATAGGAACAGGTACTATTATTAATAACAGTGGGAGGCTGACGATTGACGATACGAGTGCTGAAAAAAATGGCGGCATAAGGACATTGATGATAGGCAGTGATGTAGTCATCAAGTACTGTGTCGTTAATACGGGAAGTTTATATATAAATGGCGGTAATATACAGGCAGATGTGACAGTGACAGGAAAGCCCTCCAGTCCATGGGCGGTAGCATTGAGAAATGCGGGATATGTTCAGATTTCTGGCGGAAGTCTGAAAGCGGATTCCGTTTCAGCGGCGAAATCACTGGGGATAAACAGAGCTTATGGAATATTGAATCATGAGGATGGCGTTATTGACATGTCCGGTGGAGATATTAGTGTAACCACGGAAACAAAAGCGTCAAATGTGATAACGGAATGTAGTACGTCTTCTTATGGAATATACAACAATACGTCCAATACAGTTTCAATCACTGGTGGAACCATTAATTGTTCGCACAGGGAAGTGGCGAGGGGGAAAAAGAATACCCTTAATTCCGCCGGGCTTTATAATAATGCCAATGGAAAGATTTTGTTAGCAGGCGGAGAAGTCACGGTTACATGTACAGGGGGGCCGTCGAAACTCAAAGGCGGTCTGCTGGGAATGGTGAATGGAGGAGAAAGTGATTCCAATAAAGGAAACATAGAAATGACAAAAGGAAAAATAAAAGTGGAATCCATGGATGCAGACGGATTGCTGGTGGCTGGCATAATGAATGTTTTTGCCGGGGAAATAACGGTAGGAAGTGATAAGTCTGTGAATAAAGAAGATATTTCTATTAAATCTTCCATGCCAAATAATAAGGACTATGTCATATCGAATGAATCGGGTAAACTGGCTGTTTGCCGTGGAATATTACAGGGAGGTTATGGAATCGTAAGTAACATGGATTATTCGCTGGGTGAGGACGATGGGATTATTACCTCAGATCAATTAAGTCTGGAGGCCAAAGGGCTGTTGTTTATCGGAAAGGGAAATATTATTCTGAATGATGGCAGATATAAGGGGACCTGGGATCTGAGTGAGGGGAATAATCAGGGCAGTGTTTTTGTACCCCGTGGCTATGTCATGTCCAATTCGACATTAAATAATGTAGACGATGGCGAACTGGTTCCCATAGAGTATAACATTACATATATGCTAGACGGTGGGATAAATAATGTCTTAAATCCCATTGTTTACAATATAACGATGCCTAAGACAGAGTTGAAGTCTCCAAGTAAGGAAGGGTACAATTTTGAGGGCTGGTATAAAGATTCTGGATTTATAAATAAAGTAACTGAAATAAGCGGAGTGGACTGTGAGGATAAAGTCCTGTATGCGAAGTGGAAAAAGAAAGCAGCTGACAAGGATTCATACCCTGGTACAAAGCCGGGTAGCACCACGGGGAATAATTATACAGGTACCAGCAACGGTGTTAACCTTATACCCGGAGCAGGGGAGAAAAAAGAAACGGGGACAAATACTTCAGATTACATTTCTGTGAGTGATACCGTTGGAACCTTTATCAGACCTGCTAAAATAAAAGGATTAAAGGTAAAAAAGTTCAAAAAAAATGGAATAAATGTACGGTTTTCAAAAGTGGCCGGGGTTTCTGCCTATGAAATAAAATATGGTATAAACAAGAAATTTAAAAAGGCAAAATCCAAGACCATTAAGAAAAATAATCTGAATATAAAATCTTTAAAAAAGAAAAAAGTATATTATGTTAAGGCTGTCTCTTATACACATCTGACGCTGCCGACGATAAGGCTCGTGTGGTT
>CAMTDY010000103.1 GCA_947070915.1 uncultured Roseburia sp.
TTCGGATTTTATATCGCCGTCATTTATTTCCGTGCCGGCAAGCGCATCCGAATACAGGTCCGATAAGATCTGCGACGCTGCGCCATCCGTTTTATCCGCCTTTGCACCGGCTGCCATACGGTGGAAATCGCGGTATTTCTGTATTTTCTCCTCCTGCTGTGCCGACGCCCCAAGCGAACCGTCCAAACCGATCTGAAGCGTATATCCCGTCTTTTCGTCATCCCACCATGTCTTTCCGAATGTAAGAAGTCCCGTGCCCATCCCGGCTGCAATGTTTCCCAGAACCGGAACATCGACCGTCTGGGGCTGTTTGATCTCGTAGGTCTTTCTGCCACCGGCATTCACATCCGCTTCTTTTTTGAGCATTCTCACTGACTTTTTCGCACCCGCTGGCTCTGTTATGTCCACTCTGGCTTTTGCGTTTTTACCCTTCTCGCAGGCAGTAAGTTCTGTCAGCGTGACGTAAAAACTGCCACTGCCCGACACCGCTGTCTCGATTTTCTTTTCCGTCTCATACGGGGCAAATGTGAGCGTCTCGTCCTTTTCCTCATAATCAACTCCCGCCTGCGCCGTCTGTGCGACCGTCTGCACACGCATATCACAGACCGACTGTTCCGCGCCGGTCCTTGTTACCGTGAGAACCGCCTTACCGTCCTCTGTCGTGTATTCCGGTTTCGCAAAAGAAATCCGGGATCGCTCCGCCTTCTCATC
This sequence comes from uncultured Roseburia sp., assembly GCA_947070915.1. Classification (GTDB taxonomy): domain Bacteria; phylum Bacillota; class Clostridia; order Lachnospirales; family Lachnospiraceae; genus Eubacterium_F. Next base: position 712 of record CAMTDY010000103.1, read on the forward strand.
ATCTTCGATCGAAACCGCACAGGTCGCCACCCGGAAAACATCTGCGCCTTCTGCACTGGCAAGATAAAGAGAGAATCCTTCCGTGCCCTCGCTGATATCATCTTCCAGAATACGAAAGGTGACAAGTTTCTCCTTCTCCCCTTCCTCAAATGTCAAATGACACAAACTGGAAAATTCGATCGCTCCCATCGCATCTGTCACCAGCATATCGGACAAGGATGCTGCCAGCGTTTTATCCTCTGTCTTCTGAAGTTTTCTTGACTCAATACCCGTCTGTTTTTCCTTCTCGGCGGCAAGCGTACTGACTTCACTCGCCTTTGTCCCCCCGCCGGAAGCATTCTCTCCTGCGCCCGCAGATGCAGAATCGGGTATCTTAACCTCATTTTCTTCGGTAATCTGCCCCTTTACATAAGTTTCAAGAAGCGTCTTTCCACTGGCGGTTTCTTCCACTCCATCCATCACCAGCTCATAGTCCTCACCATAAACAGCTGTCATATCGAATGTCCGCATCTCTACTTCTATCGATTTACTGACATCTCCTTCCCGATATATCCGCACGGCATACTCTCCCTCTTCTGCCACCGATGCGGCAGCCGTGCCAAAATATACGCAGTCACCCTCTGGCAGGCGATCCGCCGGAAGCTCCGAAGATTCCAGAATAACAGTCTCCCTCTTCTCTGCCGCCATCACTTCCGGTGCTGCCTCCGCTAAACACGGCAGGATCATACCGGTACACAGCAGAATACTGACCATCTTTCTCCCGATGCCCTTCCATTTTTTCTTTTGATTTTTCATTCTGTCTAACCTCCTCCTATGTCATTTTACTTTATATTTTATCATAATCCGGATGGCACATTTCTGCATTTCACAAAGCAAAAACCGCATTTTACAAAGGGGAAAAAAGTGTCATTGACAATATAGTGCAATATGCTACAATAAAAATTACGGAGGTGTTTTCATGCAGTTACATATTGCAGTCTGTGAGGATGAAAAAAATGACACAGACATCCTTATCTCACATCTTGCCGGTATCTGTGATGACCTTGGGATCGTACCAGAAATTGATGTCTTTACAAGCGGCGGGGATTTTCTTGAGGCAGCGCACGAGGGCGATTACGACATCTCTTTTATCGATATTTACCTGGATGATATAAACGGCATCGATACGGTACGGAATGCCAGAACACAGAACCCGGACTCTTGTCAGTTCGTATTTACCACCATCAGCAGGGAACATGCCATTGAAGCCTTTAACCTCAATGCCTCCCACTACCTCGTAAAACCACTGACAAAGGATAAGGTGAAAGAATCCGTCGAGCGCTGCCTTTTGAGCCGCCGGCAGATGAATGTAAAGATGCTTGAGATAAAAACAGGAAGAAAGCGGATCCCGCTTCCCATGGACAGCATTATTTATATCGAAGTGACAAACACCCTCTGCACCATTCACACAGAGCAGGGCGATTACCAGACCTACATTTCGCTCAATGCCCTGTTTGAATCACTTGATAAGTCCCGGTTCATCCGGGCGCAGAAAAGTTTTGTCGTCAATATGGCGTTTATTGATTCGTTCTTTTATGACCATCTGATACTAAAAGAGGGGACAGAGATTTCCCTGTCCCGCAACAACAGTCCCAAACTAAAAAAACAGTATCAGGATTTCTTATTTCGTTATGTGAGGAGGCAGGGCAGATGATCACTTTTTTGCGTCTGTTTGCGGGGTGCAGCGTCGATCTGGCGTCATTCGCCCTGCTTTGTTCCTTTCCGTTCACCAGTTACTTCCGGCTGCCGCGCAGAAAGACCATCGTCATCACATTGTGCCTCATCTTTGGTCTCTCCATGCTGTATGCTTCCTTTGGTACATATTTCCAGACTGTGCTGCCCTACAACAATCAGCTCTATCTGGCATGCAACAACGTATTCCTCTGCTGTCTGTTTCCCTGCTTTTTCTGGTATCTGTATGCGGTGAAGGCAGTCTGGCAGAAGAAGGCGTTTATTTTTTTATTTACCATGACGAGTGCGCTCTTTATCAGCTCTGTCAGTAACTGTATCCTGAATGTCCTGCCCGGTGAAGGCAGCTGGCTTCCCGATACCCCCATCACGATCCTTGCCACGCTGCTCGCAAACATTATCGTCGTTCCCCTGCTGTGCCTGTTTCTGAACTATTTTTATCTGCCCGTGGAAAACGGAATGACGCCAAAGGAGATCGGCTTTCTCTCGCTCCCCCTTTTCCTTCTCTTTACCCTGTTTTTTGTCATTTTTTCATATGTCGATTTTATTTTTCTCGTCTCAAATATCACAGTTCTTCTCTTGTATTTCGGGCTTCTCTTGACCGTATTTATTTTGTATGCCGTTATCTTTAAAATGTATTCGCTTGCCCACGAACGGTATCTGGCAAACGAAAAATACGCACGCACACAGTACCAGGCAGACATCCGCAGCGAACAATACCGCAGGATCAGCCAGAACATCGAGAATACAAGAAAAATGCGTCATGACCTGCAGCATCATATGCTGACCCTGCAGGGCTATCTCGAAACGGGACAGACGGAGCAGGCGGCAGAATACCTGAAACTCTTTTCCCAAAGCACGCAAAACCATAAGATCATAACCTTTTGCAGCAATCCCGCTGTGAATATGCTCGTCAGCCACTATTATGACATCGCGCATGAACAGGGCATTACGTTATCCACCCATATCGACATCCCGGAAAATCTGTCCGTGCCGGATACCGACTTATCCGTACTGATCGGCAATCTCCTGGAAAATGCCGTCACCGCCGCTATGCGGGCCAAAAAATCCGAGCGTCAGATTCGCCTGAATATGAGCTGTTCGGGCAGGATGCTCGGCATCACCGTCGATAACGGGTTTGACGGAATAGTCCGGCAGAAAGACGACCAGTACCTCTCCACCAAATCCGATAACGGGGGGCTGGGATTAAAAATCCTCGCCGATATCGCAGAAAAATACGACGGCGGGGTGAGCTTCTCCCATAAGGACACGATATTCTATTCTTCGGTCATGCTGCGGCTTGAAACGTAAACGGGGCTTTTCATTTCCATACTGTGCCTATAACAATTTAAGCAATTTTAAATACCAGTCATCCATGATGCTTTCATAGGGAATCTGTACGATTCTGTCTTTTGAACCGCTTTTGTAAATACAGGTTTCCGATGCCCCGGCCAGTCCCGGAAACTTATAAAACCAACCAAAAACAATCCATATTTCCCCGTCTGCATTGTGTTCCTCCAAAAAATCTTCAAAGGCTTCCCGCTCAATATAGACATTCCTGTCATCATACCCATATGTTGGAAAATCTACACATTTACCCGTTATTTATGGTATACTGGTATCAGATAGATGCCCATGCACCATTATCTGCCCATATCGGTCAGGTAAATGCTTCAGTTTTAGAATGGAGGACTACTAATGAAACGAACACTTTCTATTTTTATTTACCAGTGTATAATATGGCTTTTGTTTATGCTGTTTGCGAATCCTTTCACTACGCTTATACGCCCTGCCGGGGTCATTTCCCTTTTTTTAGATGCGGCTATTACTCTTGTTGTGATGGCCATATGTTCTATCGTTTTTACTATTTCAGTACTGGTCTATTATGGGATTTCCATCAAAGTCTTTTCTATTGAATTGTCTTCCATAAAAAATGTACTTGCCCAGATCGGTCTCACCCTGTGTTTCGATCTCTTGATCGCATGTACCGTGATCGTTTTTTTATCCAGCACAAAATCCCGGAGTTCCGGCTTTATGGATTTTACAGGGGTGATGGAAAGTATCTTCGCCATATATAACGCCGTCATTTTTTCCTTTATTACAATCGTCATAGCTGTCCTAGGCGCGGTGAAAAGGAAGGCGTCCCCGAGGGTGTACAAAATCGTTGTCTTCTGCACGGTATTTTTGTTAATAATCTATCCCGCCATTAATCATGGCAGGGGGATTTGGGAGAACTTGCAGCATGAATCGGAATATGAACAGGAACAAAATGAGGCCGAAGACGGGCTTGCTGAAATGCTCGCGGCCAAAGATGCCGCGTTGCCATATAACACCAGTGTGATACATAGCGATCCCGGCCTTATGGACACCGGGTACAAAACCAATATGGTTTTTATTGATTATGATTCAAAAAAAATTGGATTTTTATATGGATCTCCCTATGGGGATTTCCAGTCCTTCCCCCTGACCGAAGGGTCTCTTGAAACGATGGGGTATACCCTCCAGAAACAGTGGAATCTGGAGGCACCGGGCAAAAAACTTACGACTTATTATGCGAATGAAAGAAATTCCCACCGGACGATCGGTATTCAGCTGGAGATGGCAGATCGGTCTGTTTACAGCGTCGGTGATCTCAGATCAGGCGGGAAAGACTATGGTTATAGCAGTCTCGATATAAGCAGTTACGGCTGTTTTCTCGATATTGACACAGACGGCTGAAGACGCAGAAAATGTGCCGGAGACAAAATACCTTTTGGCCCCGGCATTAATTCCTACAATCAAATAGTAATTCCACTACAACGCATATACTTTTCCCATCTTCACTCCTCGCCCTGATCCTGCCATGATATGCCTTCACGATTGCCCGGGCGACAGAGAGGCCAATTCCAGAACCGCCTGTTTCTGAATTCCGGGAAACATCCAGCCGATAGAACCGTTCAAATAAAATATCCAGATTTCCTTTTGGAACCGCTTCTGTTTCATTATACACCTCAAAATGTATTCGTTTTCCCTTTCTCATCAGGGACACCCGGATGGTACTTCCCGCCAGTGAGTATTTCAAGGCATTATCCATTAAAATGCCGCATAGCTGCTGGATCGATTTTTCATTTCCCATTATTGTGATCTGCTCCTGCACATCCATCTCCACTGCCTTCCCACAGGTTTTTGCAACGGATTCAAATGACTGCACGCTTTCCGTGACCACTTTTGAAAGAGAGATCTCACTCTTTTGTTTCCATATTTCCCCTTCCTCTAACTTTGTCAGGGTGATCAGCTGCCGCGTAAGATCAGCAAGCCGCCGGACCTGTTTGCGGGTGCTTTTTGTCCACTCATCTTCTCCGCGCTCCATCTCAATCACTTCCATATTCGCGTCAATGATCGTCAACGGTGTCTTGATCTCATGGCTGGCATCCGTGATAAACCGCTTCTGCTTCTCATAACTCTCTGCCACTGGCCGGAATACAATCCCTGAAAAAACCAGGACTAGTACAAACACCGCCAGCAGACCGCCCCCCGATACCAGCAGGCTTGTCAGCAGGTTGGTGCGGAACTCTTTTATTTCTTCGCTTTTATCGAGAAAAATAACTATCCTGCGGTTATCTTCCTGTTTCGTCATGTAACGGTAATGATCCAGAAACCCTGCGGTATCCCGGTTACGAAAGATCTCCCGTGCATATTGTTTCGCCTCTTCTTCTGAGACAGCGGCAATATGCTGTAGATCCAAAAATAATACACTTCCTGTTTCATCCATCTCCGCAGAAAAATATCTTGTCCGATAGGGCGCTTCTGGCGACATTCTGTCCCGTTCATCTTTGGGAAGATCCCGCTTTTCCCTTTGCAGCCCATGTCTGTCTGCCGGTTTGGATCCAGGCTCATTTTCCTGAAAGGCCGGCATGGGAAATCTTCCGTCGTTTTCTGCGATCATATGGAGGGTGCGGTCTGCCTCCCTCACAAACCGGATGTAATTCAGAAGATTGAAAATAACCATGATCGTAGCAAGCACGAGGAACATAGAGCCCATCGCCACAAGGGTAAATTTTTTCCTCAGATTTTTAATCATTTCCGCCCTCCAGAGAATATCCCTGATTACGGGTTGCCTTAATCTGAAAATCCGCCCCCAGGGAAGCCAGTTTTTTTCTGAGGTAAGACATATACACCCACACAACATTGATTTCGGTATCGCTGTCGTACCCCCAGATTTTTTCCATAAACCGCTCCGTCGAAATAAGCTGTCCCCGGTTTGCGATCATCATCTCCAGCATTTGAAATTCCTTATTGGAAAGCCGGATACTTCCCTTCGGAGTACTCAGCTCAAAATTTGTACAATTCAGAGAAATATTCCCGATCTGCAGAAGAGCGCTGGTGGACTCCGTCTTCCTCCGGGTAATGGAACGGATTCTCGCCAGCAGTTCTTTTGTATCAAAAGGTTTACTGAGATAATCATCTGCTCCGCTGTCCAGTCCCAGCACCCGGTCATCAATCTCCGATTTTGCCGTGAGCATGAGTACCGGTACCGGGTTTCCCTGCTGCCTTATTTTTTTCAACACGGTAATTCCATCCATCTTCGGCATCATGATATCCAGGATCACACCGTCATAATTTTCCCCTTCCAGATACGCTAACGCCTCTTCTCCATCGTAAACTGCATCGACAGAATAATTATTATGCTTAAAAATTGCCACAAGTGCTTTGGAGAGTTCCTTCTCATCTTCTGCCAGTAATAACCGCATAAATATGCTCCTTTACTTAGGAAGGTCAATGACTAACTTGACAGTTCCTGATTTTTATGCCGTCACCGTACTTAATACCGCTGCCCCGGAAGCATCATATTCCGTATAACGGTAGTCATACGCGCTGCTATCCGCCTGAACCAGCGAACCGCCGACGCTGCCGTCACGATAAATCGTGTAGGAGGAACCCGCTTCCAGCTCCGGTGACGTATACAGAACATAATTATAATTCTTTGTCGGCTTAATAGCAAGAAGCATATCCTGATCCTTCATAATGGCAAATGCTGTACCTGCACTGATTGTTGAACTTCCTCCCGAATTACCACCCTGTCCGGGCCACATTCCTCCAAAACCGCCTCTGGAACCGCCATATACTATCACCGGCTGTTCTTTACTGGAGGGTGATTCCGCCATGCCGCTTTTCCCAACTGCCAGCAATGTCACCCCATTGCCAATATAATACCCGTCATCCGTATCAATGGCTGAATTCCCATCAGAATCCGGTCCGTACACCACAATGGTACCTCCATATGCATAAAAAGTTCCATTGCAGTCAATTCCATCTCCATCCGATGTATAGCTGCCGGTTGTCTTTGTTCCGTCCGCATTAGACAGCGAGAAATTGTGGGTTTCATCATCTGCAATCATGATATTCAGATAACCGCTTAATACCTGTAATGTATTATCCCTGGATGCTGCCTGTGTTTTCGTGTATTTTTCCTCGGTTTCATCTTTATACACATAGTTTATATTTGTCTTGGAGGCGGCATTGACGCCGTCATCATCGGAGTAGATCCGGATGGCCGGCTCGCCGGCTGCTCCCCCGGAAGAACCAATCAGAATCTCTCCGCCTTCAATCCCCTCATAGCACTTGTCAATCACAACATCGCAGCCATTCATGAGAATGACTTCTACTGGTGCAGTAATTCCATCATCAGAAGAGGAGATTTTCAATGTCCCACCTGCGATCACACATGTATTATTGCTGTGGATCCCATCATCCGGTGAGCCAATGATATACTGTCCGTCGGAATTTGCCGCAGACAGATTGCCGCCGGAAGAAGTTCCGCTTCCCGGTCTGCCGCCGGGAAACATTCCACCGCCGCTACCATTGTATTTAATTCCCGCATTGGTAGTGTCAATCGTTATCGTCCCCCCGGATATCACAATTCCGCCGGAGTCCTCCTTTGTATAGACTGTCCCTGCTTCATAATCGCTGCCCTCCTCCACGGATTCATAACGATAAGAACATGCCTTCGTACCACCCTTGATCCCCTTATGGCTTCCGGTGTCCACATTGACCACTTCCGTCTTAGAACTATTGGTACTGGTCATGGTATTATAATTTCCACTTCCCAATGCAGAATTGTAATAATTGACACCCGCATTTTCAAAATAAGTCTTAATATTGATAACCGTATCCTCTCCGGAAATATTTACATCTTCCCCCTGGATCCCATCACCATAACACTGGTCGATCTCTATCCTTCCTCCTGTAATGATGACGCTGTAATTTTTTGCATTGATGCTGTCCCCGGCAGTATAGGTACTCTGGATCGTTCCCGCCTGAACCACAATATTTCCGTTTTTGGATTTCAGCGCATTACTGTTGCCAGAATGCAGAGTATACCTGCCATCATTGATCCAGATTCCTCCCTCTCCCTTCTTACCAGTTCCTTTTAGGCAGTCTCCATTCACGGTGACAGAATAGGTTCCACTGTTCATGACAAGCATACCTTTACAGTAAATTCCATCCGTAGGATCATTCTCTCCAAAATCCGTATCTGCATCCATTCCATCCACAACGGTCAGGCTTGCCCCAGAATCTCCTTCATATGCGGAAAAAGTCAGCGTGGTTCCCGCATCGTCTGCACAAATAACCGCTGCCGCCGGGCTTTCTGTGTATGCACCGTTCCCCGTCAAAAGAGAACTTCCCTTCAATGTCACATGTACCTCCGAAGTGGATTTACCGATGTAAAATACGGGAACATCTTCTCCTGCCTTTGTTCCCAATGCACGATTATCAATGACAAGATGATCCCAGATCAGATTTACCTCTTCGGAGATATTTCCGTCCACACTGATCTCCGTATCCGTCACGGGTTCCGAAAGCGTTCCTCCCGTCAGCACGTAAGTTCCCGCCTTATGGATCGTAAGGGTTTTCAAATTTCCCTCCTGGGAATAATCAGCCGCGTCCTCACCTAAGTTTTCAGCATCCATACCGTCTGCTGTCAAGGTGATAACAGGCGTATCATCTCCTATCAAAGAAGGCGTTTTGATAACTGGCGTATCTATATTCACCGCAAGCAGGCTCTCCGCATCATTCAATTTCTGCTGTACTGCACTTTTCCCTTCCGGATCAGCCGTAGCCGTTCCGGCAGAAGGGGGATTTCCCGGAGGTGTGCTTCCTGCCGGCGTCACCACTCCTGCCGGCGGCGTCTCCTCTGGTTTCTCTGAAACACTGGGAACACTGCCTGCTGGCGGCGTCTGCACTGGCACAGTTATTGTTTCTACAGGTTTGGCTGCAGGTTCTGTGGAATCCGGTGCTGCCGACACCCCCGCCACAGCCTCAGAACGGTCTGTCTCCTCCGGCACTGGCGTATCAGCATTTCTGGCAATGGTGTATTTATAGTCTGCATAATACGCCTTTTTCTTCTGTCTGAACTGCTTATTTAATTTCTGGTTTGTGGCCTTTACTGATTTTTTTACGGCACAAAGTGACAGAACTGTCGTTTTTTTAATTTTGAAAGTCTTACTTTTCCCACTTTTAATGACTTTACTTTTCTTATACGTTCCTGATGTTTTATAAAATACCTTATATCCTTGTCCTGCCTTTACTTTTACCTTAATAGCGGAGGCGTAAGTTCCTGCCTTTTTGGATATGGTATAATACTTTTTCTTTTTCGCATTTCCTTTCGCCGCTACACAGTCTGGCATCTGAAATACGGTGGTCAACAGCAAAGCCGCCACCATAAACAGAGAAAATATGTGTTTCTTTCCTTTCATCCATTCGTCCTCCCTTGATATGATAACTGTTTCATATAGAATAATGCACCAACTTTAAATAAACCTTAAAAATACTGATAGCTGTCTCTTATACACATCTGACGCTGCCGACGATAAGGCTCGTGGTGG
>CAMTDY010000104.1 GCA_947070915.1 uncultured Roseburia sp.
GACACAAGTCCTAACACCGCTTTGTCTACAGTCTGAAATGGCTATGCGTTTCCACATAGCCATTTGTGTAGTAACTCCATTAGAGTTGCTAACGCTTTTAGCAGTCCACTTTACGGTAGGACTCACCACTAATATTATAATACCATTTTTTTTAAATAGTCAACATATTCTGAAGCCAAAGATTACGTTATCTTCCAAAAAGTACTGCCAGTAAAATCGGCAACAGAAACAATGTAAAAAACACTCGACGCCTGCTTGCTCTGGATAATATTACAGAAACGATCGCTCCCACTATTGCACAACTGCCCGTATCCACTCTGCCGTGACACATCCAGTATATCGCCATTCCCCATGTCAGCCAGCCAAATATCATTGCTCCGATTCCATCTAAAAAATTCTCACTGCTCATTTCCTCTTTACTGGAACCTTTTCGACGCCTATCCGCCTTATGATAATTTCGGCACCAGTCATAAAAAGACAGTCGGTACCCATCATCTACCGCTTTTACATAAGCACTGACATTTGCCCTTGTCGCAAATTTGCTGTCATCGGAACTGACCCGGTATTTTTTCAATTCCCTGCGTTCCTCTGGACTTGCGTCAATACTCTGCCCATGTGCCTTCTGATATAAGAGCGTTACTTTTCTTGCATTATTCATGTTTTAACCGCCTACTTTCTTCCCAGAGCATCTAAGGCACTACCTACAGCTCCGCCAACCACAAATGCCAAAATAATTGAAAGTATCCAGCCCCAGCCAAGGAAAAACTTAAATAGGATAAATGCGGCAACCGCTAAAATAATCTCTAAATTTGATTCATTCTGGCTGCCACCTGTACTCGTATCGACATTCTTACCTTGATAACGATTCCCTCCCCCTGAACTGACACCAAGCAAATCATCAAACTGTGGTTCCCTATCTCTAAAACCGTTTGGGTACTGGGAAACAACGTTCAAAATCCTGTCCTTCGTAACGCCCATTCCCTTATAACGACCTGTAATTTTTGTTTTTCCATGTGGATTGCCGATCGTACCCCGGATGTTCCAGAGTTCTGCAACTGCAGAAAGCGCAAACCCATATCCCTGATTTTGATTGGCACCAGACACGCCTTCTACCGTTGCCAGATAAATACTGTTTGCAACATCGTAGGTACTCATGCCTGCATTTGCAATTTTGGAAGCTGCTGAATTTTTATCCATAGATTCTGCCCTCCATTACTTCATGAAAGTTTTTTCTTATTTTCTTATACTCAGGTGCTATCACTACAATTTCATCCTCCACGTCTGAAAGCAGAATCGTTTCATCGATCCTTTTTCCTTTGTACTTTTCAAAGACTTCGGTTAATCCCTTTGCTTCCAGCGTTCTTTTTGTATTGTTTCCATTGTCTCCCTGACCGATCGCATAATTGCTGCAGGCAGCGTCTCCATGCTTTGGACCGCCCACTCCCAATAATATCCCGACATAGGCATTGTAGTCCCACATATTTTCCAGACTCTTGCGATACGATAGCAGGCTCTCCCGCAAGCCAGCTGCCTCGGGTGCATTCCGGCGAAATTCAGCCAACGTAATGCCAGTTCCCTTTGACTGTTCCTTCACTTGCCCCCTCGCCTGCTCTTTAAAATTATCCGCAAATTCAACAACAAATTCTATTTTCTGCCGTTCCAGCGAATATACAAGGGAGCCTTCTAGATCACAAAACTGTATCGGCTCATATGTAAGCGGAATCGTACATACATTATCAAAACAAAAAAAACTTCTTGTCGCATACATGTGTCCCCATATTGTCTCTTCTTCTCCGTTTCGTCCCAGTTGACGTAAACTACATTGGCTCGGCATATATGCCCGACTGCCATTAAAATAATAATATTCTCCGCCACACGGATGAAGTTTCCATTCTACAACATATCTGCCCTGCAATTGTGAGATTCTTTGTATATCCGTATGCACCAGCCTGATGTCCCTGCCCTCTACTTTTACCCACATGGTATCATCCAGCATATCAAAAGAAAAAATCCCCCTTTCATTTTCTGTTGGCAGCGTATACTTTGCATCGCCTACTGCAAAACTATCCAGGATACTGTACTTTCCCGTCACAAGGTCAATATTAACAATATAGGATATCCAGTTTCCCGCTTTTCCTCTCTGATAACCTGCCACCACTCTGTTTTTATTTCTATAAAGGAATTCACATGTAACATCTCCGACATTGGACGGTGCAGGAAAAAATGGAAGCTCCATTCCCCGCTCTTCTTCATAACCTTGCCGCAACATCCGGTCAAAATAAGAATCCCCCTTCTGTGACCTCCATAAGCACCCGGATTCACCCGTTATCATATCAATCCATAAAATTTCAGAGCGAATTCCCGTCTCCCCCGTTTTTGAATATGTCACAATACTGTCATAGATATAAATACACTCACTTTGTCTATTTCCACTTTTCTGCCAGAGTCTATATGTATATATCTCCTGACCTTCAAACCCAAACAACGTAATTGACTGCCGGTTATACAAAAAATAGCCCCGCCGGTTAACAGCAATATAAGCATCAAAAAAGCCAAACTTCTCCTTTGTATTCAATGGAATTACACCCAGCTTTTTCTCCATGGGATTGCACTTGATGATATGATTCCCTGCCTTGTCTGGCAAAAAGTAAATCTCATCTCCATATTTTGCGTAGCGCATATATCCTCTACAAGCCCCTGCTTCTCCGTTCCAGCCTTCATTTCCATAACATATTTTTCTCATTCTAGTATAATATACATAATACTCACTATGAAACCCAAAACAACTTTCATCGTCCCGAATCTTATCTGACATTTTTACTCCTCCTTTGTTTGTTCAGTGAAATATCCTTCCTGCAAAAATAACAATTTCCAATACAGCAACTGCACTCCCCACTCCGAAAAACAACTGGTTTGCCAACCCGGATGCGTGAAACAGCCCCAGTGCAGCCCCACATTTCAAAGGATACAGAAGTCTTACCTTTTTCTTATTGAAAATGTCGGTTAACAAATGTGATAAAAAACCTGTTGCAAAAAAAACCACTGCTGTTTCCCACACCAGTCCAATCGCAAAACATAAAAGCGCCAGTGCTAGAAGGGAATGCATAAATGACCGATGCGGCTGCTCCTTGCCAAAAGCACAGATTCCAATAAACAGAAGCACCCCCGCTATCATACGCCCATAACCACTGTTCCCGATTACCTTGTTCATAATTCCCGCCTGAAAAAAGTAGTCCAATGCAAGCACCGCTGCCACAACGACGACAGAAAGTATTGTAATCTTATCTGCGTCACGATGTGACTCGGATGTTCCAACATCGATGTCGCTGATTAAAGCTCCAAGGGAACCTCCCCCGACAGCCAGTATCAGCTCCAGTACCGTGGCGGGCTGTGTCACCGCCATCGTTGCGGCAATTCCTACTGCCATATGTGTTTTTCCCAGCAAGATGGTCTCCTCTCCTTTTCCTGGTATCCGAAAGTTCGCACGAAAACCTGTTATGATTTCATTTGTCTTGATAAGTAAGCATACTTTTCTATTCTTCCTCCCGCCAAATCTAAAATAAAGTCATCATCCGGTTCCTCATAGTCTGCCATCTGTGCCAGCGGATCATTTTTTATAAAGTTCTCTACAAACTGTTCCTTATCCGATAATTCCTCTAAAACGAGCTGGTAATTATCTAAATCCGTACAATAATACTTAATCACCCGTTCTGCTTCATCCATCCTTTCACTTGCATCAGCATCATACGTATTCAGCGAGTCTGTCAATTCACTGCGTTCCTCCCGTGCAAGCCGGATGCGATTTATTACCCTTTTTCCCGCAAATTTCAAAAACCCGCCGATCACTACAACACCTATGATTTTTCCAAGCCAGTCAGCAGCTATAACATAACTTACCAGTATCAACACTGCGATCCCAAATGGAATCACCGGAATCATTGCCTTTATCAACGCCTTTTCCTTTCCCCGTTGTATCGCATTCAGCGTGCCAATCGCCTCATCTACAATATCTGTATAGGCATCTCCCTCAAAAACAATCGATTCCTCAATATCCTTCTTCCCATACTCTGCGCACTCTTTCAAAAATGATGTCACGTGTTCCGAAATCATTTTTTCATCCGCATCTTCGCAGGATAACGCTTTTTTTATATCCTCCAGTCCTTCAAATTTGGTTCTTTCTGCTCCTTCTTCCAGATCAACATAGTTTCCTTCACATACAAATCGTGCATAATGCTTCACTTGTGTAAAATCTCCGGTAAGCGCCCGGTATCTTCCATACCAGCCCGCCGCATGTTGTGGAAATTCCTCTGCCGCCTGCGTAAAAAATTTATACGCCAGATCATAATCTTTCTTCTTTAGATGTTCTTCTGCTTTTTCCAAAACAGCCTTTTCATTCAAGAGATTGCCATCCATGATTTTTTGAATGCCCTCTTTCAGATCCTGATGTACTTCCGTCAGGTGTTTGTCTGTTTTTTTAAATTCTTTTGACAAATTATGTATTAAAAATACATTGTCACAAGCAAGGCAAATCCACTTTTCCTTCGTTACCTCCTGACACTTTTCACTCCCACAATTGGGACATTTGATTGCTTCCATGTGTCTCACTCCTTCTTGTTTTTCATTTTTCTTATCTCAAGCTGTTTTACAATCTCATCACACTGTTTTTCAAACGTATGCGGTTCTGTGATATTGGGTAATTCAGCTATCAACTCGTAAATCATTTGATTCTCCGCTTCCACTTGAGGGGAACTCACCGGGTCTTCATATCGCATCCGATCCAGTACTTTATCCATACGTGCTCTTTTTTTGTCGTCGTCAACACATACCCGGCATATTTCCAGCTGTTCAATCAGGCTCTTAAAACTTCGGATGGAGTCCTGTTCTTTCTCTTCAAGTCTTTCAATGTATTGATTGCTTCCCCATAATACCAGTTCAAGCACAATAAAACCGACCAATATCGCACCCTGAAGCAAATACGAGTAAAACTGATATTTTTCCGGGAACTTTATACAAAATTTTATAAACACGTACATCTGTACAAACAGATAGATTCCACTATATGCGAGCATCGGTACTTTCAATGCCGCCTTTCTCTTGTCCTGTTTGCGATAAACACTCCATGCAAAAATGGGTTGTATCACGAGTGCCATTATGCAAAATATGTATTTCATCATTCATTCCTCCTCGTTCCGCAATTCGTACAAAACTTAGCGCCCACTGGCATTGCCAAACCACACTCCGCGCAATAGACCCGTTGCTCCTGCTCTGTTTTTTCACCACAGTTCGGGCAAAATTTCCCATTAATAGGTATTTCCATTCCGCATGCAGCACATTTCATACCAGCATTCGGAGTAATTCCTGGTGGGTTTCCAGGGTTCCCCGTCTGCCCCGCTTCTACTGCTCCCGATACATTTTCCTGTATCATATTTCCCATCGAAAATGCCAGGGGAACCTGCGCCATCATATTTGCCGGATTTGCCGCAAAACCTTCATTTGATGCGAATGTCTTACTGACGTCAAACTGCTGTTCCTGTTGCCACGTAAATCCTTGAATATCCCGGGCGCGTGCCGCTCCCTCTGCCTCTATAACCGTAGCCTCTCTGTTGCCGAGGGCTTCAAATCTTTTTTGAGCCATACTGTTGTCCAGCCGTTTCAATTCTTCTAAATCATCCGGTTTTATATTTACGGCAGAGACAAAAAAATTCAGTATTTCGATCCCATAAGCTGCAATATCACTCCCCACCTGCGATGCTACATTCTCAGATATTTCATGCAGATGCTGATTGAAAACGTTATAACTATATTTGCTCAGTTCCAGCGCAATACAATTTTTCACTCTCGTAACGATAAGGTCCTTAAAATATTTCTGAATTTCCGAGACCGTCATCTTGTTTTCTGTTCCAACGAGATTAATAAGAAGCTTTCTTCCCTCTGTGATCCTGATACCAAACGATCCGCTTGCACCCGCACTGTAGCTATATCCGTAACTTGGGTCTCTAACCGTCACCTGGCTTGGCGTCCCCCACGCAATATCCATCATCGTCGCACAATTGATAAAATAGACCTCTACATGAAATGGTGACACGCCTCCTGTCACCAGATTCCGTAATTTAGATATCAATGGTATGTTTTTTGTTTCTAATGTATATCTTCCCGCCTTAAAAGAATCCAGTGCCTGTCCGTCGCTGAAAAAAACCGCCTCCTGTGACTCATGCACAATCAGTTGTGACAACGTGTTAAAATCTTCTTCTGGATATTTATATATTAAAGTCCGGTTATCTCCCTCGTACTTGATTACTTCCTGTATTGCCATCGCTCATTCCTCCTCATCGTAACATCAGTTATCTTCTTGTAATGAATGGGCGATACCCGCTCTCATTCATTCGCATCCATTCTATCACAACAAAATGCAAAAAAAAGCGACATGTAAGAATTAGCCGGTTTGATGTAAGAATTAATCGCCGGATTTTCTTTTCAAAATCTGTAAGTACCGTTATAATAGTAGTGAATATAACAAAAGTGATGGAGTGGCTTATGATAACAATTGGAATTTGCGATAATGACCCTGTATTTTCTAAAAATTTATACGATATGATCGGACACGTCCTGGCTCCGTTTGAAGAACAGAAAATTCGTCTTTTCCATAGCGGAAGGGAAATAAAAGAGGCAATCAAAAACAAAACTTTTGACTGCCAGCTCTTATTTATGGACATACTGATCGATGGCGGAACCGGCTTTGAAACCGCACAATACATTTGCGAGCACCTCTCACATACTGACTTGATTTTTATCACGTCTTCGGACAAGCACGTTTATGAATGTTATCATTATCATGCATTTGCCTATTTGCTGAAGCCGGTATCTGAAAAAGATATTATATCCGAATTACAGCGATACCTACAGAACCTGAGTCATTCTGCCAAGCATTTATCCATCACCTACCAGAGACTGACACACCAGATCCCCATCGACTCCATTCTGTATATCGAAAGCAATCTGCGGAAGGTCGCAATTCATACGCAGCAAACCACGTATTACTGCTACCAGAAATTAAATGACATTGCTGAACAGTTAAAAAATGACGGATTTGTCCGCTGCCACCAAAGCTATCTGTTCGCGCTCGACAAAGTAACCAATTACAGCAATGTACATGTATACATACAAGACATTCAAATTCCGATTAGCAGCCGGTATCAGGCAGAAGTACGAGAGCTGCTTACCCGGTCAGGCACAACTGGTATGGCTCTGCCTTCCGTTCCGCACACCAGCCTGAACCAGTCGCAATCTGACTGCGGGGCACTCATCTGCATCCACGGAGCTTACCTCGGCTCCATTATACGCATCCGCCCGGAGCAGGAAATTATAATCGGGCGGGATGGGACTGTATCAGATTTGATTATCAATCTCCCACTCGTCAGCCGCAGGCATTGCACTCTTACCTATCATTATGGTATAATGAAGTACGAAGTCATGGACTTGTCTTCCAATGGTACATTTATTAATGGAAAAAATCGCTTACATAAGAACGAATCTTGTTTTCTCAAACCAGGCAGCGAAATCTGTTTTGGTGACAGAGAGACCGTATACAAATTAGGATAAACAGGTGGTTTTATGAATCTGATAAAATGTAAAAACAATCATTACTATGATTCCGAGAAATTCTTGTCTTGTCCGCATTGTGCGAACCAGGTTGCGGAACCGGATATCGGCGATATTGAGGGCGCAAATCAGCACCGTGTCCCTACTGTGCCGTCAGATGCATATGCCGAAACTGCAGCTTCCGGCAGAATTCTCGGCAGAACGGTTGGCTGGCTCGTATGCATTGACGGCAAAATGACCGGGGATAGTTTTATTCTCCGCGAAGGGGACAATACCATCGGACGTGCTGCCAACATGGATATCTCCCTGCCCTATGAACCTACGGTTTCGCGAGACCGGCATGCCATCATTACGTACGATCCCCTGCACAATTCTTTTGTACTGCATTCATCCGAGCACCAGGAGCATATTCTGTGCAACAATAAGAATATCCGAAACCGAAGAACTCTGAAAGACCATGACGTAATCACTTTAGGTGATTGTTCCCTTCTCTTCGTCGCCCTTTGCAATACACATTTTCGCTGGCCGGAGAAGGCTATCAACGCATAGGAGGAGCCTTTCGTGACAAACGATTTTTATTCCGGCTGTCATTCACTGCCACCAGACACCTGTCTGCACGATACCTATCAGATTCGTGAGACCATCGGAACCGGCGGTTTTGGTATCACGTATCTGGGCATTCATAAAGGCACCCATCGTTCCGTTGCCATCAAAGAATATTTTCCTTTCCGTCTTGCTGTGAGAAATAAAATGGAAGATGTTTTTGTATTGCAGCCGTTTCCAGACAAAAATACGGAACTCTTTCTAAAGGGCAGACAACGTTTTCTCCATGAAGCAAAAATTCTGAAATCACTTCCCGATTTGGATAGTATCGTGTCTGTCTATGACTTGTTTGAGGAAAATGGTACCGTCTATCTTGTCATGGAATATATTGACGGTCTGACATTAAGCCAGTACATCCACGAAAATTCACCTCTTACCTTCCCGGAAATCTCTGAGCTGATGGCACCTGTTATTCGCTCTCTCTCTGAAATTCATAAAAAAGGACTGATACATCGTGACATCAGCCCGGACAATCTGATTCTCGGCATTGACAACCGGCTCCACCTGATCGACTTTGGAGCCGCGAGCCATGACATTTCCGAACATACGAAAAACACAGTTATTTTAAAACCAGGTTATGCACCGCCGGAACAATATCTTCCGAACGGAAAGACCGGCGCATGGACAGACATTTATGCGATT
The DNA here is from genome assembly GCA_947070915.1 of uncultured Roseburia sp. Lineage (GTDB taxonomy): Bacteria > Bacillota > Clostridia > Lachnospirales > Lachnospiraceae > Eubacterium_F. Next base: position 8,845 of record CAMTDY010000104.1, read on the forward strand.
TGTGCGACGATGTATTTTTCGCTGACCGGCGAAATCCCGGCGGAGGCAATGACACGTCTGGATGGTGGAGTGCCACTGAACACCAAGATGCAAACCCTCCTCCCGTGGCAATCTGCCATTTTGGACAAGGGGCTGCAGCTTCGTCCGTCTGACCGTTTTCAGACTGCCGATGAACTCTATCTTGCCCTCACAGAAACACCTGTAAAGGCGATTGACGCCGTCACACAAATCAAAACTGACCTATCTGCAAAAGAGCAAACCCGCATCCGACGGCTTTCCCGCCATCACAGATACCGTCCAGAACTCCTCACCAGTATCTGCGCTGTTCTGCTGTTCGCTTTTGCCGTATTGTTTTATTTTTACTTCTTCCGGCAACATAATGCCGCACAGTATCAACCGCCTGCTGTCACGGCATCCCATCCGGCTGCCTCTGCCACACCGACCGAACAGCCCTCTCAAACGGAACTTCCCTCCGAGACGCCGGCACAAATTTCTGAACCCCTCATCATCCCGGATGTGACAGGACTGACGCTAAAGCAGGCAAAAAAGAAACTGAATGCCCTCGATCCCTCCATACGGATTGACACTTCCTATATGTACAGCAAATCAAAAAAAGCGGGCATCATTACCCGCCAGAGTATCGCCAAGGGATTCATGTTTTCCAATGGGCACCTGTCTTCCATCTCTCTGACAGTCAGCAAAGGAAAAAAGCCGTCTGCCACACAGCCACCCGTTTCTAAACCAGAAGCATCTAAATCTTCTGATTATCAGGTGAAAGATGACGACGACCTTACCTCTATCCCGCTGGAATAACCCCCTCCTGCGGGATTTTTTCTACTTATTTTTTCGAGCGGTTGATGAGTCCCGCATATTTTTTAACCATCGTTTTGTCCGCCCGTATATCCACTCTCCGGGGAACACCGGAAAATGTTTTTTTCCCAATTACCTTTAGACGTTTCCCCTTAAATATTATTTTCTTTATTCTCCTGTCCTGATACAAAACTCTTTTCCCAAGTGTCTTTACGCCTGTCCCAAACTGTATTTTTGTTAGTCTGGTACATTTTGCAAATGCCTCATCGCCGATCTCTGTCACATAATTTCCCACCAGAACGGTCTTCAAATTCTTGTGCTTCCGAAATGCCTTTTTTTCTATTCCAACCACCTGATGCAGTCTTCCCTCTACTGTCACCATATCGGGGATCTGTAATTTGCGCAGCCTTCTGGAAACGGCTCCGGTTACTACTACCGTATGCTCGTCCTTTATCCGATATTTAATTTTTCTGATTGTATATGTTTTTTTACTCCCGCCTGCTGGTTCTGCTGTTTCCACGGGCAATGGCGTCTGTGACTGTGCCGGCTGTTCGGCCGGGAACTGTGTTGGCT
>CAMTDY010000105.1 GCA_947070915.1 uncultured Roseburia sp.
GAATAATAGTTCTGGATATATACAGACTAACACAATAGTCATATTATGTCAAGTCTTTCACAATGATCCTCATAAACTTTTTCTTTCCACGCTTCAGCACGATGCCGTCCGGTCCGATACTTTCCCTGGACACCTGCAGCCTGGCATCTTCTACTTTCTCGCCATCAATCGATACGCCTCCCTGCTGGACATTTCTCCGCGCTTCTCCGTTAGAGGGCGCCAGCCCTGCCTTCACAAGAAGATTGAGGATTCCGATGCTTCCCTCTTCAAAATCATCCTCCGTCAGCTCCACTTCCGGCATCTGTGCCGCACTTCCGCTGGCAAACAAAGCCCTGGCGCCTTCCTGTGCCTTCACTGCCTCTTCTTCACCATGCACAAGCTTGGTCAGCTCAAAGGCAAGAATTTCTTTCGCCTGGTTCAACTGGCTTCCTTCCCACTGATCCATCTCGTCGATCTGCTCCAATGGCAGGAAAGTAAGCATACGCAGGCATTTCAACACATCCGAATCGCTGACATTTCGCCAGTACTGGTAAAAATCAAAGGGACTGGTTTTCTCAGGATCCAGCCATACCGCTCCGGACTGCGTTTTTCCCATCTTCTTTCCCTCAGAGTTCAGAAGGAGATTGATGGTCATGGCATAGGCGTCCTTCCCCAGTTTCCGGCGGATCAGTTCTGTGCCGCCCAGCATATTGCTCCACTGGTCATCCCCGCCAAACTGCATGTTGCAGCCGTATTTCTGAAACAGGGCATAGAAGTCATAACTCTGCATGATCATGTAGTTGAACTCCAGAAAGGTCAGCCCCTTCTCCATACGCTGCTTATAGCACTCTGCCGCAAGCATACGGTTTACGGAAAAATGAGGCCCTATGTCCCGGAGAACTTCCATATAATTCAGGTCCATCAGCCAGTCCGCATTGTTTACAACAATGGCTTTGTCTTCTGAAAAGTCGATAAACCGGCTCATCTGTTTTTTAAAACATTCCACATTATGCTGTATGGTCTCCTCCGTCATCATCTGACGCATATCTGTCCGGCCGGAAGGATCCCCCACCATAGCAGTTCCTCCTCCGATCAGCACAATCGGCTTATTTCCAGCCATCTGCAGTCTTTTCATCAGGCAGAGAGCCATAAAATGTCCCACGTGAAGACTATCTGCTGTCGGATCAAATCCAATGTAAAACACAGCTTTACCATTATTTACCAGCCCCCTGATCTCATTTTCATCAGTCACCTGTGCGATCAGCCCGCGGGCCTCCAGTTCGTCATATACCTTCATCTTTTCTCCTCCATTCCGAAACCTACTGACCTGTTAATCAATCACCTTAATGGTCTCAATCTTCGGCTGCTTGTCCGCCTCCACTTTTCCATTTCCGTCCACTACCGGCGTCTTTTCACAGATCTGGTCCACGATCTCTATTCCCTCTGTTACTTTTCCAAACGCCGCATACTGGCCGTCCAGAGAGGCGGAATCCTGATGCATAATAAAAAACTGGGAACTTGCGCTGTCATATTCCTGGGCACGTGCCATAGAGATAGTTCCCCGGACATGGGAAATACTGTTTTCCACTCCGTTGGCAGAAAACTCTCCTTTGATGTTCTTGCCGGAACCACCAGTTCCGTCTCCCTTGGGATCTCCTCCCTGAATCATAAAACCTGAAATAATACGGTGAAAAGTCAGACCGTCATAAAATCCACTCTTGGCCAGAGATACAAAGTTGGAAACTGACACCGGCGCCACATCCGCATCCAGCTCCGCCTTAATGGTACCATAATCTTTTATCTGTATCTCCACATGATGTTTCCCTGTAAGGGTCTCACCGGTCTGTGACTCCTGCTGTTTTCCGGAATCCGCAGAGCCGGATTTGCCGGACTGCCCTTCCTCTTTTTTATTGTCTCCACATCCTGTGATTCCCAGTATCAGTATCAGTGCCATACATAATAATTTTGCTGCTCTTCTCATTTTTTCCTCCATTTCTGCGCGAGCAGGCTCGCAGGTATTCTCACTTTACCTTCGCGCAAATATTTATGGCGATATGACCTCCGTCATACCGCCATAATGATATCAGAAAACCTTTACACAAGTTCAATTACAACTTCCATTGCCGCATCGCCCTTACGGGGTCCGATCTTGATGATCCTTGTATAACCGCCCTTGCGGTCAGCATACTTTGGTGCAATCTCATCAAACAGCTTACTTGCAATATCGATGGTCTTTGTTCCTTTTTTACGTCCTGCTGTAGCCGCTGGAACCTCTTTGACACCGTAAAGCATCTTGTTCATCTGGCGTCTTGCATGCAGTCTGGAAGGAGCTTCTTTTTTGACTTCCTTGTCAACGATATCAAAAACGGTAACTTTTTTGCCATCTACGACTTCCTTTACACGTTTTCCATCTTTATCCTTCTGCGCCACTTTGGCTTTCACTGTAACAGTTTCATAATTATCTTTTTCGCGAACAGCAAGAGCGATCATATGCTCAGCAATTCTGCGGATTTCTTTTGCTTTTGCCTCAGTCGTAACGATTTTCCCATGATAAAGAAGATTCGTTACCTGATTACGAAGCAAGGCTTTTCTCTGGCTGGAAGTTCTTCCAAGCTTTCTATAACCTGCCATTTCTATTTCCTCCTTGATACTTAGTAAAACAAAGTTTGATTAATCTTCACTTGACTTAAGTGACAAACCGAGTTCTTTCAACTTGGCGAGCACCTCTTCTAAAGATTTGCGCCCCAGGTTACGAACTTTCATCATATCGTCAGCTGTCTTATTTGTCAGTTCTTCCACCGTATTGATTCCCGCTCTCTTCAGGCAGTTGTAGGAACGTACTGATAACTCCAGCTCATCGATATTGAGTTCCAATACCTTGACGGTGTCATCTTCTTCCTTCTCCACAATAACCTCAGCCATTCTGGCCTTCTCCGATAAATCAATAAATGTATTCAAATGCTCACTCATAACCTTTGCGGCAAGGCTTACCGCCTCATCCGGCTCAAGAGTTCCATTCGTGTATACATCCAGTGTAAGCTTATCAAAGTCAGTGATCTGACCGACACGTGTGTTTTCAATCGAGATATTTACCCGCTCGATGGGAGTAAATATGGAATCGATCGGAATTACATCGATTGCCATCTCTTCTCTCTTGTTCTTATCAGAACTTACATATCCACGACCATTTACCACAGTCATTTCTATGTAGAGCTTACAGTCTGCTCCACCGTTCAATGTGGCGATGACCTGATCTTGATTAATAATCTCAAGATCAGCGTCACACTTGATGTCAGCGGCCGTTACCACGCCCTCGCCGTTTGCGTCAATGTACATCATCTTCGTCTCATTCAGATTATCACTGCTGTTTTTGATGGCAAGGCTCTTGATATTCATCACGATCTCCGTGACATCTTCCTTCACTCCTGGAATCGCACTGAATTCATGCACAACACCATCAATCTTGATATGACTTACCGCAGTACCCGGCAGAGACGAAAGCATAATCCGTCTCAAAGAATTACCCAAAGTTGTTCCGTATCCTCTTTCAAGTGGTTCTACTACAAAACGTCCATATTTCTTATCTTCAGAAATTTCAGCGATTTCAATTCTTGGCTTCTCAAATTCAAACACTCTAGGACCCTCCTTTTGGGTTTACTTAATTACTTGGAGTACAACTCGACGATAAGCACTTCATTTACTGGAACATCGATCTCTGCTCTTGTCGGTATCTGAGATACGGTTCCTTTGAGATTTTCATGGTCTGCCTCCAGCCATGCCGGCACCATCCGGGAGCCTGTCACTTCCAGAATGTCCTTATACCTCTGTGTTCCTTTGAATTTTTCCTTAATTTCGATCACATCTCCAGCTTTCAGCTGATAAGACGGGATATTTACCGCTTTGCCATTTACGAGCACATGCTTATGGTCAACGATCTGTCTTGCCTCTTTTCTTGTCCTGCCATATCCCAGACGGAACATAACATTGTCAAGTCTCAGTTCAAGAAGGATCATCAGGTTTTCACCAACAGTACCATATTTTAATTTCTGAGCCTTCGCAAAATAGTTACGGAAAGGCTTCTCAAGTACACCATATATAAATTTCGCTTTTTGCTTTTCTTTCAGCTGAGTACCATACTCACTGAGTTTTCTTCCGGTTCTTGCATTTCTCTTTGATTTTTTATCAATTCCCAGATATACCGGATCCAGATCAAGAGATCTACATCTTTTCAGAACAGGCGTCCTATCTATAGCCATTTTTAATACCTCCTATGATTAAACTCTTCTACGTTTTGGTGGTCTACAACCATTGTGTGGAACTGGTGTTACGTCCTGAATACTGGTAACTTCAATACCACAGGCCTGAATCGCACGGATTGCAGCCTCACGGCCGGAACCAGGTCCTTTTACCATTACCTCTACCGACTTCAATCCATGTGGTAATGCTGCCTTTGCTGCTGTCTCCGCAGCCATCTGTGCAGCATATGGTGTAGATTTTCTGGAACCTCTGAATCCCAAACCACCTGCACTTGCCCATGAAATAGCATTTCCCTGCATATCGGTCAGTGTTACGATTGTATTATTAAAAGATGACTGAATGTGCGCTTGTCCGCGGTCAATATTCTTTTTGACACGCCTTTTTGTCACTTTTTTTGCAACTTTCTTAGCCATGACAAAACCTCCTAAATTATTTCTTCATTGATTTACAGAATTATTTCTTCTTATTTGCTACTGTACGCTTCGGACCTTTTCTGGTTCTCGCGTTTGTCTTTGTTTTCTGACCACGAACCGGAAGTCCTTTTCTGTGACGAATTCCTCTGTAGCATCCAATTTCCTGTAATCTCTTGATATTCAATGCGACCTCCCTGCGAAGATCACCCTCTACGACCTGAGTTCTGTCAATAACATCACGAATCTTTGCAACATCATCGTCGGTCAAATCCTTACAACGAATGTCCGGATTTACGTTTGCCTCTGCCAGAATACGTCTTGAACTGGCAACGCCGATACCGTAAATATAGGTCAGACCTATCTCTACACGTTTTTCTCTTGGTAAATCTACACCACTGATACGAGCCATGTGTACTTTACACCTCCATAAAAATTTTAAATAAAATGTTTCTCTGGAACCCCCTGTGGATTCCACCTAAGAATTTTCGTATGGAAATTCTTTGTTTTCATAATGAAAATTCTTTGCAGCCGCTTTAAACCATAACAACGTCACAGACCAAGAACCACTTTCTTCTATATAAATAGACAAAACTATGTGGAGAAATCCGCGACGCTTACCGTCATGATATCACAGCTTCCCATAATGACGGAATGAGAAGTCTGTAACACAGAAAGCAAGACTTATATAAGCACGAAAAGAACCTAAAGTCTCCTTTAGGTCTCTCTGATATATTTTTAGCCCTGTCTTTGTTTGTGTTTTGGATTTTCACAGATTACTCTGATACGACCCTTTCTTTTAATAACTTTGCATTTTTCGCAAATTGGTTTTACTGATGATCTAACTTTCACAGTAATAACCTCCTTTCACATGGTTGGCATGTTATCTTTGGACCTGAAAAAACAGATCCATTTACTTCCGTTTAGCGAAAGTCCATTTACGAGTATACCACATAAATCCATAGTTTGCAAGGACTTTTTTCTAATATCTGCCATAGAAAAATAACTCCCGGAAAAAATATATGTAATAGATATAAAACATAGGCACCACCAGGTCAGATTCCTGGTAATGCCCGTAATGACTCCTACTCTTTATAACGAAATACCGACATTCATCTCCGGCATCAATTCCACACCATCAGTCAGGCCCGTTATCTATCACGAATACATATCCGCCGCTGATCATTGCCCCAGTCTGATCCTGCATCACGGTTCCCCGGTATGTCCCGGCCTCCTGTGCCACATTTACACGGGCTCCCGGTACCCCTCGAAAGGGCAGTGCGGTAATTGGCCTGATTTCTCCACCCTGCATTGTGCCCATGGATGCATCGTAAATTCCAGCAGGTATCTGCACTCCCTGCTCCTCCCTGGCAAAAACCTCCACTGCCACGTGATACTCAAACTGTTTCGCCACCGGCGGCTCCCCTAAGTGACCTGCCGGATATACCGGTTGTGTATGTAACCTCCTGTCATCCTCCGGATTTATTATATATACCAGCCGGAAGGGAATCCCCAGTATGTTTAAATAATAGCCCAGAACGGCGGCATACACCTCACACTCTATTTTCATCGGTCCACGCTGTCCCCTTGCATACGCCTCCACATCACCAAAAAAGTTATTTTCTTTAAATTTAAGTACAACAGCACCTCCATCCATTTGTCTGAGGACATATTGAGGGGTAGGCGCCCCATAATACTGGAAGCACGGGGCAAAAAAGATCAGCTGTGTGAGCTGCCGGAGCTGTGCCTGTGAGTATCCTACATTAATTCTGACAACATTTTCTCCCTTCATCTCCTGTGTACTTAAAAGCTTCGTATAGATCTCCAGATATTCGATGGCCGGGAAATATTCATCACATCCCTTTTCCAATAAAATAGGGGTGTCCGGCACTCTGGGAAGAATGTACAGGTCTGACAGTGTATTCGGCAGAGACAGAAACTTCCCATTTACCCTGCAGTCCCACCATAACTTTACCTGTGTAAATTGTATCTCCTGAGCAACGCATGCCTTCACAGATGATTCCATTTCCACCTCATAGTCTACCTCATCCTTTTGCGCCTGGGCCTTGTACGTAAACTGATCAAAGAGCTTCTCCTCTCCCTGCATAACCGTTCCCGAAAAGTCTATCGAATAGGTTCCTGCCTTTACTTTTGAATTGTCTGTGATCCTGTATTTGACTTTGATCTTCACCTTGTCCAGATGATCTGCAATATAAACGGCAGGAGCCACACAGTGGTTTTCACAGGTCCATTCTGGTCCGGTTATAGTCCCCTTCTGATTGCGGCACCTCACTGCACTGACCCCATACTGGTCCGGAGAATGCTGAAAGGTAATAGAGAGAAGTTTTACGGAGATATCCTCCTTATCCTCCTCATCCGGTTTATCCTTATGGATCTCATTGATATCAGAAACAATAATGGCAGCACTGATTACGACAGCGGCGCTCCCAAGCGCAAAAAGCCCTGCGTATTCTGCCAGGGATCCCAAGACAGCGGCCTCCCCGACTGCCGCTCCGGCCCCGGCTGCCGCTGTGGTTCCCGCTGAGAATTGAAGCGCCTTTGTCAATCCTTTCGCAGCTGCTTTTTCAAGGGAACTCATAGCCCCAACCGCCTCATCCGATCCGATTTTTGCTTTTGAATACAGTTCCCATGCGCTCTGCAGCAGCTTTTCATGGCGAGACACATAATTTACCAGTGCGGTGACGGTAGCACCAGGTACACAGCATGCACATCCTGTCATAGTAGTACCAAAATCCGTGTAAGAGGTGACGATCTGCTCCGCCTGCCACTGTTTCATGTCAGACGCGGCTTCTTTCGTATAGTTTACCCGGAACTGGTATGGCTCTGAGGGGAGCTTTTCCACCGTTCGCTGCGCCGGGAACAGGCCCTCCTGCCCTGCGGTGATCCCGGTCCCGTCTGCCAGCTCCCATGCCATCCCTCCTTCAAAAGAGACAAGGGCAACCAGATCATCCTCAAGGATAAAGGGGTGGTTATTCATAAAATCTGCCGCATCCTTTTCCGTCAGCACTTCATCAAAAATAGCAACAGTATGAATGTAATTCTGACACAGCATCCCTGTATTTTTTTGATATCCGCCTATCCTGAAATCGCCAGCCTTCTTCCGCGCCAGTGCTTCCGGGACCGTCTTTTGATAGGCGGTATGGTTGATATATGCCGAAAGGGATTTCCCATCTGCGCAGACGATCACATCCACCCAGCTATAGTCCGGCTCTTTGGAATCCAGGCAGATCTCCTCTTTCCCATATTGGAAAACAAAAGCCGTCTTGTTCCCTGTCTTGTCACAGTATACCGTTATGCTATCATCACACCCGGGGGCTCCATTGGTAAAAAGGATCTGCCTTCCGGTTCCTCCCGGCCTTATATACAGCTTTACATAGACAGAAAACTTTCCGGAGGCAAACCCTCCCGGATTGATCTCTTCAGGTTCCGAAAAAGAGACAACCCCGCCGTCTCCGGGACAGTAAATATCCACCAGATCCATAAACGTACATCCCGCACTGCTATCCGCCGACACCCCCTTTCCGCTCAGATCCGGCATCTGTTTTTGTGTCATGTCGATAAACCCGATCAGTTCCGACATGCTGTCCGCCTTAAACTCCGTCTGCATAAAGTATCTGCGGAATGCCTGCTCATCCAGCACCGCGCTATACAGGCGGAAGCTCCGTATATAGCCGGTAAACTCTTTACCCAGCAGAAAATCGTTATCATTTCGGATATTCCCTGAATAGGAGGTGCTTCCAAAAATATTACCATTGATCAATACGCTGATCTGGCCATCATCAAAGCCCATGTAAAGATTTACCCATTCATGTTCTGGTATCTCCAGAATGTCACTCCGGATGGAAAGGGTCTTCCCTTCTATTTTCAGAACGATCTTATTCTGTACGATCCCCAGACTAAATCCCCCTTCCTGGGAGACCAGGACGCTGCAGTCCCCATCCGTATGAAACCAAAGATCAAACCCGAAGCATTTTCCTGAAAATTTTGCCCCTTTTACGGATATGTAATGACCATATCCTGTGGTATTATCGATCCGATAAGCGGTGTAAACGTTTTTTACTATATTTTCCATACCTATTCCCTCCCGTCACGTTTCATCTCACGGTCCAGTTCTGCCACCAGCGCCTCTAATTCCTGCTGATATTCTTCCTTCTTCTGGGGCGGCTGATCCTCCTGTTTCCCGATCCGGTTCTGGCAGCCAAAATCGCCTGTGCAAAATCCTTCTGCCACCAGCGCTTCCTGTGAGTCAATGCGGATGCTGAACACTTCATTGTGATAATCTGTCAGATACAGTTCCGAGATCGAATCCTTTCCATCATACATTTCCAGGATATCCGCCGCTGAAAGCTCATCTGCCCTCTTCCATCCGTCCTGTGTCAGCATGGGATGGTCCTGTGTCACCAGAATGCGTTTTCCCCTGCTCGTACCTATCACAGCCAGGGTTTCTTCCTTTCCCCGGATCACTTCCTCTACCACAGCAGATCCTCCCTGTGTCATTACCCGGTCACCCGGACGGACTTCCTCTATGCATTTTTCCGAACGGTCCGCCATTAAAATATGGGTTCCCTTCGCAAAACATCCCCACTCGATCGTAATGGGATTGATGGAGCAGTACGAAGGGTCCTTATGCTCTATATCCAGGCTGGATATGACGATGGGGATCGCGATCCCCTTTTCTGTCTCAACATACATCTTACAGTAAAACTGCGCAGCATTTGTCAGATGAAACTGGGATGAATCCAGCCAGTCATGCCAGTTTGACGGGAATTTCCAGGACAATGTCCTGTCGGATACTGACCATTCAATATCATTCCAGAAATTCATATCAAAATTAGCTGCTCCCTTATCAACCATCTGCAGCATAAAGTCTTTATTTTTGTCTACATAAACCGGGGAAAATCCTTTCATGAATGTTACAGATCCTGAGAAATCAATATTTACCTCCACCTTATTTTCCTGTGTGTTCACATTATCATAGTAATAATCACAGCCCGATCCTGTACGGTTATTGTAGTAGAGGACTGTCTCTTTGGCGCCCGGATGATTTTTGGGCATGGGATCCCCCACCACCAGTTTTTCCACGATAGAATTTGTCCCCAACACCTTTAACGCGTCCGTCTCATGGGTTTCACTGACAATCCGTTCATTTCCATCCTTATCCACTACGATCTTGTAAAATGTAGAAATTGCCTGAAATTCATAATCTTCGCTTTTGATCAGGGAAGAGGATTTACAAAGCGCCTCTCCGTCCAGTTCCTGCGCATCGCTTGCTCCCACGGCAAAGCCATCCAGGGACTGATTGTTTGTCTTGTCATACAATTGTCCCACGATGACCAGATTC
>CAMTDY010000106.1 GCA_947070915.1 uncultured Roseburia sp.
CATATATATAGAGAACTGTCTTATGGTCCAATCAATAAATTTTTACGATTTTTAAAGACAGTGCCGCCTGAAATGAAGAACGTTCCAGTCAGAGAAGATAGTGAGCGGATTGGAGTTGTCTTAAATGCAGAAGGGCTCAATTTTGGGACAACCTATATGCCATATGAAATTTCATTGTTTTTGATTTTGAAGTGGCGGGGATATGATGTAAAGCTTATCGTAGACCGGCTTCATTGGGATGGGGATATCGAATTATATGAGGGACATTGTGCTGTTTGTGATTATTTGAGGGATGTAGTAATCGATAAACTGGTGAAGCTTGTTCCGGAAGATGACATTTTGTATATCGATCCTGTCGGTGATACCATGCTGTCTTTGGAAGATGAACGGGAATGTGAACGAATTGCTGAGTATAGTGTGAGATGGAGTAAGTGGTATAACGACTGGAATTCACGTTTTCGTTCTGAAAAATTAATACAGAATGATTTTGAGGAGATATTTAAAAGAAATCTATCTTATATAAATACATTCTTTGAAAAGAATCACTTTGATACGATTAATGCAATGACTGCCCTGCACAAAATAGCAGGAGTATATTATTATGCGGGAAGAAAGAGAAATATCCGTGTTTCATCACAGGATGGAATGCAGGGATCAACGCTTATTTGTGCCGATGGTCCTTCATCGTATGGTGAAGATATTCCAAGATTCTTAGAAAAAATGTGGGGAGAAATTGCAAATAAAGATGCGATCATGGACAGAGCAGTTAAGATGTGGGAAACAAGAAGAGGGGCATCTTCTAAAATAAGTGATATGTCTTTTGGCGAGTACATAAAACTGAGGAAAGAGAAAGGATATGAGAATATTAGTTTTCAGTCTCCAGAGACGGAGCTTGAACAGACATATGATGTGATTATTCCGATGAATTTAGTAAATGATGGTGCCGCATTAGGTATTGTTACTATATTCGACAATATAGGACAATGGCTGGAAGAAACACTTGATTATGTGATTCATAAATTAAAGTCCACGGTGTTGATCCGTGAACATCCATCGATGATGCTTCTGCCCTCTTATATGGCAAAATCGGAATTACGTACTGCCTATCCTGAAATATTAAAACAGTATGAAGGAAATAAATTGTTACGTTATGTAAAATCAGAGGAGCGGATAAACCTCTATCAATATATTGAAAAATGCAAAGTTCTAATTCCATGGACTTCAACCGTTGGTATGGAGGCTGGCATTATGGGGAAAAATGTACTGATTCATACAAATGTATATTATGGAAATGCCACTTTTGCATGCCAGGTACGTACACGGGAAGAGTATTTTGAAAAACTAGAAAAGTGTATTACCTGTGGAGAGTTTCTGGCAGGAAATAAACAGCAGGCATATGAGGAGGCGCTGCGGTATTTTTATTATACGATGAACAGACGGTTGAAAACAGACTTTACAATTGTAAGCTCTTTTGATTCACCGTGGAAGTTTAACAGTTTTGGAGAATTAATAAAAGCAGAGGGAATAGATGAAGTCGTTCAAATCGTGGCGGAAAATGTACCGAGTGTATATTTAATAGAAAAACAGCGGAAGCGGTTAGGGGAATTATAAACAGGAACTGGAGGAAGAAATATGTTAAATGGAAAATCTATTTTAGTCACAGGTGGGACAGGTTCTTTTGGTAATCATTTTGTGGAGTATGTTTTTAAGAATTATTCTCCAAAGAAATTAATCATTTATTCCAGGGATGAATATAAACAATTTATCATGGCTAACAAGTTCCAGGATTTCAAGGAACAGCTGCGGTTTTTTATTGGAGACGTTAGAGATAAAGACCGCTTGAAAAGGGCATTAAATGGCGTGGATTATGTGATACATGCTGCGGCTATGAAACAGGTGCCCACCTGTGAATACAATCCGATTGAGGCTGTTAAAACCAATATTGACGGAGCTATGAATGTAATCGATGCAGTTCTGGATTCTGAAAGTGTAAAAAGAGTTGTGGCATTATCTACGGATAAGTCGGTAAACCCTATCAATTTGTATGGAGGAACGAAATTGGTCTCTGATAAGTTATTTATTGCGGCCAATGCTTATGTAGGATTCCGGGATCTGAATTTTTCTGTGGTGAGATATGGAAATGTAGCGGGAAGCAGAGGATCCGTAATTCCATTTTTCCAGAAAATCATTGAGAATGGTGGAAAAGAACTTCCAATAACGGATTATAGGATGACGAGATTCTGGATCGATCTGGAAGAGGGAGTGAAACTTGTCATAAAAGCTCTTAGTGATGCCAGAGGTGGAGAAACTTTTATATCAAAAATTCCTTCCTTTAAGATAACGGATCTGGCAGAGGCAATGCTGCCAGGATGTGAAAAACCAGAAGTGGGAATCCGTGAGGGAGAGAAACTGCATGAGGTTATGGTAACCCGGGAAGATTCTATGACTACTTATGAGTACGATAAACATTATATCATATATCCACATTATGATTGGTGGAATAGGGAGGTTCTTCCGGGGGGAAAGCTGGTAGAAACGGACTTTGAATATAATTCCGGAAATAACAAGGATTGGATGGGAGTTGAGGAGCTTCGTGCCAAATATTCTTCATGCCAAAGTTGAAGATTTGCAGCCCATCAACAAAGATTTCCATTTAAAGTAATGTAGTAAGAGTATAAATTTGAACAGGAGAATAAAAATGAAGCTTGATTTTATGGTTGCGGGATTTCGTAAGTGTGGAACTACATCGATTTATAAAGTGTTAAGCCAGCACAGTCAGATCTATATACCAGCGGTAAAGGAAGTTGACTTTTTTGCAGACGAGAGAGAGTATGCAAAGGGATATGACTGGTATGTAAAACGTTATTTTGGAGATTGTCCTGAGGAGAAGTTAAAAGGTGAGGTAAATCCGCGTCTGTCAATGTTAGATAAAACGGTACCTAAGAAAATATTTGAAAATGCCGGCAAGGATGTAAAACTGATCTTCTCTGTTCGGAATCCGGTGGAAAGCTTATATTCTCTGTTTAAAATGCGGGCTTTATATGGGCGTGCTTTTCCAGAAGAGGAAAAGGAACTGAACCTGGAGGAAAAACAAAATGATATGTTTGACTATTTTGTGCGATCAAATTTTGTCTATGAGGACGGTCGATATGTAGCGAACCAGGAGCGGACGAAGGAACGCATGATTGAATCAGGAAAATACAGCGGTTATATTAATGAGTATCTAAAATATTTTCCCAAAGATCAGATTAGAATAATACTATTTGAGGAATATATAAAAGATCCGAAAGTGATTTATCAGGATTTATTCTCCTTTTTGGGAATCCAGGAGGAATCCCATATCGATTATTATCAGAAGGCAATGGATGGGAACCGTGTACCGATCAGTAAAGAGTCTATGCTGGAGTATGACCGAATTGCTGAGACATATGAGACAGGTATTGTAGGTTATAATACAGCGGATTATGAGAGGGATTTAAAACTCCGGCTGCAGTATGAAAAGGATGTGGAAAAGACGGTTAAGATTCCTGCTGTTAAGTATAAAATGGGTTCTTACGCAAGGGAGATTTTGAATTCCTATTATGAAGAGGAAAAAGAAGCTATGGAGGATCTGCTGGGACGGGATTTAGGAACGTTATGGTGGAAATAAAAAAGGGGGAATTGATATGGATGTTTATTGTTCTTATAAAAATATAATGAAACATATTGACTCGATTCAGAAAGGGGATATTGTATATGTCATTTCCGACATTGTTCGTCTTGCGAGATCAGCGATGGAACATAATGAAGATTTTGATTTAGATGTTTTGCTGGACACTATAACGGATAAAGTAGGAAAGGGTGGAACGGTTTTAGTTCCAACATTTAATTGGGATTTTTGTAAAGGAAAGACATTTGATTATAAAAAGTCTCCTTCGATGACTGGGATTCTGGGGAATGCAGCTATAAAAAGAAAAGATTTTATCAGGACCAAACATCCCATCTATTCTTTTTGTGTATGGGGGGCGGATCGTGATTTATTATTTGAACGGGATCCCGAAGATTCTTTTGGAGAGGGAACCATATTTGAATATTTAATAGAAAAATCCGCAAAAGCGTTTGTTATTGACCTTCCCTCGATGGAAGGAATATCAGTGCTACATTACATCGAGCAAAAAGTAGGAGTTCCATTTCGTTTTCATAAGACATTTACAGCAGGTTATATTGACTGGAATCAGGAAGAGAAAATAAAAAGCTGCAGCATGTATGTGAGAAATTATGATTATGATGCCAAAGAGCGCCTGGAACCTATGAACCATTTGCTGGAATGTTTAAATATATCAGATACAACAATGATAAATGAAATTCCGTTCAGGGTCGTGCGTCTGAAGGAAATGGCGCAGATCCTGGAATATGATTTTCGGTACAATGATGCAAGAAATACATATCAATACAAGGGGCAAAAACAACCTAAAATTTTGACAGAAAAATATGATTGGTAGCAGCTGTCATATTGATGCGAAGCGGAAAGGAGAATTATAATGATTATGAATGATATTTATAGGATTTTAAAGGATGTAAGTCCAGATAGTGATTTTGAGAACAGTGATGATTATATTGATGATTATTTGCTGGATTCTATTGGTATATTAAAGCTGATCAACAGATTAGAACAGGATTACAAAATAAAAATACAACCAAATGATGTTATTTCCAGAAATTTTCGCAGTATGGATAAGATTGTTGCTTTGCTGGAGAGTTATGGTGCTGATGTATGAGAAAATAGCTTTTATATGAAAAAGAAGTGTAGAGAGGATGAGTGTATGCAGAGATCAGTTTTGGAATATCTTGAAGAAACAGCAAAGAGACTGCCGGATAAGGTTGCTTTTTTTGACGCAAAAACGGAAATCACTTTTGCACAGTTAAGAGAAAAAGCAATAGATCTGGCATTCGTATTGATGGATAAGATGAAGAAGAGGAGAAATCCGGTCTTGGTATATCTGCCTAAAGAAGTATCCAGTATTGTCGCATTTATGGGGATACTTTATAGCGGAAATTTTTATACAACGACGGATATTCGTTTTCCAGAAAAAAAGGTAAATAATATTATTTCAACATTGAGCCCTTCTGCCATCATTGTGGACAGTAAGACAAAAAAAAGGTTGAGTAAATTTGCGGAACTTGACAATATCATTCTTATAAACTTGGACGAGGTGCCATGTAGTGGCCGATATGACGAAGGAGAACGGTTAGTTGACCAGATTCTGGATATTGATCTAGTTTATACTTTTTTTTCATCTGGTTCGACTGGAAAACCCAAAGGAATCCTTATCAATAATCATAATGTGATTGATTATATTGATTGGGTTGTAGATACATTTAACATTAATGAAACGACAATTATGGGAAATCAGGCACCATTTTATTTTGATATGTCCATACAGGATATTTATGCTGTTTTAAAATCGGGTGCGACCCTTGGTATAATACCTGTTACTTATTTTGCTTTTCCGATCGAGGTATTAGAGTTTATTAAAGAGAAAAATATTAATTTTCTGAGTTGGGTTCCATCTGCTTTTATTAATATTGCTAATTTTGATTTGCTTAAGTCAAATCCTTTGGATAATGTGGAGGTTATGATGTTTGGCGGGGAGGTTATGCCGGTAAAATATGTAAATTATTGGAAAAAGCATCTTCCTAATCTGAAGACAATTGTAAATGTATATGGTCCCACAGAGGCAACAGTGTATTGTGCTTATTATATTATGGACAGAGAATTTGCAGATTCTGAAACGCTGCCGATTGGAAAGGCATGTGAAAATACAGGGCTGCTGGTATTAGATGATGAGGGAAATGTGATTGATCCGAAACAGATTAATAAGCTCGGAGAATTATGTATTTATGGCAGCTCTTTATCAGATGGGTATTGGAATGATAGTGAAGAGACGGAAAAGAAGTATGTGGTGAATCCATTATATAAGAATTACAGACAGCGTATGTACAAGACTGGTGATCTGGTCTATTATAATGAATATGGAGAATTGGTATTTCAGGGAAGAAAAGATTTCCAAATAAAGCATATGGGGCATAGGATCGAACTTGGAGAGATCGAGACAGCAGTGATGGGACTGCCGGATGTATCAAATGCATGTGCTTGTTATGATAACGAAAAGAAAGAAATTGTACTTTTTTATCAGGGTGACGTGAATGAGGATGAATTAATTGATTATCTGTCATCGGTTCTGGCAAAATACATGCTTCCTGCAATATATAAAAAACTGGAGCAGTTTCCGTATAATGATAATGGGAAAATAGATAGAAACAGGATAATTCAATTGTTATAAGATAAGATTTTAATTTTGGGGAGATGAGTGTATGTATCAATTGGCGGAAAAACTGTTCCCCATCTGCCGCAGCATAACAGGAGACGGAGTCCGGCAGACACTGGAGATATTAAAAGAAGAATATGAGGATTTGAAGGTTTATGAAGTGCCCTCCGGTACTCAGGTATTTGACTGGACTGTGCCGAAGGAGTGGAATATCCGGGATGCATATATCGAGGATTCTCAGGGAAACCGGATCATTGATTTCAAGGAAAACAATCTTTATGTGATGGGGTATTCGCTGCCGATGGACCGTGAGATGTCCTTGGAAGAATTGAAAAAGTTTATTTTTACCCAGCCGGAACAGCCGGATGTGATACCTTATGTTACTTCATATTATCAGGAGCGAAGTGGTTTTTGCATGAGTGAAAATCAGAAGAATGCCCTGCGGGAGGATATTTACCATTGTGTCATCGATAGTGAGCTGAAAGAGGGAAGCCTGACTTATGGAGAAATCATATTAAAGGGAGATGCAGAAGAAGAGGTATTATTATCCACCTATATCTGTCATCCCTCTATGGCAAACAATGAGGTGTCGGGCCCGGTTGTGACGATAGAACTCGTGAAGTGGCTTGCGGCACTAAAACACCGAAGGCATACATATCGAATCCTGTTTATACCAGAGACGATAGGATCGATCACATACCTTAGCCGGAACCTGGAGATCATGAAAAAAAATACGATAGCAGGGTTTGTCCTGTCCTGTGTAGGGGATGACCGTACGTATTCTATCGTTGAGACAAAATATGGGGATACGTTGACAGACAGATTGCTGAAAAATATTTTGCATTATCATTTTCCAGGATATATCTCTTATGATTTTTTGCATCGTGGTTCGGATGAGAGGCAGTATAACGCTCCAGGAGTAGATCTGCCAGTTTGTGGTGTCTGTCGTTCAAAATACGAAGAGTATCCTGAATACCATACTTCGGCGGATGATCTGTCATTGATCTCTGAGGAAGGGTTACAGGGAAGTGTATCATTGATGAAAAAATGTATTATGGCGTTGGAATACAATTACTTTTATAAGCTCAGCTGCTGTTGTGAGCCCCAGCTGGGAAAGAGGGGATTATATCCGACATTGAGCCAGAAGGGAAATTACAGCGATGCTGCTTTGATAATGCGGGATCTGGTGGCATATGCCGATGGCCGGATTGATCTGATTGAAATTAGTGATCGTATTCATGTCCCAATTGACCAGTTAATCCCCCTTATTGATAAATTGCTGGAGAATGGTCTGTTTGAGATTGTGAAATAGAGGATTTTCAGAAGAAAGTGAGATATAAAATGCCAGAATTATGCTTAGGTACTGTTCAGTTTGGAATGAAATATGGGATCAATAACCAGATTGGCAGACAGCCAGCCAGAGATGAAAGTTTTGAGATGCTGGACTATGCTGTAGATCATGGAATTGATACGATTGATACAGCAGCTGCTTACGGTGAAGCGGAAGAAATAATTGGGAGTTATTTAAGAGTCCGCGGAAAAAAGCACAAATTGAAAGTGATCTCGAAGCTGCGTCCCAATGTGATCGAGGGCAGGAAGCCTGCAGAAAAGATCGTAACAGAGGAGTGCAAGAATTCATTACATCGTCTTTCTGTGGAACAATTAGACGGATATCTGCTGCATACTCCGGAGTATATCTATCAAGAGGAGGTCCTTGCCGCCCTTGTAGATTTAAAGAAAGAAGGGTACGTCAAGAATATTGGTGTTTCTATTTATGACCTAAAAGAAGGTTACGCGGCGATTGATACGGGTGTGGTAGATTATATTCAGTTACCTTACAGCATACTGGATCAGAGAGGTATAAAGGAAGGATTTATCTGTGCGGCAAAGGGCGCAGGAATTAAAATCTTTACCAGAAGTGCGTTTTTGCAGGGATTATTTATGATGGAACCAGGATTGGTCCCAGAACATTTACAAAAAGCAGTGCCCTATCTGGAAAAGATCGAAAAGATTTTAGAGCAGTATGAGGCGGATAAGATATCAGCCATCCTGCAGTTTGTAAAACAGGAGAAACAGATTGATTATTTAGTGTTTGGTGTAGAGAAAATAGAGCAGTTGGAAGAGGATATCCGGAAGGCAGATCAAGCAGATGTGCCCAAGGAGTGCCTACAGCAGTTAAAAAAGGAAATAAATAATGTAGCACAGGCTATTATATTTCCCAGTTTGTGGGCAGATGGAAAGAAGGGCTAAAACAATGCAGAGGATTGGGGAAAAAGAAAAGAATTATATTATGGAAGTACTGGAAGGACAATTTTCTTCTTCCAATACGTATCAGATGGTAACGAGATTGGAAAAGGAGTTTGCCAGGAGGTTTCATTCCAGACATGGGGTAGGGATGGTAAATGGGACGGCAACATTACACATGGCGCTGGAGGCAGCAGGAGTGGGCCCGGGAGATGAAGTGATTTGTCCACCGCTTACGATGAGCAGCACCTCCATCGCCGTGTTGCAGGCAAATGCTGTTCCGGTATTCGCAGATGTGGATCGGGATACGTTTCTTATTACGGCGGAAACGATCAAAGAAGTCATGACAGAGAAGACAAAAGCGGTCATTACGGTTTCCCTTTATGGCCTGGCACCGCAGATGAGGGAGATCATGCAGCTTGCCGAGCAGCATCACTTGATAGTGATAGAAGATAATGCAGAGTGTTATGGCGCTTATCAGGATGACAGGATGGTGGGAACCTTTGGACATATGGCTTCTTATAGTTTTCAGAGTTCCAAACATCTTACCGCAGGTGAGGGCGGCATTGTTATTACAGATGATGATGAGCTGGCGGATAAGTTAAGGCGGTATTCCGGTCTGGGATATGCGGGGATCAACAGTTCACAGGGACGCATCACAAAAGATGATATACAGAGTCCGGAATATGAGAGGCATGTGATCCTGGGATGGAATTACCGGATGTCAGATCTGTGTGCGGCGGTTGCGCTGGGGCAGGTAGAGCGCATGGATGAACTGGTAGAAGCAAGAATTTCGGCAGCCAGATATTATGAAGAGGCAGTAAAAGGCTGTGATTGGCTGCGGTCCCAGGTGGTAAGGGAAGGAAATACCCACTCCTATTGGACCTATGTTGTTGTTTTGGATACGGACAGGGTGGACTGGCATGAGTTTAGAAGCAAGTTTTCTGAATTGGGTGGCGATGGAATCTATGCGGCGTGGAAACTTGCTTATCAGGAACCGATGTTTCGTGACAAGGCATTTCTGAACAGAGAAAAGCTTGGCATTTATGATAACATTGATTATGGGAAAACCCTTTGTGAGAATGCAGAATTTCTTCAGCCAAGACTGCTTCAGTTTAAAACAAACTATTATAAGGAAGAGTGTGCAAAGAAGCAGGCGGATATCTTAAAAGAGACGATAGCATTTTTTGATGAAAGGCAGGTGTAGGGACCAATGAAGTTTTTAGCGATCATTCAGGCGAGATGTGGTTCTTCCAGGCTGCCCTCCAAAGTGTTAAAAGATCTGTGTGGCAAAACGGCATTAGAGCGTGTTATCGAGAGGGCGGCACAGAGCAGATATGTGGATGAAGTGATGGTGGCAACCACCCTGAATCCAGAGGATGTT
>CAMTDY010000107.1 GCA_947070915.1 uncultured Roseburia sp.
TGAGAAGACCAACTTTTCATCCAATGAAGAGAGACGAACCCCTCCGGAGCTATACGTAAAGGATTTTAAAGTAAAAAGCGGGGAAAAAGTGGATTTTGGATTATATCTCTCGGCGCTGGATTTTGACCGGAGAGACCTCTCAAGTTGTATTCAGGCGGCAGAAAGGGACGTGAATGGAAGACGTATTTCGGAATATAAAAACATATTTGGTGAAGAGAGGGAAAATAGATGGGAAACTCCAGGGATCTACCGTTATCTTGTCCGCGTCCGGAGTCCGGTTACTGGAAAGGTGACGGAAAAAAGACTTCTGGTGTTGGTAGATTACGGTGACACGACAGGAAATGGGCAAATGCTGCCCCGCGGAAAAGAGGAAGATTATGAAGATGGTGATTGAGCATTTTATTACATTTCTGCTTTTATTGATATTTATATGGATCGGAATCGCATATATTATACAAAATGTATTGTACTCCAGTGCCAGAGAATTTCATGGAAGCGTAGTGACACAGGTAGAGAACAGCTATTTTGATGCAGATGTCATTGAAGACTGTAAAAAACGGGCAGAAAAGGCGGGATATGAGCTAGAGGTTCAGGTGTATGGGGAGGAAAATAAAAAGGATGCCAAGATCACTCTGGGGTTCCAGTATGTTATCCCATTGGCAGGAATCGTAAAAAAATATGAGATAGAGGGATATTCAAGATGAAATCAGTTATAGTTTCTTCGGTGTGTATCAGTTCCATTCTTCTGGTGCTGGCGATACATACCGTAATTGATGGTAAGATGGCAGCTTTGCAGGAGTTGGAAGATTCCCTGGCGGTGTCGGTGTCACAGACGATGAAAGAAGTAATGGAACAGGAGAGTTATGGGATTCAGAATAAAAATGAGTTTATTGCCGCGTTTCTACAGGCTCTGGTCATGAGGACAAATTCTGATGTGGATATGACAGTGAACGTTATAACTGCTGACATGGAACAGGGGCTTATGGACATCGAAGTGACGGAGAAAATCTCTTTTTTAAATATGAAGGAGAAAGAAATAAAAGTGAGAAGAACAGTGGTCTTTGAAAAAAAAGAACACTCTGATCTGGTTCAGGAGTTGCCGGGCTGACGCCATTCCGGATCAAAGTGTTCATAAGATCATAATATTTGTTAAGTTGCGAGATCATTCTTCCTCTTCTTCCGGTTGAGGATGGATCAAAATATGAACCTTGTCAATGCGGTTTTTTTCTGCTTCCAGTACAGTATATACAGCGTAATCATCCTTTGCGCATTCCCCGGGATTTGGGAAATGCTCCAGAAGTTTAATGATGTGGCCGGAGATAGAATCATATTCATCGGATTCCAATGGAATGCCTAAAAGCTCATTGACATCATCCAGTGGGGTAGATCCAAGAAGAATGTATTCATTTTCAGAGATATGCTGAATCTCGTCTTCCTCATCTTCATCGTATTCATCACGGATCTCCCCTACGATCTCTTCGACTAGATCCTCCATCGTGATCAGGCCGGAGAGAGCACCGTATTCATCCAGAACAATGGTCATGGGTATTGATTCTTTACGCATTTCCATAAAGAGTTCTGACACGTTTTTATACTCATAGGTAATGTGTGCATCCCGGATCAGGTCTTTCAGGGAGAAATCATTTTTATCCCCTTTGTAAAATACAAAATCCTTTAAATTTATGATCCCCACAATGTTGTCTATGGTTTCATCATAGACAGGCATACGTGCAAATTTGCTTTCCGTAAATTCCGAGAGGAGTTCATCATAAGAGATTGAAAGCTCTACCATACAGATATCCAATCGCGGGATCATGACATCCTTTGCGATGGAGTCACCAAAATCAACGATATTGGTGATCATTTTCCGCTCTTCGCTCTCGATAACGCCTTCTTCGTGGCTTACGTCTACAAAAGTACGCAGTTCATCTTCAGTAATTCCCTTTCCGGATTCACTGGTGTCCACCCGGAGTATAAAAAGAAAGAATATTACAAACTTATCAATGACAAAGATCACAGGAGTTAAAAGCTTTGTCAGGAGTAATATGGTCCGGCTGAAAGCAAGCGCCATTTTTTCGGCATTGATCGTTGCCATGGTTTTGGGCGAGATCTCACCGAAGATGAGGATCAGAAAAGTCAGTATCCCGGTAGCGATACCGGCGCCCAGACTGGTATTGTTCTCAAGCCCCATCTGTCTGCAGATGGAAAAGGCAAGAGAAGTTGAAATTGACGATGCCGAAAGGTTTACGACATTGTTGCATATGAGAATACAGCTCAGCATTTTCGACGGGTTCTCGAGAAGTTTTAATACTCTCATTGCTGCCTTGTTCTTTTCTTCTGCCAGAGCTCGCATTCTAAGTTTATTTGAAGTTGTCAGTGCTGTCTCTGCCGACGAGAAGAAGGCAGATAAAAGCAACAGAATAAAAATAATAACAATGTTTAGCACGATAGAATTTGTCGCGTCACCGGGCTCCAAAAAAAATCACTCCAATCAAATTTTAATAAATGTATGACCCCGCGGGTATATGCTTTTGTCCCCAGATACCTGCGGGGTGCTTCATTGCTTTGTAATTTGCATGTTTCTATTGTATTGGAAAATACAGGTTTTGTCAAATTAACTTAATGCCTGACGTTTTCTCGCCATTTCATCGCTGTCCAGATATTCATCATAAGTGGTCACCTTGTCGATCATTCCATTTGGAGTGAGCTCAATAATACGGTTTGCTATGGTCTGGATAAACTGGTGGTCCTGGGAGGTGAAAAGGACGATCCCAGGGAACTTGATCAGTCCGTTGTTGACGGAAGTGATGGATTCCATATCCAGATGGTTGGTGGGCTCATCCATAATGAGGGCGTTGGCGCCCAGCATCATCATTTTGGAGAGCATGACCCTTACCTTTTCCCCGCCGGAGAGGACGTTAACTTTTTTCAATCCGTCATCACCGGAGAACAGCATGCGTCCCAGGAAACCGCGGACATAGGTGGCATCTTTTTCCGGAGAATATGGCATCAACCAGTCTACAATGGTATCTGTTCCGGCAAAATCTTTGGTGTTGTCCTTCGGGAAATATGCCTGGCTGGTAGTGATTCCCCATTTATAATCGCCCTCGTCCGGTTCCATCTCACCGGCAAGAATCTGGAAAAGAGTGGTGGCAGCGATGCCATAGGAACCAACAAATGCAATCTTATCATCGTGTCCAACGGTGAAAGAAACATTGTCGAGCACCTTCTCTCCATCGATGATTTTGGAAAGATTTGTCACAGTTAGAACTTCATTTCCAATCTCACGGTCTGGCTTAAAATCTACATAGGGGTATTTTCTGCTGGAAGGGCGAAGGGTATCAAGCTCGATTTTTTCCAGGGCGCGTTTACGGGAGGTTGCCTGTTTGGATTTGGAGGCGTTGGCACTGAAACGCTGGATAAATTCCTGAAGTTCTTTGATCTTTTCTTCCTTCTTTTTATTGGCTTCCTTCATCTGCTTGATCATAAGCTGGCTGGATTCGTACCAGAAATCGTAGTTGCCTGCGTAAAGCTGCATCTTTGCGTAGTCGATATCTACTGTATGGGTACAGACCTTATTAAGGAAATACCGGTCATGGGAGACTACGATAATTGTATTGTCAAAATTTATGAGAAATTCTTCCAGCCACCGGATCGCATCCAGATCCAGGTGGTTGGTGGGCTCATCCAGCAAAAGAATGTCCGGGTTGCCGAACAGGGCTCTCGCCAGAAGCACTTTTACTTTTTCGCTTCCGGATAATTCACTCATCTGTTTGTAATGGAGTTCTGTGTCAATGTTAAGTCCATTGAGAAGAGTGGCGGCATCGGATTCTGCCTCCCAGCCGTTCATTGTGGCAAAGTCTGCCTCCAGTTCACTGGCGCGGATGCCATCTTCTTCGGTGAAATCCTCTTTTGCATAAATCGCGTCCTTTTCTTTCATAATATCATAGAGACGCTGATTTCCCATGATAACAGTATCTAGAACAAGGCAGTCATCATATTTGAAATGATCCTGTTCCAAAACGGAAAGCCGCTCGCCGGGGGTAATAATGATCTCACCCTGGGTAGGTTCCAGTTCTCCGGAGAGAATTTTTAAAAAGGTGGATTTGCCGGCGCCGTTGGCGCCAATGATACCGTAGCAGTTCCCCTCGGTAAATTTTATATTGACTTCTTCAAAAAGCGCTTTTTTGCCAAAACGCAGTGTTACATTGCTAGCCTGAATCATTTTTTTCCTCCATCGCAATTCTTTATATGTTTTACATTAACACTCACTATTTTACTAGAAAACTTTGATTTTGCAAGTATTTTTGTAATATTTACGATTCTTTTTCACTTGTGATTGCATTTCAACTATGCTAAAATAAAGCTGTGGTAGTCAGTAGAATAACTATTAAGGATGACAGAACGGATGAATGCGATTGAAAATGGACAATTTACGATAAAGAAAGCGGGTAATGTGAGAGAGGGAGTGTTTCTTTCGGAGTCCGGCAAAAGTGCTGAGATCACGATCTGGTGCAGAGATGCAAAGACATGTAAGCTCTGCCTGTATGAAGAAAATAAGCTGCGGCACAAAATACCGATGTTTTCCATGAAAGAAATGGGGGCACCGGACCTGTTCAGCGTCCGGCTGGAAGGCCGGGAGCTGGCAGGTTTTTTGAATCGTTTTGAATATACCTTTGAGGCAGACCGCCAGGTCGTAAACGATCCATATATGCGGGCTGTGGCGGGGAGAGATGTATTTGGAAGAAAACCAGGGAAGCTCAGGGGAAGATTTTGTCTGGAATCCTTTGACTGGAGTGGCGAAAACAGAGTTTCTATCCCTTACGGGGATATGATCCTGTACCAGTGCCACCTGAGGGGATATACCAGGCACAGCAGTTCCGGAGTGAAACATCCGGGAACCTTTGCCGGATTTTGTGAAAAGATACCTTATATGAAAGAGCTGGGAGTAAACACCATATTATTTCTCCCTCTTTATGATTTCAATGAGCGGATGTATGCGGATGAGAAAAAGATCAATTATTGGGGGTATACCGGAGATGCCTGCTATTTCGCCCCCAAGGCCTCTTACGCGGTGGAAGGCGCAGCGGCCGTGCGGGAAATGAAGGAGATGGTCAAAGCGCTGCATCAAAATGGAATGAATCTTTTTCTGGATATGCATTTTGTGGACCGTTCTCCTGAATTTATACTGAGATGTCTGGTATACTATGTGACGGAATTCCATGTAGACGGTTTTCTGGTCAATTCGGATGTGGTTTCGGAGGAATGGCTCCTGGCAGACCCCTTTCTTCGGAATTGTAAATTTTTGGGCAGTGATTGGAAAAAGGCACAACGGGTGGGTGGCGAGAGAAAGTTTGCCCGGTTTAACGACGAATATATGACCGTGGCAAGGCGGTATCTAAAAAGTGATGAGGGGCAGACGGGAAATTTTTACCAGTGTTTCCGCAAGGATGAAGAGGATATGGGACGGGTTCACTATATTACTCAGAAAAATGGATTTACGCTGCGGGATCTGGTTTCCTATGATGTGAAACACAATGAGGCGAATGGTGAGAGGAATGCAGACGGCACGGAATTTAATTATAGCTGGAATTGTGGCCAGGAGGGAGTGAGCCGCAAAAGAGTAGTGAACCAGATGCGGCTGCGGCAGACAAAGAACGCACTTTGTATGTTGTTTTTGGGACTTGCTACGCCGATGCTTTTAGCAGGAGATGAGTTTGGCAGAACCCAGAAGGGAAATAACAATGCTTATTGCCAGGATAATGCTTCCACCTGGCTGGACTGGAGCCTGCTTGACAAAAATCAGAAGATCTATGATTTTTGTCATCGGCTGATTCAGTTTCGGAAGGGGCATCTGCTCTACCAGCGCCAGGGTGTTCTGAGCGGGATGGACACGCTGGGAGTGGGGGCGCCGGGAGTGTCCTGCCATGGGATTGAGCCATGGGAAGCGAATTTTTCATACTATAGCAGAGAAGTCGGAATTTTGTTTTACGGGACGTACTATGGTGGAAAATCTTTATATATGGTGTTTAATTTTCACTGGGATGCCCATGAGTTTTATCTTCCGGTGATCAATGCTACGAAGAGATGGAACGTGATCCTGGACACAGATGAGGCGGGGCAGAAAAAAAGCGACCTGAAAAAATATATGGTTTCACCGCGGTCTGTGGTGGTGTTTGAAAGTGTGGAATAAAGCGACCGGCTGAAAAAGGAGCGTCTAAGTCTTTCGCTGAAAATCTGCACTGCTGCCAGGAACTTCCACTAAAAAAGAAAAGCGCCAGATTCAGAAGCAGGTTCTGACGCTTTTCTCTGTCCGGCAGCCTGTCCGGCCCCCTCATTTTAGAAGCAAAAAGATTGACGGGCGGGGTTACATAAAGTTGTGGTCGGCTGCGATGGGGTCAAACAGATCCAGTTTACAGTGTTTGTTTTCTGAGAAATGTTTGCAGGTTGTGCAGGAAACCTCCACGTCACCAGTTTTATTTGTACATTTACAGCAGTCTTTTACAGCATAAGAACTGCAGTTTTTAGCTACATTTTTATAGGTTGATTCACTTGCTCGCATGGTGTTTTCTCCTTTCTGTATATAAAATATGACGTTGGTTACGTCAAAAATATTGTCTCCAGAAACAACAAATTTATTCAGGTTCAAGAGGTGTGCAGTGATGCAGATGTGTAAAATTGAAGATGTAAGAGAGTTTATGGCAGTCCTTTTTTTGAAGGAAAATTTTGATAAATTTTGTGTTGGGGCGATGGAGATCAAGACCTTTGTGTCTATATCTGTCAAAGGAAATTTGTTGGCAGACTGGCTTTCGGAGGAGGAAAAAGAAGTTTATGGCAGCAGGGATTATGTGCCCTGGAAGCTTCTGCGGCCGCTGGCATTTTCCATGATCAAGGGAGAGCAGACACCTCAGCTGCTGCGGATCCAGTTTGTACATTATATGAATAATGGAGACTGCGGCGGACTCAGGATTCAGTATGAGAAAAAAGTGCTGCACTGTATCAGCAGTTATACACCGGCGAATTTTACCCTGGACAAGAGCGGTGAGCAACTGTGGGATGATCAGTGCTCAGAATTTTTTCATAAAAATGGAATTGTTAGCACTCGACTTCAATGAGTGCTAAAAAGTTCTTGACATCTTAACTTTTCTGTACTATCATTAGTTTTATCAGAAATTTGCAGAACAGGAGAGTGAGAAAGATGAATAAAGAACAGGGCAGTTTAGCGATCAATTCTGAAAATATTTTTCCCATTATTAAAAAGTGGCTGTATTCCGATCACGATATTTTTATACGTGAACTCGTAAGTAATGGATGTGATGCCATTACAAAGCGGAAAAAGCTGGATATGATGGGGGAGACATCTCTTCCAGAAGAGTACAAAGAAAAGATTGAAGTATTTGTAAATGCCGAAGAAAAGACGATCCGTTTTGTGGACAATGGTCTTGGTATGTCGGCGGATGAGGTGAAGGAGTACATCAACCAGATCGCATTTTCTGGCGCGGCAGATTTTCTTGAAAAATATAAAGACAAGTCCAGCGAAGACCAGATCATAGGTCATTTTGGTCTTGGATTTTACTCCGCATTCATGGTGGCGGACCGCGTGGAGATCAATACGAAGTCATACCGGGATGATGAAGCCGCAGTGCATTGGGAATCCGACAGTGGTACGGAATTTGAGATGGATAACGGCACAAGGGAAGAGACTGGAACGGAGATCATCCTTCATCTCAACGAGGACAGTTATGAATTTTCCAATGAATACAGAGTGAAGGAAGTGCTGGATAAGTATTGTTCCTTTATGCCGGTAGAGATTTTCCTGACCAATGAAAACGCAGAACCCCAGTATGAGACGATTCCCAGCGAAGAGGTGACAGAGAAGGATACGGTTATCGAGGAGATCGTGGAGGAGCCAGAGAAGAGCGGGGAAGAGGAAGAAGGCGATGAAAAGAAAGAGCCGGTCAAGAAGACAAAGATCCTCAAGCGCCCGGTTTCCATCAGTGATACCCAGCCTCTTTGGACCAAGCATCCAAATGAGTGTTCTGAAGAAGACTATAAGGAATTTTACCGTACGGTATTTCACGATTACAAGGAACCGCTGTTCTGGATTCATCTGAATATGGATTATCCTTTCAATCTTAAGGGGATTCTGTATTTTCCAAAGGTCAACCTGGAGTATGAAAATGCTGAGGGTGTGATCAAACTATATAACAATCAGGTGTTTATCGCAGATAATATCAAAGAAGTGATCCCGGAATTCCTTCTTCTGCTGAAGGGTGTCATCGACTGTCCGGACCTGCCGCTGAATGTGTCCAGAAGCGCGCTGCAGAACGATGGTTTTGTGACGAAGATCTCGGAATATATTACGAAAAAAGTGGCGGATAAGCTCAGTGGAATGTGCAAGACCGACCGGGAGAACTACGAGAAATACTGGGATGATATCAGTCCATTCATTAAATATGGCTGTCTCAAAGACCAGAAATTCCAGGAAAAGATGAAAGATTTTATCCTTTTCAAGGATCTGGATGATAAATTTATGACGATGAAAGAATATCTGGAGACCGTGGATGCACCGGAAGCTGAGGTGGTTGAGCCAGGGGAGGACACAGAGAACGGGGAGCCGGAAGAGCCGCCGAAGACGACGATCTATTATGTGACGGATCTTCAGCAGCAGAGCCAGTACATCAATCTGTTCCGGGAGCAGAACATGAACGCTTTTGTTCTTACCCATAATATTGACCAGCCGTTTATCTCCTCCCTGGAGGCTGGAGGGGACAATGTGAAGTTCCAGAGGATTGATGCCGAAGTGACCGATGATTTCCGTGAGGAAGCCAGCGAGGAGGAACTGAAGGAGCAGACTGATGTTCTCACAGAACTCTTCCGCAAAGTGTTGGGGAAAGAAAATCTGGAAGTTAAGGTGGAAAAACTGAAAAATGAGAAACTTTCCTCTATGATCACTGTTTCTGAGGAGACAAGACGTATGCAGGATATGATGAAAATGTACGCCATGAATGGCATGGGAGGTATGGGTGATTTTGGCGGTGAGAAGCTGGTGCTGAATGCCAACCATCCTCTTGTGCAGTATCTGGCAGAGCATAAAGAGGGAGAGCATGCGGAACTTTTCTGCCGGCAGCTGTATGATCTGGCTATGATCAGCCACAAACCGCTGGCAGCAGAAGATATGACAGCATTTGTCCAGAGAAGCAATGAGATCATGGAACTGCTGGCAAAGGACGAATAAACATTCATGTAAATTGAGATGTTATCAAATTAAAATCCCCCCGGAACTGTTTAAGGCAGTATCCAGGGGATTTTGAAATGTATGCCATCTGTTCTCAACGACAGACTAACAGATTTTCTACAGAAAAAAACTGGCAATAAAAACACAGCAGATCACCGCAGCAACCACGAAATAAATCACAGCGTATACCATGCGGTTTGGAACAAAGCGGATTCCACAAATGATACACAAGAGAGCCAGCAATACCAGGTCCACGGTGTTCGTAGTAGTGATGGGAAGAATATTATCAAGTCCAAGTACCGCCAGAGCAAGAATGGTTATGGTGATGCTAATCTGAAGAATCAATATGATACATTCTTTGACCGAGTGTCTTTGTATGAAATACCCCACACTATTTTTAAATGTATTTCCCATATCTCAGTTGTCCTCCAAAAGTTCCCCCCTATAAAAACTTAAAGACTACCATAGCTCAATGGCGTTATAATAAATGTCTGGTCTGATCTGGTCTTTACCCTTAAGCCAATTCTATTATACAACCTGTCTCTTATACACATCTGACGCTGCCGACGATAAGGCTCGTGTA
>CAMTDY010000108.1 GCA_947070915.1 uncultured Roseburia sp.
TCGTTCCACACTATGTTTTTCTTGCCCAAATATCCACTTCCTATCTTTATTATACTGATTAATTTATCTTTGTCAAGTTTGGAATATGCACGAAATGTAAATGATAAAAGTTCTCAATATGCGGACACACTAAATAAATTACAGGGTAAAAATGACCGATCTTAAGAATTTACAAACTCTTTGTACATGTGATATACTAAACAAAATGTAAAAAAACACTTATATATCATGGGCATATGTGTTACTGATCCGTCAGAACACCAGAAATGGGGGAACATATGAAATTTCTAAAAGCAGATATTATTTTCCTTTCTATATTGGTTTGTGCTGGTATTCTGCTGACGATATTGATTTATAGCCCACGCAGCTCTACAGGCACATATGTAGAAATCCGAATCAACGGGGAACAGGCTGCTGTGTATTCTCTTTCTGCAGACCGCAGGGAAATACTGCACACCGCCTCTGGGGAAAATACGATCACCATTCGGGACGGAGCCGTATCCATGACCGCTGCTGACTGTCCGGATAAAGTCTGTGTCAGCATGAGGCGCATTTCCCGGTCCGGCGAGACCATCGTCTGTCTCCCTCACAAACTCGTACTGGAGATCAAAAACAGTGAAAGTGGAACATCCTTGCCGGATGCCATTACAGGAGGTGCACCATGAGCCGCATTCGATTTTTGTGCGAATTTTCCATTTACACATCACTTGCTTTTATCTTCAGCTATCTGGAAAGCCTGATCCCGCTGCCCCTTCCTTTTCCGGGCATGAAACTGGGTCTGGCAAACCTGGTGGTACTGATCGTGCTCTATCAAAAAAATCCCGGCTATGCCCTGGGACTTTCCATGCTCCGCAACCTTTTGAATGCATTTACTTTTGGAAGTCTGTTCAGCCTGCTCTACAGCACTGCCGGCAGTCTTTTGAGTCTTTTTGCCATGGCGCTTACCCTGCGTTTTTCTAAAAAACGCCTGTCCATACTGTCTGTCAGCGCCCTTGGGGGTATTTTCCACAATCTGGGACAGCTTTTGTCCGCCTCCTTTTTTGTAGGGATCCGGTCCATCTTATGGTATGCTCCGGCTCTCTATTTCAGCGGTCTCATTACAGGAATCCTGACCGGCTGGCTGGCCGGACAGGTGGTCCAAAGAATAAAAAATGGATAAGCAGACAGGATCATTATCTAACATTTTTAGACTTTTTAATACATATTTTATATTTTTTTACATTCTTTTTATTGACTAATGGTAAAAGTAATGATAGTATTAAGGCACAGCAAGCGAAAACAAAGAATTTTCCAGATACATACTTAAAGGAGAGCGTATTATGAAAAACACTGGAATTGTAAGACGATTAGATGAGTTAGGTCGTATAACGATTCCTATTGAACTTCGACGTTCACTCGGGATTGGTGATCGGGAGTCATTAGAAATTTATACAGAAGACAACAAGATTATTTTAGCAAAATATGCACCTGCTGATATTTTTACAGGCGCAGAAGAAGATTTGATAGAATATCATGGAAAACTTGTTTCCAAAAAATCTATCAAAGAATTATCCAAGCTAGCTGGTTTAATTTAATCATATATCCCTTTAGTGTGGCAGGAGCCCCCCTAGACTCCTGCCTTTCCTTTTGCCAAAAATTATTTTTTATATTAGACAGCAGAAGGCGCCATTTTGAACCCTGGTTCAAAATGGCGTCTTCTGGCTATCCTAAAAGACCTTTATAAACTTGATTTTTTGTCATCCCACGGTCTTTCGCTACCGCTTTCATGGCTTCTTTCCGGTCCATTCCCCGGGACAAATACTGTTCCATATGCTCCTCAAGAGAAATTTCTTCCCATTTTTTCTGCTCCTGCTGTTCCAGCACGGCTGCATCGGCCCCCTCCAGAACAAATACAAATTCCCCTCTCGGTTCATTTTCCCGAAAATACCGCATCGCTTCGGCAAGTCTGCACTGCAGCACCGTCTCATGGCGCTTGGTGAGTTCCCGGCACACGGCAATCTTCCTCTCTGGAGGAATGACCTGTGACACCTGCTCCAGCGTTTTTATGAGCCGGTGGGGGGCTTCATAAAACACAGTGGTGTAGGTGCTGGTCTTCAGCCGTTCCAGCACTCTGGCGCGTTCTTTTTTCTCCTGGGGCAGAAAGCCCTCAAAAGCAAAATTCCGGGTGTTGAGGCCGGACAGGGTGAGGGCGGTGATAACTGCCGAGGCCCCGGGCAGGGAGGTGACTTCTGCCCCCGCTTCGTACGCTGCCAGAGCAAGCTCAGCCCCCGGATCGGATATCGCCGGAGTTCCTGCATCTGTCACCAGAGCGATATTTTTCCCCTCCAGAAGCTGCCTAACCAGCACCGGCGTCTTCTGGTACTTATTGTGCTCGTGATAGCTTACAATGGGTGTCTTTATTTCAAAGTGGTTCAACAGCTTCATCGTCTGCCTCGTGTCCTCTGCGGCGATCAGATCTGCCTCTTTCAGTATCCGCAGTACCCGCAGGGTAATGTCTTCCAGATTACCGATGGGGGTAGCACATAGATATAATGTTCCCATAATTTCCTCCATGCGCGCACGCCTTTTGCGCATTACACAAGTTTGGGCGTGCGCGCACAAACTTGCAGAGTGAAAAATTTATTTTTCACACTTTCTCCTGTCTGTCTTTCCCCTGTCAATACAGCGCCCGCACTTCTTCCGTGTATACATTTACGCTCTCATAAACGATAAGGGGCTTTTCCACCACCATGCCGGAGTTTCCGCCCCGGACTCCCTCGATCAGCATCATATTCGGTTCCCTGTCAACATAGGGATAGACCAGCCGCAGCCTCTTGGGCTCCAGTCTGTGGGCTGTCATCACTGTAATGATCTCGCTGAGCCGGAAAGGACGGTGCACCATAAAAAAATGCCCTCCCGGTTTTAACAGCCTGGCGCTCTGACTGACCACATCCTCCAGGGAACACTTCAATTCATGCCTGGCTACCGCCTTGTGGGAAGCTTCATTAGTCAATCCATGGGAATGGATCATATAGGGCGGATTCGTGGTAACAACATCAAAGGAAGCCGCTTCGTAAAACGAAGATGCCTCCCTTATATCACCGGTGGTCATATGTACCCGGTCTTCCAGACCGTTAAGGCGGATACTGCGCCTCGCCATGTCTGCAATATCCGCCTGTATTTCCAGTCCTTCAAAATATGCTCCCTCTGTCTTCGCCGAGAGGAGAATGGGGATCACACCGTTTCCGCTTCCCAGATCAATGGTGCGGCATCCCTTTCCTATCCTGGCAAATCCTGTAAGAAGCACGGCATCCATGCCGAAACAGAACCATTCCGGATTCTGGATCAGCATCAGGCCGTCCCGCTGCAGGTCATCCAGCCGTTCCCCCTCCCGCAGAAATTTTTCCCCGCAGAAAGATACATCTTTATTTTGCATCATCAGATCTTTGACTTACCTTCCTTTTTTTCCATCGCTTCCAGTTCTTTCAGCTCCCGGTCATTTTCACCGCCCCGGCTATCACGTCTGCGCTCCCGCCTGAATTTGAGATCAGAGACCTGGTACTCCCTAACCTCTTTTTCATCGTTATCCAGCGTAACGACCACTTTTACCTTCTGCTTGAGCACGCTGACACTCTGAACCTCTCCCGAAAGCCCTTCCGGTGTCTTTACGTGGCTTCCTACATTGGGCAGGCGGCTGTTCAGCTCCTCATAGGCCTCTTCCTCATTTTTCAGGCAGCACATAAGCCTGCCGCACACACCAGAGATCTTTGTCGGGTTCAGGGACAGGTTCTGCTCCTTCGCCATCTTGATGGATACCGGCGCAAACTCAGATAAATACGTGTGACAGCACAATGCCCTGCCGCAGATGCCAATACCGCCCCGCAGCTTTGTCTCGTCTCTCACCCCGATCTGGCGCAGCTCGATCCTCGTCCGGAACACGGAGGCGAGATCCTTTACCAGTTCCCGGAAGTCAATTCTTCCGTCCGCTGTAAAATAAAACAGCAGCTTATTTTTATCAAAGGTGTACTCCGCCGCGATCAGTTTCATCTCCAATTTGTGCTTGGCGATCTTTTCGAGACAGATCCCAAATGCTTCCTCTTCCTTCTCCCTGTTTTTTCTCTCGCTCGCCTCGTCTTCCTCTGTGGCAAGACGGATGATCCCCTTTAACGGTGCCACGATCTTTTCCTCCGGCATCTCCGTGGGAGGGAGCACCACAGTCCCGTATTCAACTCCCTTCGCTGTCTCCACAATGACGTGTGTTTCCCGCTTTATATCTGTATTTTCACCGGGATCAAAATAATATATCTTTCCTGCCTGGCGAAACCTGACGCCTATTATCGTTTTCAATGTATTATCCTGCCTTTCGCTGTCATTTATTGGCGATTCTCTCCAAAACCGGTCTTCCTGCTATTGTTTGAGCGCCAGCAGCATGAGCTCCATGGCGACCTCAAAGTTCACATTTGCCTTCAGACGCAGTTTTGCCTTATCAAATGCCATAAGAATTTCTTCTATTTTTTCATAATCTCTCTGATTTGCCTCCGAGGAGATCGCGCTGAACTCGCTCTGGAATATAAGCTGGTTCATGTTTTTTGTGGCTTTGAACACCAGCACGTCCCGGTACCACAGGATCATAAGATCAATGTAATCCTTAATATGATCCTTGTCCTCGCCGATCTCACGGATGATCTCCAACATCTCAGAGACATCCATATTCTGGACATTTTTCAGAATCCGCAGAACCTTGTCCTTCTTCTCCTCAAAGTCTTCGGATTCTATGTACCGTATCGCCTTACCGAGATTTCCCTGGGCGAAGATCGCACTGGTTCTCGCCCGGTAATCCACAACCTTGTATTTATCCATCAGATACTTTTCCACTGTCGCCGTAGACAATGGCCGGAATTCCAGTTTGAGGCACCGGGACTGTATCGTAGGAAGCAGGGCATCGATATTGCTGGTGAGCAATATAATGATACCATATTCCGGCGGCTCCTCAATGGTCTTTAACAGGGCATTCTGCGCCGCCTCTGTCATACGGTCTGCCTCCGGCACGATATAGATCTTATAGGGGCTGGAAAATGGCCGGATCGCAATGGAGCTGTTGATCTTTTCCCGTATGTCATCCACACCGATACTGGACAATTCCCTGTTCACCCAGATCACATCCGGCTGGTTCCCGGAATCGATCTGGCGGCAGGAAGCACAGCTTCCACAGGGTCTGCCGCTCTCTTCCGACATACACTGCAGCCCCGCCGCAAAGGTGCGCGCCATGGTCTCTTTGCCACAGCCCACTTCCCCCTGGAAAATATAGGCGTGAAATGGCTTGTCCCCGCGGATCGCCATCTGGAGATGTTCTTTGATGTCCTCATGTCCCATGATCTCTGAAAATAAAAACATATCAACCACCGTCCCTTTCCCTTGCCGTATATCAACGCTGTAGTCCGGTGCCGCCGCGCCGGCTCTCAATGATCGTGTCCTGTAGTCTGCTATATTATTAAGTCAGAATATCCAACAGCAGGCCTCTTATCTCATCAATCTTATCCAGGATCAGCAAATGATCTTTCTCATCCTTCATCAGTTCCTGCGCCAGCTCATCCAGCGCGGCATTTACCCGCTTGATCATTCCATACACACGGTGCCTGCCCCGTCTGTCCAGAAAATTTTCCCGGCTGAATTTGTGGGACCGGTTCACGATCTCATTCATAAATTCCTGGATCAGCTTGCGATACCGCTTCATATCCCTTACATCCACGTGCTTCCCAAGCTTTTTCCCCTGCATGGTGATATCCTCCATCATCAGGGTAAGCCTCGCCTGAAGCCCGTCTTCCTCCAGAGAGCTCATAAGGGTGAATTTAAAATCTTCCCCGGCACTCTGGGTCTGCTTCGCGGTCGTGGCCGCCTGGGTCTGCTGAATGTTATCTATCTTTATATCCACCGCTCATCCTCTCCTTCCTAAACTCCATTATATCATTTTTTTTATTTTTTTTCCAGTCCTAACCTCTGCCAATAAGCTCCTCTATTTTTTTCAGCGCCTCTTCAAAAACAAGGTTCTGGATCCGCTCCTCCACTCCGGCGATGCGCAGCCTCTCTTCTGAAAAATCTTCCTCATCCGCCACAAAACGCCTGCAGAGCTCTGCCACACAGGGCTCCGGCTGCTGCTTTTCCCGCTCCAGCGCCCGCTCCAGCCGCATAAAATCCTCTACCTCGATGTACACCGGCACTACATGTTCTTTCCCATAAAAAGCACGCAGCTTCTCAAATCCTTCCAGTGTGGAAATTATGACATATTGACCATCACCCGAAAAATCCAGCTGTCCGTCGTCTACTGTAAAATAATACCAGGGCCCATGTACTGTATAGTATCTCCGGCATTCCACGATGCTGCCCTGCTGCCGCATCCTCTCCAGCTCACTCTCCGTCACAAAATGATATTCTTTCCCCTCCACCTCTCCGGTACGGATCGGTCTTGTTGTGTAAGGTACTATTGTCTTCAACGCGGGATTTCTTTCTATCAGGCTGCAGTATAAGGAATCCTTTCCCACAGCGCTTTTTCCCATGATCACATATAACCTGCCCATGTACTTCTCTCTTTCTTATGATTACTCTGTTACTAATACATTTATGAATCCATCTGCCACACCGTGAACCGATATCTGCTGGCCGGCTGCCCTCTCCAGCAGCTCCACCATTTCCCTTGAGATCTTCTCTCCCTCTACCAAAAGCGGTATCCCTGGCGGATAGGGATATACCGGTTCCGCTGCCAGCTCTCCGGCAGCCTCATGAAGCGGCACCCGGCGCTTGGGAAAATATGCCGCTTCAAAACTGTACATCCCCGGCACCGGTCTGTGCCAGTCATAGCAAAAGGATTTTTTCCCAGCTGTGGATTCCACGTTTTCAAATGCCTGTCTGTCAAGTTTCTCTGCCAGCTCCCCGTCGATCTCCCGCAGTGCCGAAGCCAGCCTCTCAAAACTTTTTCTCTCGTCGGCTATGCTTGTCATGGCAATAACATAATCACCACAGCTCATTTCTGTTTCGATGCGATATGATTCCCTCAGTCTGTCCGCCAGCCCACACCCCTGAACTGACGCCCGGTCGGTGGCAATCACCAGCTTAGAAGGTTCTTTCCACCGGGATTCAAATAATCTCAATGCCCTCAGCGCTTTCATCTCCTGCCGGAACCACTCCAGATCCGACACATAACGCTGCATCTCCTCTCTTCCTTTTCCCATGAGATAGGAAAAGCACCGTTCCGCCCCCGCCATCAGAAGATAGGAGGGGCTGCTGGACTGATACGTCTGGAGGCTCCAGGTAAGAAATTCCTTCTTCACCAGCCCGAACCGGGCATGAAGCACTCCGGTCTGGGTAAATGCCGGGAGCGTCTTATGAAGGCTTTCTATCACAATATCAGCTCCCTCTGTCAGAGCTGTGTCAGGAAATGTCTCATGCCAGTGAAAATGAGCCCCATGGGCTTCATCCACGATCAAGGGAATCTTCCTCTTATGTACCACATCGGCAATAGCTGACACCGGCGAAACAATTCCTTCGTAGGTGGGGGAGGTAATCACAGCACAGGAAATATCTGCATATTCCTCCAGCGCCCCTTCCACATCTTCCGGTGATATTATACCGGCGATGCCCAAAGCTTCCATCTCTCCTCCCTCCGCCGAGGGGTATACATACACTGGCCGGAGCTCCAAAAGACGAATAGCGTTGTACACCGCCTTATGACAATTTCTCGCCACCAGGATCCGGTCCCCGCGCCGGCAGCACGCAGTGATGGCAGCCAGAATCCCGCAGGTACTGCCATTGACCAGCAGAAAGGAAGCCTCCGACCGGTATTCTTTTGCGATCTGATCCATCAGCTCCCGGATCACCCCCTCCGGCTGGTGCAGGTTATCTAGTCCCGGCACCTCTGTCACATCCAGTTCATAAGGGTTTTCCATCTGAAATTTGTAATTGCGTTTATGCCCCGGCATATGCATGGGCAGTATATCCGCCTGACAGTATTCTGTCAGGGTTTCATAGAGTCCTTGTTTCATCTGTACGCTGCATTTCACTTTCCGGCTGCCCCCAACATCTTACTGTACAACCTTTTATTGTTATAGTATACTAAGTTTCCTGGGATTTTGCAAAAGAAAAATGTTACAGAAAATTCATTTGCCAAGTTTGGACAGGAGAGGTATGATATATGACAGAATTACACATCAGAAAGGATAACATTATGAACGCTTTACTCGCAGCAGATAAATTCTCTGGCGCTGCTCTCAGCAGCATGATCATTGTAGCACTGTTCTGCACCGCGGTTCCCTTTATTTTTCTTGGATATTTCCGCGCAAAGACCGGGGCAAAACTTTCTTCATTTTTTATCGGCATGGGCTTTTATGTCCTTTTTGCCTTTGTGGCGGAAGGAATTCTAAATGCCCTCCTGTTCAACCTGTTCTCTCTCAAGGATGTTTTGAACCGCTCCATCCATCCGGTATGGTATGCACTCTACGGCGCCGTCGCCGCCGGTATTTTTGAAGAAATGGGAAAATATGCCGGACTCCGGTATTTCATGAAAGACCGCCCCGGAAAGGCCAACGCCCTGATGTTCGGCGTCGGCCATGGCGGTTTTGAGACCATTGCATATGGCAGTTCCCTGTTTATGGGAAATATTATCTTAGCCTTGATGGTAAACTCCCTGGGAATGGAAGAATACCTGGCAAAACTGGATCTGAAGGGAGATGCCCTTACCGATTACAGAAATGCCATCGGCGAGCTCATCGCAATCCCGCCAGCCGAAAACGTGGCGGCGGGATCCGAGCGGCTGCTGGCGCTGATCTTTCAGACAGCGCTGACGATCCTGATCTTTACCGCTATTCAAAATGTCCGGAAACGTTTTCTTGTCCCGGCTGCCATCCTGCTCCATGTCGCCGGCTACCTGCCCACCTACTTAACCCAGGTGGGAGTGATCCGGAATATGGCCCTCAGCCTGTGCCTCACCGGGGCAGTGGTTTTCCTGACCGCGGCTTATGCATATCGGGAGTACAAAAGCGGGAGCTGCGGTTAAGCAAGAATGCCATCTGGCATTCTTGCAGCCATCAGCTTATCGTTCTGCCTGTTTAGTTCTTCTGCCGAAAAACAGCAGCTGTCTAATTGCATCATTCCATTGCTGTCGTCATATGAGGCAAGGGTCTGTGCCAGAATATGATACAATGGTGTGCTCTCAGAAGCTGAAATTCCATAGGTATCAAGATCAGAGGAATGAAACAGGCCGCCATCCACAAACTGAAAATTCTCTATCTTATAATCTGAACCACTAAAATAAGATTCAACAGTTATATTTCCTCCATCGCTCATATTCATTACAAGATCGTTTCCCGAGCGCTTCACAGAAATGTCCTTTGCAGTAATACCTTCTCCAAATTGCAGGGTATCTCCAAATTCCCCTGATTTATTATCATATATCCTGTCTTGTCCATCTCCCAGATCATACACATAGGTGTCGTCCCCGGCTCCTCCCCGGAGACGGTCGTTTCCTGCTCCTCCGTCCAGCACATCATTTCCGCCATTTCCATTGAGGGTATCGTCTCCTTCTCCCCCATACAGGAAGTCATCTCCGGATCTTCCGTTCAGGGTGTCGTTTCCTTCCCCTCCGTATAAGATACTTCCCTGATCATAAATCGGAGTCAGAGAGTCATTGTTCTCTGTTCCTGTCA
>CAMTDY010000109.1 GCA_947070915.1 uncultured Roseburia sp.
GCATACGCGATGTAGCTCCGTCTCGTGGGTTCGGAGATGTGTATAAGAGACAGCCATATGTTAAAATATCTTAAACAGTATCCTAAACAGAAAAACCCAAGGAAAGGAAACCGTATCAATTATGAAACTCATTGTGGGACTTGGAAATCCAGGAAGAGACTATGCGGGGACGAGACATAACATCGGTTTTGGTGTGATAGCCCGCATTTCAGACCAATATAATATACCGTTGAGTAGCAAGGAGCATAAAGCGGTGTGTGGCAAGGGATTTATCGGGGGTGAGAAGGTGATCATTGCCCAGCCCCAGACTTATATGAATCTGAGCGGAGAGAGTGTCAGGAGTATCGCCGATTATTATAAGATTGAGCCGGAGGACATTATCATTGCCTTTGATGACATTGATCTCGAAGTGGGGCAGCTCCGGGTGCGGAGGAAGGGAAGTGCCGGTGGGCACAATGGCATCAAGAGTATTATCCAGCACCTGGGAACCAACGAGTTTCCGCGGGTGAAGGTAGGAGTGGGAGCGAAGCCGGAGGGCGGCGATCTGGTGCGCCACGTGCTGGGCAGATTTTCCAGGGAAGATGAAAAGGCCATGGGCGAGGTGCTGGATCTCGCTGTCGAAGCGGTGGAGATGATCGTGACAGAGGGCGTGGATGCTGCGATGAATCGGTACAATGCCAAGCGGAAATCTTGATTTTTCCAGGGAAATAATGTATAATAAGGAAATAGACCACGAGCGACATGCATTGCAAGACCGCTTAGATAACTTTGCGTAAAAGAAATAGAACGCACAATGAAAAATTGTGCGCTTCTTTTGTGCACGGAAATGATATGGAATGGCAATGATAGGTAATAAAATCAGTCAGGTAAAGGCAGGGTCAGAAAGGCAGAAGGAAACATGAACACATTACTCGCACCCCTCCGGGAACTGGAGGAATTTGACCAACTGAATACTTCCATGAAAAAGGGTGAGTTCCCGGTTCAGCTGGTGGGCTGTATGGACACCCAGAAGAGCCATATGATCGCCGGGGCGGGAGCAGACTGCCGGTTTCGGCTGATCATCACTCACAATGAGGTCCGGGCGAAAGAACTGGTGGAGGATCTGAAACTGTACGAGGGCAGGAGCGGCGTTTCCGAAGACGCCGATATTTCCGAAACGATGTATTATCCGGCGAAGGATTTCATTTTTTACAGTGCGGATGTGCACGGGCAGGCGATCGTGAAAGAGCGGCTGAAGGTGATCAAGAGATTGATGGAAAAGAAACCCACCACCATTGTGACCACCATCGATGGGGGGATGGACTATTGTCTGCCATTTTCCATGTACAAAGACCACAGCATGGAGGTCAAGATCGGGGATGTGCTGGATCTGGAAGCTTTCCGCAGCGGACTGGTATATATTGGCTATGAAAATGTATCCCAGGTGAGCAAAGAGGGAGAATTTTCTGTACGGGGCGGGATTATTGATGTATTTCCGCTGACGGAGGACTGCCCCTGCCGCATCGAGCTCTGGGGAGACGAGGTGGACAATATCCGGCGGATTGACGTGGAGAGCCAACGGTCCGTGGAAAATATAGATGAGATCAGCATCTATCCGGCGACGGAGATATTTCTGGAAGAGGATCAGGTGCTGGCGGGGATGCGCAGGATCGAGAGGGAATTGAAAGACTGCATGGCCCGGTTCAAGGAAGAGGGAAAAGTTGAGGAAGCCGCCAGGCTGCGGGAAAATGTGGAGAGCTTCAGGGAAAATTATCAGATCTATCATGGGCTGGTAAATCTGGAAAGCTATGTGAGCTTTTTTACCGGGGAGGTACAGTCCTTTTTTGACTATTTTGCCGGGGAAGATGTGCTGGTGTTTGTGGATGAGCCCAGCCGGTGTGTGGAAAAGGGCGAGGCGGTGGAGTTTGAATTTCGTGAGAGCATGGTGAGCAGGCTGGAGAAGGGATATATTCTGCCGACCCAGATGGAAGTTTTATTTTCGCTGCCCATTGTACTGAAAAAGCTGGGAGATCTGCCGGTGCTGCTGCTCACTACCCTGGATATGGCAGTAAAAGAATTTGCGGTGAAGCGCAAATTCAATTTCCAGGTGCAGTCGGCGCCTTCCTATAATAACAATTTTTCACTGCTGGCAAAGGATATCCAGAGACTGAAAAAAAATGGATACCGGGTACTGGTGCTGTCTGGCTCCGGGACGAGGGGCGAGAGGCTGTGCCAGGATCTGCAGGATTTCGATGTGGTGGCATTTTATGGCAGGGATATGGAGCATGAGCTGCTTCCGGGAGAGGTCATGATCGCCAAGGGAAATCTGCGGAAGGGGTTT
This sequence comes from uncultured Roseburia sp., assembly GCA_947070915.1. GTDB lineage: Bacteria > Bacillota > Clostridia > Lachnospirales > Lachnospiraceae > Eubacterium_F. Next base: position 2,321 of record CAMTDY010000109.1, read on the forward strand.
GAGTACCCCAACCTTCGTTTTGTCGTGCTTACCGAGGGAGATATTTTTGGCGGGACGAAAAAGACCCGCAGGAGAAAACCGAAAAAGTATGAGGGGGCGGCGATCCATAGCTTTAATGACTTAAAGATCGGGGATTATGTGGTTCATGAAAATCACGGGCTTGGCATATACGAGGGTATCGAAAAGATCGAAGTGGACCATATTACAAAGGATTATCTGAAAGTCTCCTATGCCGGCGGGAGCAATCTGTACATTCCTGCCACTTCCCTGGAGCTTTTGCAGAAATACGCCGGCGGTGACGCGGAAAAGGTGCCGAAGCTCAACCGGCTGAATTCGCCGGAGTGGAAGAAGACCAAGTCACGGGTAAAGGGTGCGGTGAAAGAAATTGCCGAAGAGCTGGTGGAGCTGTATGCTAAGCGGCAGGCGAAACAGGGGCACGCATTTGAGAAAGATACGGTGTGGCAGAAAGAATTTGAGGAGTTATTTCCCTATGAGGAGACGGAGGATCAGCTGCGTGCCATCGAGGAGACAAAGCAGGACATGGAGAGCCCCAGGATCATGGACCGTCTGGTTTGTGGGGATGTAGGGTATGGTAAGACAGAGATCGCCATCCGCGCTGCCTTTAAAGCAGTGATGGACGGTAAGCAGGTGGCGCTTCTCGTACCCACAACCATACTTGCGGGACAGCATTACAATACTTTTGTACAGCGGATGCGGGATTTCAGCGTAGAGGTGGGGATGCTTTCCAGACTTAGGACGCCCAAAGAGAACCGGGAGACCATAGAAAAGCTGAAAAAGGGCAGGGTGGACATCGTTATCGGAACCCATAAACTTCTCGGGAAAAATGTGGGTTACAAGGATCTGGGACTGCTGATCGTGGATGAGGAACAGCGGTTTGGCGTGACCCACAAAGAAAAATTGAAACAGCTGAAAAATGATATTGATGTGCTGACGCTCACAGCCACGCCGATTCCCCGGACACTCCACATGAGCCTGGTGGGGATCCGGGATATGAGTGTGCTGGAGGAGGCGCCGGTGGACCGCATGCCGATCCAGACTTTTGTCATGGAGAAAAATGGGGAGATCGTCAGAGAAGCTATTCTTAGGGAGATCGGACGGGGCGGCCAGGTATACTATGTGTATAACCGGGTTGCCAATATGGATATCATCGCCGGCGAGGTGGCGAAGCTGGTGCCAGAGGCGGTGGTCAGCTATGCCCACGGGCAGATGAATGAGCGGGAACTGGAAAATACAATGTTTTCCTTTGTCAATGGTGACATTGACGTCCTGGTTTCCACTACAATCGTAGAAACTGGGCTGGACATCCCGAATGTCAATACGATCATTATAGATGAAGCAGATAAACTGGGTCTTTCCCAGCTCTATCAGCTGAGAGGGCGGGTGGGGCGCTCGAACCGGACCGCTTACGCCTTTTTGATGTATAAACGGGATAAAATGCTCAAAGAAGTGGCGGAAAAGCGTCTTGCTGCAATAAAAGAGTTTACAGAACTGGGCTCAGGGTTTAAGATATCTATGAGGGATCTGGAGATCCGGGGAGCTGGAAATCTTCTGGGTGCCAAACAGCACGGACATATGGAGGCAGTGGGGTACGATCTGTACTGCAAGATGCTGAATGAAGCGGTGAAGCGGCTGAAAGGTGAGAAGGTGGAGAGCGATGAGTTCGAGACCAACATCGATGTAAAGGTAGACGGCTATATTCCGCCGGATTATATACCGAATGAGTTCCAGAAACTGGATGTGTATAAACGCATCGCGGACATTGAGACGGCGGTGGAGAAGGATGATATTCTGGATGAACTGATTGACCGATTTGGGGAGCCGCCCCAGAGCGTGTGCAATCTGCTGGACATTGCCCTGCTCAAAGTGAAGGCGCATGAAAATTTCATAACCGCTGTGGCGGAGAAGCCGGGCGGGGTACGGATCACGATGTATCCCCAGGCAGAAGTGGCACCGGAGAAAATACCGCCCCTTGTGGGCGAATTTGGAAAGCGGCTTCGTTTTGTTCCGGATACAACGCCATATTTTGTATACATTCCCCAGGAGGACGGAGAAATGTTAGCCCAGCTGGATTATGTAATTGATAAAATCGGAGAGATCAAGCGACAGGATAAAAAAATGGAGGAGACGCACAATGAAGAATAATTTAAACAGAGGGTTTCGCACTATCTTTAAGAAAATAATCTGCGGGATCGCAGTGGCGGCAGTGGCATTGGGGACGGCAGCCTGCTCCAGTGAAGAAGATAAAGAGGTCGAGGTGCCAAAGGCGGAAAAGGCAGCCACGGTTACCAATGGAGATCTGAAAGGCGACTCCACGGTGGTCGGTGTGGGAGAAGCCGCAGTAAGTTATGATGAGTACCGGGTGTACAGCTGGTTCCTAAAGAACCAGTATGAGGGTGTTCTGTCGGCGGAAGTGTGGGATTATAAACTTGGAGATGCCACCGTTGGGCAGGCAGCCATCGAGGATATCCTGCGCCTGATCATTCAGATCAAGGTGATGAACAAGGCAGGGGCAGAGCAGGGAGTCAGTCTGGGGATTGATGAAAAAGAGGACATTGACCACAAGGCAGATCAGTACCTGGCGACGATCCCACCGGAGGTTCAGCAGGCTAATGGCATCACAAGGGATATCATGTACCGGATTTTTGAGGAAAATGAAGTGGCGAGAAAGGTATATGATGTGACTACTTCAGTAGAGTTTGAGAAGGTAATGGTACAGGCGGCAAAGGTTCTGCTGCTTCATCTTGAGGCAGATGATACAAACCGTGAGCAGGTCAGAAATCAGGCAAATGCCCTGTCGGCAGAACTGGGGCAATACACTGGGAATTTTACATCCTTTGTTAAGGACAAAACAGGAAAGGCTCCGAAAGAGGTCATTCTTGGCAGCCTGGACAGCCGGACCGCTCTCGCCAGCACCGCTCTTTCCATGCAGCGCTATACCACCAGCGGCGTGGTGGAGGAAAAAGATGGATTTTATATCATGTACTGCCTGAAAACGAGTACAGAGAGACTGAATAATGCTTATTGGGAGCAGTACATTTCAGAAGAACAGAACCGGGTATTTCAGACCGCTTATGAAAACTGGGCGGAAAAATATGAGGTGAAGGTAAGTAAGTCGCTTCTGGCAAAATAGAGAGAAAAGAGGAGTAAATGATGAGAGCGAGCGGAATACTGCTTCCGGTATCCAGTCTTCCATCGGAATATGGGATCGGGGCATTTGACAGAAGCGCCTTTGATTTTGTGGATACGCTGGTGAGGGCCGGCCAGAAATACTGGCAGATCCTTCCCATGGGACCTACCGGTTTTGGGGATTCCCCCTACCAGTCCTTTTCCACTTTTGCGGGAAACCCTTATTATATCGCCTTGGATGAGCTGGTGCGAAAAGGGTATCTTGCGAGAAGGGACCTGGAGCAGTCCGGGCTGTGGGATGATGGAAAATATGTGGATTATGAAGCGCTTTATAACAAGCGATTTCCCCTGCTGCGGAGAGCCTATAAGAATAGTGGGATCCGTGAAGATAAGAAGTTTTTGGATTATGTGAGAGCCAATGAGGAATGGCTGCCGGACTATGCACTTTTCATGGCAGTAAAGGACAGCAAAGGCGGGCAGGGTTTTCTGGAGTGGGAGGAAGATCTCAAGCGGCGCAGGCCGGAGACACTGGCCCGCTATCAGGCCGAATACGAAGATGATGTGTATTTTTACATGTTTCTCCAGTACGAATTTGACGGGCAGTGGAGACAGCTGAAGACCTATGCCAATGAAAAAGGGGTACAGATCATCGGGGATATACCGATCTACGTGGCGCTGGACAGCGCCGACGCCTGGTCCCATCCGGAACTGTTTCAGTTTACAGAGGATCTGAAGCCCAAGGCGGTGGCAGGATGTCCGCCAGACGCTTTTTCGGAGACGGGGCAGCTCTGGGGCAATCCACTGTATGACTGGGAGTACCACGAAGAAACGGGATTTGACTGGTGGCTGAAGCGCATCGCCCACTGCTTTGAATGGTATGATATGGTACGCATAGATCATTTCCGGGGCTTTGATGAGTATTATGCCATCCCCTACGGGGAGCCTACCGCAGTCAATGGTGCATGGGAACAGGGACCGGGGATTCGTCTTTTTGAAGTGATGGAAGAGAAGCTGGGAAAGAGGGAGATCATCGCAGAGGATCTTGGCTTTTTGACGGAGAGTGTGCGGAAACTTTTGAAAGACACCGGTTATCCAGGGATGAAGGTATTGCAGTTTGCCTTTGATTCCAGAGAAGAAAGCGATTATATGCCCCATAATTATACATCGAACTGTGTCGTATACACGGGGACTCATGATAACCAGACGACATATGGCTGGTGGGGGGAAATGTCGAAGGAGGACCGGGATGTGGCGCTTCGGTATATGAACCTGCCTGCCCGTTTCCTGACGAAGAAAAAACTCACCTGGCAGCTGATCACCATGGCACAGCGCAGTGTGGCAGATCTGTGCATGATTCCGGCACAGGATTATCTGTGTCTTCCCGCAGAAGCCCGCATCAATACACCCTCCACCCTGGGCTGCAACTGGCAGTGGCGCATGGAAAAAGGGGCATTTACGGAGGGCTTGTGTGAGAAGATCCGGAATATGACCAGACTTTATGGCAGATTGGGAGTGGGGGAGAAAGAGGAATAACACTGGCTTACGAGAGATTGGAAAGTGATAGTATGAGTGATATTTTCAATAACGAGTTGTTTGAAGCCTTTGGGGCGGCATCGGATCATGTTTACATCTATGTATGTGATATGAAGACGGATATTTCCCGCTGGTCCAGAGCTGCTGTGGAGTACTTCGGACTGGCAGGGGAGTACCTGGAAGATGCGGCGAACGTGTGGGGAGCGCATGTGCATCCGGACGATTTGAAAATTTATACGGAGGATATCGAAGGAGTATTTTCCGGTAAAAATAAATATCACAACTGTCAGTACAGGGCACGGAATGCCTCTGGTGCATATGTGTGGGTGGAATGCAAGGGCAGCGTGATCTGGGATGCAGAAGGAAATCCTATCATTTTTGCAGGGCTTATGACAAGGATAGACGGGCAGAGCAAATACGATTCTCTGACCGGGCTTTTGACCACACAGGAGCTGCATTATTTCGATTTTGCTTCACAGTCCGGAATTGCCCTGTTGATCGGTATGGATGGGTTCCGGAAAATTATAAGCAACTACGGATATAATAATGGGGACGAGATATTGATCAAATTTTCCAGGGAAATCAGCGATCTTTGCAGGCCCGGATGGAAGGTACTGCGGTTCAGCGGGGATGAATTTCTTGTGATTGCTTTTGACTCCAACCAGCAGGAGGTGACAGATTTTTATAAGGAGTTATGCAGGGAAACGGATATCATGATATTAGAGGACGGGCGGAAGGTTGAAATTTCCATATCGGCCGGCGGAGTGCTTTTTCCTCAGGATGCGGATGTCAGAGAAATTCTTATCAATAAGCTGGAGCACTCGCTGGAGTTTGCTAAAAATAACCAGAGGGGGGGCATGGTATTTTTTTCGGGGGAGATAGCCAGAAAACATGAGAGAGGGCTGGCATTACGGGAAGATTTGAAGCAGAGCATAAAAAGTGATTTTAAAGGGTTTGAATTGTTTTTTCAGCCGTTTATCGATCCAGAGACCGGCAGGATTGCCGGCTGTGAATCCCTCCTCCGCTGGAAAGGGGAGCGGATCAAAGATTCCTATCCGATGGAATTTATCAAGGTTCTTGAGGATTACGGGGATATAAATGAAGTGGGGTTCTGGGTGATGGAACAGGCGATCCGGCAGCAGGCGGCATGGCGCGGTACATACGGAGAACTGCAGATCAGCTTTAACGTATCTTATCAGCAGTTTTTAGACGATACCTTTGAGGAAAGGGCGATTGCCTGTGCGGAAAAGTACGGGGCGAATCCGGACTATATCATCATAGAGCTTACGGAAAGCTGCCAGGTAGAAGCTCCCCAGGAGCTTGCGGCCATGTTTTCCAGGCTGCGGGAGCGGGGCTTTAAAATAGCCTTGGATGATTTTGGAACGGCGTATGCTTCCATGGAGATGTTAAAATGGCTCCCCGTGGATTATATTAAAGTGGAACATTCCTTTATCCGTGAGCTTGCCCAGCCGGGACATGACATTGATTATGTGATCGTTGACAGCCTGCTGGAAATGTGCAGGCGCCTGGGGTATAATTCCATTATAGAGGGTGTGGAGAACAGCAAGGTGGCGGATATCGTGGGAGACATGAACGCTACGTTGCTGCAGGGATACCATTATTCCCATCCTGTCTGCCAGAAAGATTTTGAAAAGCTGCTAGACGGGGACAGGAAATAATAAACTGAACCCGTTTCATTTTAATAAAAATGATATAAACAGATAAAATTAAAATAGGGAAATGAGGACGAGGGAGGCGGGGCTATGTTGCAGACAATGAATGCTTTGATGGAAAAGTATATTGCACAGGTTCAGAAAATATATGGTTCAAATTTGCGAAAAGTAATCCTGTATGGTTCTTATGCCAGGGGGGATTCCGGACCAGATTCAGATGTTGATCTTATGATATTGATTGACATGTCTGACCTGGAGCTGAAGTCATACAGCCAGAAACTTTCTTATATGACATATGATTTTAATATGGATAATGACATTGATATAAAGCCGATTGCCAAAAGTAAAGAGCATTTTGAAAAATGGGTTGTAAATTATCCGTTTTATGCCAATATTGACCGGGAAGGAGTTGTTTTATATGGGGCGGCCTGACCAGAATATAGGTACAAGAAAAGATCTCGTTTTGTATCGGATACAGAGTGCCAAATCAGATTTGAATGCGGCAAGGATTCTATTTGAAGCAGAAGAATATAAAGGGGCAAATAACAGGGCTTACTATGCTGTTTTTCATGCGATAAACACAGTCCATGCGTTGAACGGGAATGGTTACAAACGCCACAAGGACGCAATCGGAAATTTTAATAAAGACTATGTGAAATCAGGGATTTTTCCCAGAGAGGTTGGAAGAAAGGTCAGTGAGATAGAAGAAATACGTCATGCAAGCGATTATGATGATTTCTATCTTGCAAGCAGAGAGGAAACAGAGCGTCAGATTGCAATGGCGGACGAGTTGATACAGTTGATTGAATCATACTGTATGTCGCAGATAGATGAAAGAGAAAAGGCCACATTATCTGACG
>CAMTDY010000110.1 GCA_947070915.1 uncultured Roseburia sp.
GAACACCACGAAGAAGTACACCAGCATTGTCTCCAGCCTGAGCCTCATCCAGCTCTTTGTGGAACATCTCGATACCAGTTACAACAACCTTACGTGTCTCCTCTTTGATACCAACGATCTCTACTTCGTCATTGAGGTGAAGTGTACCAGCCTCTACACGTCCTGTAGCAACTGTACCACGTCCTGTGATAGAGAATACGTCCTCGACAGGCATTACAAATGGCTTATCTGTGTCACGCTCTGGATCCGGAATATACTCATCAACTGTTTTCATGAGCTCCATGATAGCGTCGCCCCATTTGCTGCTTGGGTCTTCCAGCGCACCAAGTGCAGAACCTTTGATGATCGGGCAATCTGTGAACTCATACTCTTCAAGGATCTCTGTGATCTCCATCTCTACCAGCTCAAGAAGCTCTTCGTCATCCACCATATCACATTTGTTCATGAATACGATGATATAAGGAACACCTACCTGACGGGAAAGAAGGATGTGCTCTTTTGTCTGAGCCATAACACCGTCAGTAGCAGCAACAACAAGGATCGCACCATCCATCTGTGCCGCACCAGTGATCATGTTCTTAACGTAGTCAGCATGACCCGGGCAGTCAACGTGTGCGTAATGTCTGTTCTCTGTCTCATACTCAACGTGAGCTGTGGAAATTGTGATACCTCTTTCACGCTCTTCTGGAGCTTTATCGATATTTGCGAAATCTACAGCTGCGTTACCCTCTACTCTTGCAGCAAGTGTAGCAGTGATAGCTGCTGTCAATGTTGTCTTACCATGGTCTACGTGACCAATTGTACCAATGTTACAATGTGGTTTCGATCTTACATACTTTTCCTTAGCCATTTCTAAACGTCCTCCTAACATATTTTTTATTTTGTTTTAGAAATTTTGCTCTGATTGCCAATATGTCTCTATTATATGGGATATTTCCAAAAAAATCAATCCCTAATTCATAAAAGTTATCGGCTTTCCTTTGTCAAATCTGCCTGATTCAACAAAATCTATTCATGCACACAGTTCTTTGTTAACTGTCTGCTTTTTCGTTATTGCTATTTGTCTGACTTCTGTGCAAGAACTTTGTCCTGAACATTTTTCGGACACTGTGCGTATTTCTCAAAGAACATGGAATAGTTACCGCGTCCCTGAGTTGCTGAACGCAGCTCCGTGGAGTAGCCAAACATCTCTGCCAGAGGCACAAATGCACGAACCAGCTTACCACCGCCGATATCGTCCATACCTTCGATCTGACCGCGTTTTGCATTCAGGCTTCCGATTACATCACCCATATATTCTTCCGGCATTGTAACCTCTACCTTCATGATCGGCTCAAGAAGAACAGGGTTACCTTTCTTCATCGCATCTTTGAATGCCATAGAACCAGCGATGTGGAATGCCATCTCACTGGAATCGACTTCATGATAGGAACCATCCCATACATTTGCATATACACCAAGTACAGGGAAGCCACCAAGAATACCAGCCTGTGCTGCTTCTTCGATACCCTCTCCGACAGCAGGGATGTATTCCTTCGGAATCGCACCGCCGACTACCGTAGACTCAAACTTGAATGTTTCTTCGCCGTTTGGATCCATAGGCTCGAATTTAACCTTACAGTGACCATACTGTCCACGGCCACCAGACTGTTTCGCATATTTGCTGTCAACGTCAACCGGTGTGGTAAAGGTTTCTTTGTAAGCAACCTGTGGAGCACCTACATTTGCTTCTACATTGAACTCACGGAGCAGACGGTCCACGATAACCTCCAGATGAAGCTCACCCATACCGGCGATGATCGTCTGACCAGTTTCCGAATCCGTATGGGCACGGAACGTAGGATCCTCTTCTGCAAGTTTTGCAAGAGCTTCACCCATTTTTCCCTGGTCGTTCTTTGTCTTTGGCTCGATGGCAAGCTCGATTACCGGCTCTGGGAATTCCATGGACTCCAGAATAACCGGATGCTGCTCGTCGCAGATCGTATCACCGGTAGTCGTCATTTTGAAGCCAACTGCTGCCGCAATATCACCAGCATATACTTTATCAATCTCGTTACGCTTGTTGGCATGCATCTGAACGATACGTCCCACACGCTCTTTCTTTCCTTTGGTAGCATTCAATACGTAGGAACCGGAATTCAATGTACCAGAATACACACGGAAGAATGCCAGTTTACCAACGAATGGATCTGCCATGATCTTGAATGCCAGAGCAGAAAATGGCTCGTCATCGGATGACTTACGGGTAATCTCGTTACCCTCTTCATCTGTTCCCGTAATATCAGGAATATCTGTGGGAGCCGGCATGTACTCAATAACACCGTCCAGCATCTTCTGAACACCTTTATTTTTGTAAGCGGAACCGCAGTATACCGGAACTGCCTCGCAGGCGATCGTTCCTTTACGAAGGGCCTTCTTAAGCTCATCGACGGATGGCTCCTGATCCTCCAGATACTGCATCATCAGATCATCATCCAGCTCGCAGATCTTCTCAACAAGATTGCTGTGCCACTCGTCAGCAAGATCCTTCAGATCATCTGGAATCTCTGTGATCTCGATATCTTCACCTTTATCATCTTTGTAATAATATGCTTCCATCTCAAACAGATCGATCAAGCCGATAAAGTCGTCTTCTTTTCCGATCGGAATCTGAACAGGAATCGCATTTTTGCCCAGACGGTCAATGATCGTCTGAACCGAATAGAAAAAGTCTGCGCCCATTTTATCCATCTTATTGATGAACGCCATACGCGGTACATTGTATGTGTCAGCCTGACGCCATACATTTTCAGACTGAGGCTCAACGCCGGCTTTTGCATCAAACACACCGACAGCACCGTCCAAAACACGAAGAGAACGCTCTACTTCTACCGTAAAGTCTACGTGTCCAGGGGTGTCGATAATGTTGACACGATGCTCTAAAGCACCTGGTTTTGCCTTGTGGTGATCTTCCAGTGTCCAGTGGCAGGTAGTAGCTGCGGAAGTAATGGTAATACCTCTTTCCTGCTCCTGCTCCATCCAGTCCATTGTGGAAGCACCATCATGAGTCTCACCGATTTTATAATTGACACCAGTATAATACAGAATACGCTCTGTAAGCGTAGTCTTACCAGCATCGATATGAGCCATGATACCAATATTTCTGGTACGCTCTAATGGATATTCTCTTCCAGCCAAGGTTCTTTCCTCCTATATTTTCTCGTCTAATACACAAAATCTGTATATCACCAACGATAATGCGCAAACGCTGAAGCCTTCGCGGCCTCAAACTTCACTTCTTACCATCTGTAATGAGCGAAGGCTTTATTTGCCTCTGCCATCTTGTGCATATCTTCTTTCTTCTTTACGGATGCCCCGGTATTGTTAGCTGCATCCATGATCTCACTGGCAAGTCTTTCTTTCATTGTCTTTTCTCCACGGTTACGTGAATAAAGTGTCAGCCAGCGAAGGGCCAGGGCCTGTCTGCGGTCTGGTCTTACTTCGATCGGAACCTGGTATGTGGAACCACCGATACGTCTCGCCTTTACCTCAAGTTCAGGCATTACGTTGTTCATCGCCTCTTCAAATACGTCCAGCGCATCTTTTCCGGTCTTCTCTGCGATTTCCTCGAAAGCACCATAAACGATTCTCTGAGCCACACCCTTTTTACCGTCTAACATAATGTTGTTGATCAGTTTAGTAACAACTTTGTTTTTGTAAACTGGATCTGCCAGCACATCTCTTTTTGGAATATGTCCTTTACGTGGCACGTTACTTCCCTCCTTAATAATAATATTAATTCACAGGTACTCACTACTAGTGTCCGCACCAGCTTAAATCTTGCTTCGTTCCGTTCACAGTCACACTTACGCGGACTGTCTCTATAAAATAATGATGCAAAAATTAATCCGGTACTTTTAAATTAGTAATTACAGTAACTCTGTAATCCGGAGACACGCAGTCATTATACGCATTCCCCGTATTGATAAATTCTGCCGCCGTTTGATATGACGGAAAAATTCATTTTCAGGAAAATTTTATTTTCCTGCTTTCGGTCTCTTCGCACCATATTTGGAACGAGCCTGCTTTCTGTTAGCAACACCGGCAGTATCAAGGGTTCCACGGATGATATGATATCTGGTACCCGGAAGGTCTTTTACCCTTCCACCACGGATCATAACAACACTATGCTCCTGAAGGTTATGACCTTCGCCTGGAATATAGCTCGTTACCTCGATACCGTTAGAAAGACGAACTCTGGCAATCTTACGAAGCGCTGAGTTAGGCTTTTTCGGTGTAGCAGTACGAACAACAGTACATACACCACGCTTCTGTGGAGAAGCACTCTCTGTAGATTTCTTTTTCAGTGAGTTGTAAGTGTACTGAAGTGCTGGAGAATTTGACTTCTTCGCAACCGATTTTCTACCCTGCTTTACTAATTGGTTAAAAGTTGGCATTAATTTTCACCTCCTGTAATTGATTTGATCCCAGATTCCCTGAAAGAATCCGGTTTTTATTACATCCGGCGGAATTTTTCGTATACAAAAAGACCACACGAACGCATGCTAAATTATTATAGCCTGTGTGATCTTTTTTGTCAAGAAAAAAATCAGCGCAAATGAGCGTGCAGGTGAATTAAGCTGAAAACAGCTGCACCCAGTAATGCTTATATATTCCGTCAGTCTTCACATAACCGACTCCCAGTTTTTCAAAATCTGCAGATAAGATATTAGCGCGGTGACCATCGGAATTCATCCAGCTTTTCACCACCTCTTCCGGCGTCGGCTGCCCTGCTGCGATATTTTCCCCCACAGCATGGTAAGAAATTCCCATTTCTTTCATAATACTAAAACAATTACTTCCATCCGGACGGTCATGGGAAAATACCTTTGTAATTTCTTCGGCACGTACTTTTGCGGCACGGTTTAGAGAGGCATCCAGCTTTAGCGCTTTCCTTCCTGCCCTAGCGCGTTCTTTATTCACCAGTTTTAAAACCTTTTCGGCATAAGAGCTCTTTGTTTTCACCACCACTTTAATTCGGCATACATATTTCTTTCCGCCAGCTTTCGCTGTTATACGGGCACTCCCCGCCGCTTTCGCTGTCACCAGGCCGCGGTTCGATACCTTTGCCGCTTTCTGGTTGGAACTGGTCCATCGGATCTTTTTTGTATTATTTTTCAACTTTAATTTCAGTTTTGAGCCAACTGTCATAGTTGCATTTTTCTTATTCAAGGCAGGTCTGGCTTTGGCTCCCGCCACAGTCCCCTGGGATGAAAAAATATTCCCCAGAAGAGCAAACACAACAGCTATGGAACAAATTCGTTTCATGATATCCCTCCTTCACAACCATTGTACGCGGTTTGATCCTTTTTAACAACACCGTTTTTACAAAAACACCATCTACCTATTATAAATAGGCATAGATTTCCTCCACTTCATCCGATCCTGCCTTGGCAGCCGCCAGCAAAATCCGCTCAATTATCACCTCTTCTTCCTCCAGAGCATCTGCTATCCTTTCCGCTGTTAATTTCCGATCCCGTTTTTTGACTACCTGATCAATCAGATGAAACAGTTCTCCTTCTTTTCGCCCTTCTTCCCGGCCATTATTCCATTCTCTCTCCATCAAGCTCCCCAGGCTGCGGCTGTCAATCCGGCTCTGGATAAAACGGGACCGCTTTAAATATTGTTTTTCCCAACGCATCCCCCTCTTTCATGCAGGAAATGCAAAGAAAAAACACTGCCCCATCAACACTGAATATATCCGCATTCCGCCGCACCATATTTAAATTATTTTGTGATCTGCAGCGGAACATAAACGCATTTTAGTTTATATTTATATACTATCATAGATATGTATAGATTTCAAGATAATTATAATTTTTTCTGATTTCCGCCTGCAAGGATAGAATAACATACTTATCAGGAAATGTAAACAGATATTTCCGTCAGCTATCATTCAGCAGACCAAAAAAGCACCCTTTCCCATGAAACTAACTTTTACAGAGAAAGAGTGCTTATGTTTAAATCAATTTATTTTTCTGAGACAATTTTTAATCAGCTGAGTGCTGCTACCAGCTTCTTCACTGCCTGGAGTGCCTCATCTGGAAGTTTGTCATATCCGTCTTTTGCTGTTGCGAAGTTCTCTACTGCACTTACACGATGCTCCATAGCGCTCTTCAGGGCAGCTTTGTAGTCATTGTCATTCAGATCCGGAACAAATCCTTCCCAATCCATGATCTCGATGTCTTCAAATGGTCCCCACTGTTTGAACTGGGCTTTTCCTTCTACGATGGACTCAAGGATTCCAAGAGTGTCTTTTGGCTGTACTTTTTTGCCCATGAAATCGCCGGTGTTTACAATGTAACAGTCTACGTTCTTTTCCTCCACCAGCTTTTTGAACTTCTCATAGTCGTTTACCAGCGGATAGGTTCTGAACGGGTTAGCATATGGTACAATACGAAGTGCATTCAGGTCTGTTCCCGCTGCCACACGCTCTGCAGTAGAAGTTTTTGTGGCAAGGGTTGCACCCATTACGGAAGCCAGGGCAGATCCTTTGAGTTTTACTACCGGCGGGATAGCAGGATCTTTCATGATCCAGATAATGGAGTTTACAGGCTCACCAATCTTGTCAACACGGTTTGGTGACCAGAGTTTGGACTTGATCGCACGTCCATTGCCGTTACGGATGTCTTCTGTTACGAGCTGGATCTTTCCATCCTCGTCCATTGTAGCAGAACAGTTCTGGGCAGTGAGCAGATACTTGTTGTCTGGGCATCCTGTCGGATAATCTGCTGTCTTGTCAAAATAAGTAGGCTCCAAAGCTACAGAAGAACAGGTATCGGTATTGATGATGAAAGCGTCATCATGAAGAACCGTAACACCATATTTTCCGCCATGCTTTGCATGAGTCAGTGTAGATTTACCGGATCCTGAAAGACCGAATACGGAAGCTACATATTTTGAACCGTCAGAAAGGGTATATTCTTTCTGTCCACCGTGACAGGAAGCATAACCGTTGCGGTTTGCGATCGCCCACGCCATGGTAAGAGTTCCCTTTTTGTGCTCACCAAAATATTTCATACCAAGGATGGCTGCACAGTTCTCATTTGTATCGAAATAGCAGAGTGTCCTGTCATCGCTCAGGCAGCTGTAATCCACATCCGGGCTCGGTGTCGGCTCCCACTGGGGATCGGAGAAGATATAGATATCTGCCTCTTTACCGCCGCCTACCGGCTGTGACTCTTTATACATTTTTACATATTCATCTGACATGTACTGGAAGTTCAGCATCCAGTTGTACATCAGGTTCTCCTCCCCTTCCGGGATCAGAAGGTGTGCCTTTACCATAAACTCCGGATCCAGACCTACAAATACGGTGGCATGATAGAGCTTTTTGAAACGGGTCTTGTACATTGCGTCCATAACTACTTTATCCAGCTTTGGAGCATCTACGCCCGGCTCTCCCTTGATACGGCGTGCTGCCGCATAACGTCCTGTTACGGCGCCATCATTAAAAAGCAGTACTTTCGCGTCTGCATCGAGACCGAACTCTTCTCCTCTGTATACAGGCATATCTGTAACGATCGTTCCCGGTGAATTTTTAGCCAGATTATATGCCTCCTTCAATGTGTTTACCTTTACTACATTGTTACCATAAAATCCAGCTTCGATGATGGCACGGGTCTTGGAAAAACCAACTTTGCCAGCACCAATTTCGTCAAGTTTGTAATTAGCCTTTGTTGCCATGAGAAATTTACCTCCTAAGTAGTTTTTATTTGGTTTCGCGATGTACTCTCGCGGAATCTATAAAATCAAATCGTTTCCCAAGTATAATTATAACCAAAAGAAGGCAAAAGTCAACCTAAAAGATATTTTTTCAATACGAGCCCTCCCGGATCAGGCTATGATCTGGGCTTTGATCATATTGGTAGTTCCAGAAATGCCAATGGGAACTCCCGAAGTGAATACCACCACATCACCCTTGTGGACCAGTCCTCTTTGGAGACACGCTTCTGTCGCATAGTCGAAGAGCTCAAATACCTTATTCTTTTCTTCCAACAGTATTGGTGTCACCCCCCAGGACATGTTCAGCTGCCTTGTCACCTTTTCCGACATGGCACATCCAATGATGTCACAGTCCGGACGGTATCTGGAGATCATCCGGGCAGAACGCCCGGATTTCGTCACAGTAACGATCCCTCTGGCATTCAGATCATGGGCAGTGGTACAGGTGGCATGGCAGATGGCATCCGTAATATCCGGATTTGCTTTTCTTTCATGCTGGAAAAAACGCTTCCGATAATCTACGTCCCTTTCCGTGCGCTCAGCGATACGAACCATCGTCTTCAACGCCTCCACCGGATGGTTTCCTGCCGCCGTCTCTCCAGAGAGCATGATGGCACTGGTTCCATCATAGATGGCGTTTGCCACATCGGCAGTCTCCGCCCTGGTAGGTCTCGGGTTCTTTATCATGGAATCCAGCATCTGAGTTGCTGTGATCACCTGTTTGCCCGCCTCGTATACTTTTTTGATGATCATCTTCTGTATGACCGGCACCTCTTCATCCGGCACCTCCACCCCCATATCGCCTCTGGCGATCATAATACCGTCTGCCGCCTGTATGATCTCATCGATCCGCTCCACCCCTTCCGCATTTTCGATCTTGGCAATGATATTAATGTCCTCTCCGCCATTTTCATCCAGCAGCTGCCGGATCTGCTTTACATCCTCAGCGGTTCTTGTAAAGGAAGCTGCAACAAAATCCACATCCTGCTGGATCCCAAACAGGATGTCTTCTTTATCTTTTTCGCTCATGTAGGGAAGGCGGATGTGGACATTCGGCACATTGACTCCTTTATGGTCAGAAACTACGCCTCCATTCACCACCTGACAGATAATATCCTCATCCCGGACCTCTTTCACCACCATCTCAATCAGCCCGTCATCAATCAGAATACGGTTTCCTGGTTTTTCATCTTCATATAGTTTGGGATACGTCACAGAAACCCTGGTAGAATTTCCCAGTGTCTCGCGGCAGGTAAGGATAAACTGCTGCCCCTGCTCCAGCACCGCCTTTCCTCCCTCAAAAACCCCGGTGCGGATCTCTGGTCCTTTTGTATCCAGAAGCATCGCTACCGGCTTATCACATCTCTGCCTAAACTCCCTTACCATCTCCATCCGGCGTCTCTGTTCTTCATGGCTACCATGGGAAAAATTGAACCTCGCCACATTCATCCCCTCATGGATCAGAGCTTCAAGCACCCCTTCACGGTCTGTGGCTGGTCCCATGGTACAGATAATCTTGGTCTTTCGCATCGCATATGCCTCCTTTTCATCCATTTTTTCTCA
>CAMTDY010000111.1 GCA_947070915.1 uncultured Roseburia sp.
CCCCCGAGCCTTATCGTCGGCAGCGTCAGATGTGTATAAGAGACAGGTATATTATGTTAAGGTTCGTGCATTTAAATTCTATGAGGGAAGAAAAGTGTATGGTAGCTGGAGCAGCGTGAAGAAGATCAAGGTGGGAAAATAGATCATAACGATAAGAAACTTTCAAATAAAAAGGGGCTGTCGGGAAATATTACAACATGACGGTTCGGATCCATGAAGATGAGCAGTACTACATCTGCCATGACGGAAGGGAACTGCATCATATCCGCACAGAGACCAGGGAAAAGGATGGTTATACACAGACTTTCGAGGTGTATGGGTGTACCGACTGCAGCGGATGCGAACATAAAGCCAGATGTTTATATAAATATAACGCCGAAAAATCCCATGCGAATATCCAGAGTGATAACGGGATCCTGAAACGCCAGATCCGTTCCATCCAGACAGAGGGGCATTTCGGAGATATCAATGAAAAGGGGTTTGTCAAGTAAAGTGTGTAAGTTTTTTTGATTTTTTTTGGTGGCCGAGTTAATCGACCACCTTTTGCATATGTAACTAAGTTATACAGAAACTGTCTTAAAAATTTTCATATTTCAATATCCGGGCTTGTATCTTGTCATCCATGGAAAGCTGGTTTCTGACCATAGCCCAGTTGGGTATAGGACGGTTGTTCCATTTTTTGTATAATTCTGTTATACGCAGATAAAGTGCCTTGCGTACTGCATCCTCGCTGGGAAAGGAACCCTTTTTCGTTACTTTCCGGAAACTGGAATTGACGGCCTCTATGGCATTCGTCGTATACATTACTTTCCGGACGGCGCTTCCATAATTGAACAGCTGCTCCACATGCTGCCAGTTGCGGACCCAGACATCCACAGCTCCCGGATAACGGCTCCATGCCTGTTTAAAGCGCTCAAATTCCGCTGCCGCTGCTTTCAGGCTGGAAGCACCGTACACTTTCTTTATCTGGGCCGTATATGCCTTGTAATCCTTTGATGGTATGTACCGGATGGAGTTCCGGATCAGATGCACAATACACCGCTGGACAACGGCATCCTTAAATATGGACGTCGCTCCTTCTTCCAGGCCGGAAACACCATCCATACTGATGAACAGCACATCTTCCACACCCCTTGCCTTGATCTCGTCAAAGATCTGCATCCAGTAGTGTTTTCCTTCTGCCTCACCGATCCACAGTCCCAAGATGTCTTTTATCCCATTCACATCATATCCCAGGATCACATATACGGCACAGTTTTTAGTTTCTGTTTCTTTGCGGATGGAGATATAAAGACAGTCCACAAATAAAAAGGTATAGAACCTTTTAAGCGGACGGTTCTGCCATTCCTCTGCTGTTTCGATGACACGGTCTGTGATATTTGAAATGGTTTCATGGGAAATTTCAAAACCATAGATCTCTTCAATGGTATCTGCAATATCCCGCTGGCTCATTCCTTTCGCATACATAGACAGAACCTTGCCCTCAACGCCGCTTACATCCCTGGAACGCTTTGGTATCGCCTGTGGTTCAAAGGAAGCATCCCTGTCCCTTGGGACATCCACAGGAATGTCCCCATAGGTTGTTTTAACCGTTTTATGGCTGTATCCGTTTCTGCGGTTATCCGTGGCTTTGAATCCATGGTCATTGGCTTCATAGCCAAGGTGGGAATCCATCTCTCCCTGAAGCATGGATTCAAACATTGGTCCAAATATGTCTTTGAGCGCTGCCTGCATGTCCTCAGCAGTTCGTGGCTGGTATTCATCAATAATTGCCTGTGCAATAGCCATACCAGCTTTATTGCGTCTGTTTTTTCTGGGTGCCATAATTTCTGTACTCATAAATCCTTTCATCCTTTCTTTCGAGTATACCGCACCTTATCATAAAAATAAAGTGCGTAAGTTTAGTTGACGGTAACTTACACACTTTATATTACACTCTCATGAAAAGAATCATTGCTTTTCCCATCTCCCATGTCCATGCCCTTCTCCATGCCCATGTTCACTGCCCTTATTGCCAGAGTGGAACTCGCAGGAGGAATAACCTGTGATCTCTCTGATCTGCCGCATGGTAAGCTCTTTAACATCTTCAACTGTCGTCTCCGGGTTTATTTTCTGCAATTCCAAAAATGCCCGGTATTTGCCGACGGATAACCCTGCGGCGTGGGCCTCGCTGACATCATCATAATTTCCTGTATCACAGCAGTGGTCCTGGTGTTTTGGAATACAGGTTTCAATATTATCAAGGATCTCCTTGTTTTCCTGTTCATTATTTCCAGCTACAGAGATGGACAGCATTTCATCCTGGTCCAGATAGGAGGTAATGTTCTCTGACTTCAGAATCTCATCAAGGGCATTCCTGTAGTCCATAAACTGGATGTCAAGATCATTTGTCACTTTACGTCCGTCGTCATTATAATAATCGATGGAGATTACCCGGTTAAACCGGTTTAAATTTAGTTCAAAAGACGGATTGATATCGATGCTGATAACCGAGGTCTGTGTAAAAAATAACCGGTATCCGCTAAAACTGATGAAAAGAAATAAAAAGCAGGCCACTGCAGGAATAATCATTTTATAAGCGGATTTTTTCTGTGGCTTCGTATAATTTCTTGTTTTGTCTGCAATAAATTCCTTTGTTTGTTCCTTCAACGCTTCTTCTGCGTGAATATTGTCAAAGGTTTCTTTTATCATGTTATTCATATCCATCACCTCCCAATTTTTCCCGCAATATTTTTTTGGAACGTGTTAGATAGGTGTAAATCGTGTTCACGTTTTTGTGAAGTATCTTTCCTATTTCCGGCGCCGTATAGCCTTCATAAAAATGAAGATATACGACGGTTTTGTATTTTTGGGGCAGTGACTGGACGGCTTCAAGAACTTCCTGGTGATCCGGTAATAATTCGCAGGGCTGTTCCGTCAGTTCGTCGATGGAGACCATATGGGTCCTAAAAAAGTTTTTGAGTAAATCCTTGCAGGCATTTATGGTCACACGGATAAACCAGGCTTTTTCATGTTCTTCATTTTCAAATACAACGGAACTTAGGACATACTTCAAAAATACGGTTTGAAATATGTCCTGAGTATCATGATAATTTTTCAAATGAATCATACAGAGCCGCCGGATCATATCGGAATACTGTTCGACCGCCCTGTTTACCTCTTGTTCATTCCGCATAAGCGCCCTCGTTGTTATCTCCTGTGGCAGCCTCCTCCATGGCCGTGGTTTCCGTGGCCATCTCCCCAGCCACAGGCGCCATCCTGCCCTCTGGAAGCATAGTTATCACAGATACCATCACCGTTTTCATCGACAAAGCCTTTTCCAGCATTAGCTCCATTGGTGCCAGGTTTCTTGTAATTATCACAGATACCATCGCCGTCTTCATCGACAAAAGAGCAGTCACCGCTGCAATAGTTACATACTGTGCCAGTGTTTGTATCGTCAGAACGTTTTTCCTCAGCCGGAGCTGCAGTATAGACACTGGGTGTTTTCTCAGCCGGAGCTGCGGCAAAGATGCTGGATGTCTGCAGTGCAGCTACCAGGGCGATGGCTGCAACACCTGTTACAATTATTTTTTTCTTCATTTTCATTTCCTCCATAAAATATCAAATGTATGATTTACCGTTTCATATATAATACGATTCGGTTTAGGAAATCCATTCACTTTATGGAAAAAATATTTTAGTTATTTCAATGTGGCTTTTTTGTTATTTGATGCTTTGCTGTAATAAGTAACCGTTTTTCCATTGACTTTTGTTTTAATAAAGGCTTTGACGTAAAAAGTGGTGGTTGATTTCTTTGCCAGTTTTAAAGAGAACTTTAAGGTTTTGGCGCTCACATTTTTCACTTTCTTAAATTTTATCTTCTTCGCTTTTTTCGCTTTTGTGCCTTTTTTGACCACTTTTTTATAGATGGTATAGCCGCTGGCCTTTGGATTTTTGGACCAGGTGAGGGTTACTTTTTTCTTCTTTTTATTTACAGCTGCCTTTTTCAATTTTACTGAAGATACAGAAATCTTTTGTGGTAGTGCAGGAGTTGGTGGTGTGACCACGGGAACGCTGACCAGCGGAACAGCTGGTGGTGCAGGTGTGGGAACCGGGGCTCCGGCGATGGCTTTTGCCGCTGCGTTGTTTGTATTGGCAAGAGCTTTTTTGGTTGCATCCCCTGCCCCCTCGAAGGCATTTGGCGCTATAGTTACATTTTCATTGATGGTAATCTCCTGCAGGTTTGGAAGATTTTTGAAGGCATCTTCTTTGATATTTTTTAAAGAATCCGGCAAATGAACGGTATTCATATTGGCGCAGTTTTCAAAGGTTCCCTTTTCTATGGTTTCAATCCCATTGGAGAGGGTTACATGATGAAGATTGGTATTATTTTTAAACGCATATTCACCGATGGTGTAGGAAGTAGTGGATTCAATGACGAGATCATTCATATTACCGCACTGGGAAAAGGCATTGTTTCCGATGGAAGTCACATTTCCCCGCAGCGTTACCGTGTGAAGATTGGCGCAGTTCATGAATGCCTCATCTTCAATGACGGAAATACTTCCTGTCTCAGATACCACAAATTCGTTCATATTGCCTGCTCCCTGAAAGGCTCCCTTTTTAATCCGGTCAATGATTCCGCTGATGCGGAAGCTGTGGAGGTTTCCGCTGTTCTGGAATGCGTACTCACCGATCTCAGAAATACGTGTCCCTTCTGTTACGGTAATATCGCCTAGATTTTCTGTTCCCTTGAAGGCACTTGCTCCAATGGTCAGTTCTGGACTATTAAAAATAATATTATGTACTGGAGAGTTATAGAATGCTCTCTCTCCGATGACAGTCAGAGAGGAGGGCAGCTGGTGCTGGGTGAAGGCCATGGAACCTTCTTCCACTGAGGGAGTATCTACAACTGGTTTTTCTGCTGGGGCAGTCTCAACCACCGCAAAATCTCCAGTGGCATGATAGGTATAACTACCCACCTGGTAGACCCGGTAGGAAGAAAAGGCTTCGGCAAAGATCTGTTCCAACGTATCCGGCAGATAGAGATTGTGGATGTCGCCGGCGCCCTCAAATGCCGATGAACCGATGGCACGTATTTTTTGTCCGCGGATAGCAGGGGGAACTACTATATCCGTCAGATTGTTCCCCGATGCCGGCTGGTGAAAACCGGTAATCGTAAGAAAACCGTCTATATAGGCGGTTTCAAACAGGCTTTCGTCAGTGATGGAGGGAGATGTGTCTGTCTCCGCAGCATAGGCATCTGCGGAAGGTGAGACAGCGGTGCCGGCAAAAATAAGCGATATGATCAGGGTGGCGATACATAGTTTTTTTGTTTTTTTAATAATCATGATATCCTCCTTGTGTTTGGTGGCGGCCCGGTCTGGCTGATCCGTAAAATCAGCAGCAGGCTACCTATAAAGATCTGTGACAAAAACAAAGCAGCGATAAGGAAGTTTTCTGCATTTTTCCTTGGCGGTCTTTGCCTTTTCCAGGTCATCAAAAATACCAAAGACGGTAGGGCCGCTGCCGCTCATAAGAGAACCCAGGGCGCCCTGTTCCAGCATTGTCTTTTTGATGTCTGCGATCTCCGGGTGTTCCGGGATGGTTACGGTTTCTAAAATGTTTGCCATGCTGCTGCACAGATCCCGGAGATCGTTTTTCCGGATACAATCTATCATATGGTCGATATCCGGATGTTTTGTCTGCCCGTCCAGTTTTAAATTTGAGTAGACAAATTTTGTCGAGACGTGAAAGCCTGGTTTTGCAATTAATACATAGCAGTCCGGCGCTTCGGGAAGCGGTGACAGGATTTCTCCGATACCTTCTGAAAGCGCGGTTCCCTTCATAATGCAATAGGGGATATCGGCGCCCAGGGTGACGCCCCGTTCCATCAGCTGCTGATCCGAAAGCCTGAGATCAAATAAGCGGTTCATGGCGAGCAGGCAGGAAGCGGCGTCGGTGCTTCCCCCCGCCATACCGGCGGCGACAGGAATACGCTTGTCCAGCTGGATGCTGACCCCGGTATCAATATGAAATTCATCCATCAGAAGCCTAGCGCTTTTGTATACGAGATTATCTTCGTTTACTGGAAGAAAGCCAAGATTTGTGGTCAGATGTATCCCTGGAGTTTTTGATTTGGCGAGGGTAAGCCGGTCGAAGAGCCGGATACTCTGCATGATCATTTTTACCTCGTGATAGCCATCCTCCCGTCTGCGGATGACGTCCAGTCCGAGATTGATCTTGGCAGGAGCATTTATCCATAATGAATCCATATCGTTCACCATCTCTTTTTTTCTATATATTATAACAAAGTTTGGCGGAATAAAAAAGATTTTATTGGGAAAAATCATAAAAAGAAAATTTGCACTGACTTGACAGAGGGGTCGGGCTGTAAAAATCAGGAGGAATAGAGAATGAAAAGAGTTTTACTGGCAGCAGCTGTGTTATTTGTCTGCGGGCTGATGTATCTTTATGGAAAGGCGACAGAGGGTGATAAAATGCAGCGGGATATCGCAGAACAGGTCATCCGGCTTCATGTGGTGGCAAACAGCGACAGCGCGGAAGACCAGAAACTGAAACTGGAAGTAAAAGAGGAAGTTGTCCGGATGCTCCGTGATGAACTGGTACAGGACACCTCTGTGATCTCTGCCCAGCAGACACTGCGGGATCATTTAAGGGAAGTAGAGCAGACCGCTTCGGACTACATACAGAGAAAAGGTTATGATTATGAAGTGAAGGCGGAGCTTGGTACCTGTTATTTTCCTGTAAAACAATACGGGGATATGACGTTTCCGGCGGGGGAATATAAGGCGCTGAAAGTCAATATTGGAAAGCATGAGGGGAAGAACTGGTGGTGCGTCATGTATCCAACTCTTTGTTTTGTCGACAGCACGTATCAGACCGTGCCAGAGGAATCCAAAGAAAAGCTGAAGGAAAATCTGTCCGAGGAGGAATATGAGTCTCTGCTCAAGGGAGGAGAGGATGTGGAATACGGTTTTAAGATCGTGGATTTTCTGGCAGGCCTGTTGTCGTGAAGGGGCAAGGGGCAGGGGCAAAGGAACCGCCTGATCTGGCTGGCTGCAGGAAATTGTGGAAAGGATTAAAGGATTCAGGGATTCAACCGAAATATATAGTAGCAATTATTTCGGAGAGTGAGTGTGAAATCTATGATCATCAACAGCAACAAGATTTCCATTGACTTTAAAGACACAGACTACGCAAAGGGCTTAGGGGTGTCGGTACAGAATGCCAGGGAAGGCAGCATTTCCAACATAGGAATTGAGTACACAACGGATTGTGCGGTACGAAAGGACATGGGAAACAGTATCGTATATACAGATACGAATTATAAGAAAAACGTGCTGCAGGAAGCGGTTCAGGGATTGCCAGGCGACACTTTTGACCCGGCGGAATTCATCAGCCAGAGTATGAACGGCGAAGATGCAAAAAGTATAGAGGATGAGGACGGCTCGATCTTGGAAGAATATGTGGCGTCCTCTTTGGAGCGCGCCCTGGAGAGAGTCAAAACCCAGCGGCGTGAAAATGCAGATGCAGTGGAGAAGCAGGTCGAGAACAGCGAAGAAAAAAAGGAATTTATGGATGAGATCGACCGGCGGATCAAGGAAGCTGCCCAGATGGCGGCCGGACTGCAGGGCATGTCGGAGGCAGCGGCGAAATATCTTCTGGAAAATGAACTTCCCGTGACGCCGGCAAATATAAAAGGAAGCCTGGCAGCGGGAGCAGTCTCCGGGAATGTTATGCCCACAGAGGGCAAGGAGCCTTTTGGGACAGTCCGGGATCAGGCAGAAACAATTTTAGAAAACAGTGGTCTTGCGGCAAATGAGGAAAATATGCAGGCGGCGGAGATGCTTTATGAAGAGGGAGCTCCGGTAACTGCTGAAAATGTCCGGAACTATCAGGCACTTCAGGATCTGAAAGAGCTGTCGCCGGAAATGCTGGAGGACCGTATAGAAGATGAGGTGCTGGAGGGCATACTTCCAGAGGAGGCAGATCTTGCCAATATATCCCGGAAAGAAGCTGCGGACCGGCTGGAGAAGCTGGTACAGACCGATGAAGAGACGCTTCGTCACATGTTTGCAACGGACGCGGAAGTTATAACTGCGAAGAGGCAGCTGGAAGAGATCCGGCTCACGATGACGATCGACGCGGCAAGACGAATGGAGAATAAAGGAATCCATCTGGATGTACAGAATCTGGTACAGATTGTAGATGAGTTAAAACAGATGGAACAGGAGGCATGCAGGGGATATCTGCAGGCATCCGGAGTAGAGCAGACAGAAGAAAATGTAGGGATCATGGCAGATACCCTGCGGGCAAGGGAGGATATCCTGTCAGCGCCTGTAGCATCCTATGGCAGGACCATCGAGACGGTACAGAGCGATACCATCGCGGATGTGGCAGCCGCAGGCCGGGAAATGAGACTCCGGATGGAGAGCAGTTATGAGTCTGTGGGAACCGAAGTCAGGGCAGATCTGGGAGACCGGATCAGCAAGGCATTTTCCAATGTAAATGATATACTGGAAGATCTTCAGCTGGAGCCTACGGCGATGAACCAGAGGGCAGTACGGATTCTTGCCTATAACCGCATGGAACTTACCAGAGAAAATATTTTATCCATGAAGGAATACGATGACAAGGTAACGACTCTTGTCAGGGAACTCCGCCCCCAGGTAGTGGCGGAACTGATCCGGCGGAAGGAAAATCCAATGGAGATGAATCTGGATGAGCTGGGAGAAAAGGTTTCACAGATCAGTGAAGAGATTACCCAGGAGGATGTCTCTTTCCGGAAGTATTTGTGGAAACTGGACCACAGCGGCGGTATCTCAGAAGAAGAAAGAAAAAGCATGATCGGCATTTACCGGCTTTTAGATAAAGTAAATAAAAGTGACGGGGCGGTGATCGGACAGGTGGTCCGGGACGGCAGGGAATTGTCCTTTTCCTCCCTGTTATCAGCGATCCGCACGAGGAAATCCAAGGGCATTGACCGTGAGGTGGATGATGACTTTGGAGGTTTAAAGGAAGTCATATCCAAGGGTGAGAGCATCAGCGACCAGATCAGTGTGGCATTCGGCAGCAGTGTGGTGTCGAAGCTTCAGAAAGAGCTTTCCCCGGCAGTATTAAAGGACCGGAATGACAGTTATATGAGTGATCCGCTGGAACTTCTGCTGGATGAATGCCAGGGAAGTGAAGAGGCGGCCAAAGAGACCGCGGAATACTATGAGCAGAGGGCAGAAGAATTAAGACATATGGCGTCAGAAAGTGACGAACAGATCTTACATATATTAAAGCAGATGGAGCTGCCAGACAGCCTTAT
>CAMTDY010000112.1 GCA_947070915.1 uncultured Roseburia sp.
TATCTGCTGCCGGAAAGCAAAATCTCCACTGGGACCGGTGCGCAAGTACTATTCCATTACAGAGAAAGGAAGAAAAAGGCAGCAGGTTTTTTTACTGAACTATAGAAAAGTAACAGCTGCGGCGGAAGCAATATTGTTTGGAGAGGAGGAATAGAAGATGGCGATGGATTATCTCTGGCTGAGCGATAAACTGCAGGGCGATTATAAGGAAGTTTTTGAGAAGGCAGAAATTTTTATTGGTGTAAAAAATATAACAGGGGATGAGGC
This sequence comes from uncultured Roseburia sp., assembly GCA_947070915.1. Taxonomy (GTDB): domain Bacteria; phylum Bacillota; class Clostridia; order Lachnospirales; family Lachnospiraceae; genus Eubacterium_F. The sequence goes on from CAMTDY010000112.1 coordinate 268, forward strand.
TGATGAAATGATGATGGATCTTCTGGATCTGCTGTTATCGGCGCAGAATGCGGGAAAACCTGTGCAGAAGATAGTTGGAACAGATACCGGAACATTTTGTGCGGATTTTTTTAGCGGATACACTATGAAGAAACAGATAAAGAATATTCCGAGACAGATTTATCGCTGTATGATGTTTGTATTTATATTTGAACTGGCAAGTCTCCTGATCCTGTGGACAGAGAAGGATATTAATCTATTGACAGCGAAGACGGATGTGACAGGTTATTTGATCGGGATTATGACCGCATGGTTTATACAAATTTTCTCCAGTGCGCTGATACGTCCCTTTATGTTTCGATGGAAATGGCTTACTTCTGGTGTGTATTATGGAATCGTGCTGTTTTTAAGCCTGGGGGTGGTTGCAGGGGGGATCATGCTGTCTGGTTTCTGGATGAAGAGTTTTGAGCTGCCGGCATTTCCGGTTGTTTTGATATCTGGAGGATATGTGGCGGTTTATCGTATTGTTGGCGCAGGTATAAATTACCGGCGGTATGGGAAGATCTGTAAGCCGAAAGATCCATGTTCCAAACTGAATTTTATGAATGTAATGGAAGATGAAATGCCAGACGATCTGGTGAAGCGGTTTTATAAAATAAATGAGAAGCGGTTGAAACAGGGGAGTTCCCCAATGACAGAGAAAGAGTACATGGAATATCTGCGTAAGAAAGGACGGCAGGAACATCTGGGGAACTGGATTGGAGTAGTGGCGGTAGTTGTAGTTGTCCTTGGTCTGATCCTCCACACTGCCCTAACCAGCACATGGATCGACACATTTATATTTGTGGTGGTTGTAATGGTGGCAGAAATTCCAGCATTTCTGTTGTTTCGGGTGGGGATGCGGAGTGTAGCGGTCCGCCAAAAACTGCTGGATGAATGTGATAGAAGAGGATTGACGATACTGGAATATGTGGAAGGAGAAAAGAAGGATGAAACAGTACATGATAGCCTTAGACCAGGGGACAACTAGTTCCCGCTGCATATTATTTGACCGTTCAGGCGGGATATGCAGTATGGCACAAAAGGAATTTGGACAGATTTATCCCCGGCCCGGCTGGGTGGAGCAGGATGCCATGGAGATCTGGTCCAGTCAGTTCAGCGTAATGACAGAAGCCATGAGTAAGATCGGTGTCTCCGGGGAAAATATTGCAGGGATCGGGATCACCAATCAGAGAGAAACGACGATTCTCTGGAACCGGATTACCGGGGAACCGGTAAGCCATGCCATCGTCTGGCAGTGCAGACGCACTTCCGGCCAGATTGAACAGATTAAAGCCGATGGATTTGATTCTGTGATCAGAAAGCGTACCGGGCTGGTTCCGGATGCCTATTTTTCAGCCACCAAGATCGCCTGGATACTGGAACATGTTCCGGGGATCAGGGAACAGGCAGAGCGGGGAGAGATCCTGTTCGGTACTGTGGACACATGGCTCGTCTGGAAGCTTACCGGTGGTAAAGTCCATGTCACAGATTATACCAATGCTTCCCGCACCATGTTATTTGATATTCATAAGCTGGAATGGGATCTGGAAATTCTGGATTATTTTCATATTCCGGCGTCCCTGCTGCCGGAAGTCCGGCCTTCCAGTGAAATATATGGCTACAGCGATAAAAGCCTGACAGGAACCGGAATTCCTATATCGGGCATCGCTGGGGACCAGCAGGCAGCGTTGTTTGGGCAATGCTGTTTTAAGGCGGGAGAGATGAAAAATACCTATGGGACAGGCTGTTTTCTCTTAATGAACACAGGGGACACACCAGTAAATTCCTCCAATGGTCTTCTGACGACGCTGGCCGCCGGTACAGAAAAAAGGCCGCAGTACGCCCTGGAAGGAAGTGTATTTGTGGCGGGTGCCGGAATACAGTGGCTGAGGGATGAAATGGGACTGATCCGGACGGCGGCGGAATCGCTGGAGTGCTGCCGGGCAGTCCGTGATACCGCAGGGGTTTATGTGGTGCCTGCCTTTACGGGGCTTGGCGCACCTTACTGGGATGCGGAGGCCAGAGGCATCATCACCGGCCTGACACGAGGTGCCGGCAGGAATCATATTGTCCGCGCTGCTGTGGAGGCGATGGCTTACCAGGTCTATGATCTGGTACAGGTTATGAAACAGGATTCCGGACTTCCTCTCCTCGCCCTGAAGACGGACGGGGGAGCCAGTGCCAATGATTTTCTCATGCAGTTCCAGGCAGATCTTCTCGGTGTTCCTGTTCACCGGCCCTCCTGTATCGAAACCACGGCGCTGGGCGCCGCTTACCTGGCGGGGCTTTCTGTGGGGTTCTGGCAGGACAGGGAAGATATCCGCAGGAACTGGTCTCTGGAGAGCTGTTTTGAGCCGATGATGGAAGAGAAAACAAAAACAGAACTTCTCGGCGGGTGGAAAAATGCAGTGAAGAAATGCCTGGAAACAGATGGGGTAAATGCAGATTAGCAGGATTGGCGAACAGATGTTCAAAAAGTCATTGCAATGGGAGAACAGGTGTGCTATAATCAGACTGACAGCAGGTTTTTCATCGTTTGCGCCATTGAGTCAGATCAAATGGATAATTTCAGGGAGAATACAACATGGATCATTTTGAATTGCAAAGGATCCGTGAAATTCGGTTATCAGAACGGAGATTTTATCAGAAGGTTACGGATATATATGCCACAAGTATAGATTATGATCCGAAAGCACAGACAACCAGACGTTTTTTTGCAAGAGTCCAAAATCAACTGCACTGGGCGATTCATGGGGAAACTGCGGCAGAGGTGATTTACCATAGAGCAGACAGTGAGAAGGAGCATATGGGGCTTCAGAAATGGAAAGATTCACCGAATGGTAAAATTCAGAGATTTGATGTAGTTGTAGCGAAAAATTATCTGACAGAAGATGAATTATCTGCAATGGCAAGGATTGTCAATGCCTATTTAGATCTTGCGGAATTGCGGGCAGAAGAGCAGATTCCAATGACGATCAATTGTATCAGAGTGATTTTGACCGTATGTTGTTGGAAATGGAGGAAGAAAGCAATGAAAAATGAAAAAGCAGAGATCATATATCATTATTGCTTTCTTGAAGGATTTTTAAGTATTATTCAGTATAGTGGCATCATCAACAGATGAGGTTTTCTTTGTACTAGACATAGATTATGGAGAAAAAGAATTTGTTTTAAAAGGGTATCGATTTAATTGATTACACTTATTTGGTGTTTCATAGTAGTCATAATAACTTAGTGAAAGAAAGGATTTTCATATGCCAGAGTTCAAATTACATGCACCATACAAGCCCACCGGCGACCAGCCGCAGGCGATCAAAGCCCTTGTAGACGGATTTCAGGAGGGCAATCAGTTCCAGACTCTTCTTGGTGTCACCGGATCTGGCAAGACATTTACCATGGCAAATGTCATCCAGCAGCTGAATAAGCCGACGCTGGTCATTGCCCACAATAAGACTCTGGCGGCACAGCTCTATAGTGAGTTTAAGGAATTTTTTCCTTCCAACGCGGTAGAGTTTTTCATCTCATACTATGATTACTATCAGCCGGAAGCCTATGTGCCTTCGACGGATACTTATATCGAAAAGGATTCTTCCATCAATGATGAGATTGATAAGCTGCGTCACTCGGCGACGGCGGCGCTGACGGAGCGAAAAGATGTGATCATCATAGCCAGTGTGTCCTGTATCTATGGACTGGGAAGTCCCATTGATTATCAGAATATGACGGTTTCTTTGCGGCCGGGGATGGAGAAGGACCGGGACGAGGTGATCCGTCGCCTTGTGGATATTCAGTATACAAGGAATGATATGGACTTTCACCGTGGAACTTTCCGGGTTCGGGGAGATGTAGTGGAGGTCTTTCCGGCATCGGCGACGGACCGGGCGATCCGGGTGGAATTCTTTGGAGACGAAGTGGACCGGATTCAGGAAATTGATGTATTGACAGGGGCTCCTTTGAATAATCTGGAACATATGGTGGTTTTTCCAGCATCCCACTACGTGGTGGCGCCGGACAAAATGGAGAGGGCGATCCTTGGGATCGAAGAAGAATTAAAGGACCGGGTAAAATTCTTTAAAAGTGAAGACAAGCTTATCGAGGCCCAGAGGATCTCTGAGAGGACGCATTTTGATATTGAGATGATGCGGGAGACCGGCTTTTGTTCTGGGATTGAAAATTATTCCATGCATCTGGCAGGGATGAAAGAAGGAGAGACGCCCCATACACTGCTGGATTATTTTCCGGATGATTTTCTGATCATCGTGGATGAATCCCATATTACGATCCCACAAGTCCGGGGAATGTATGCCGGCGACCAGTCCAGAAAGAGCACCCTGGTAGACTATGGGTTCCGCCTGCCTTCCGCCAAAAGCAACCGGCCCTTGAATTTTGAAGAATTTGAGGAGCATATCAATCAGATGATGTTTGTGTCAGCGACCCCCTCTGATTATGAAAGCGCCCATGAACTTCTGCGGACGGAACAGATCATACGTCCCACGGGACTGCTGGATCCGGAAGTGGTGGTAAGGCCGGTGAAAGGACAGGTTGATGATCTTCTGGCCGAAATCCGTAAAATTACGAAAGAACCTGAGGACAAGGAGACAGTGCGTGGGAAAGTTCTGGTAACGACCCTGACCAAAAGAATGGCAGAGGATCTTACAGATTATTATAAAGAGGTAGGAGTCCGGGTAAAATATTTACATTCCGATATTGATGCTATGGAGCGGTCGGAGATCATTCGTGACATGCGTCTGGACGTCTTTGATGTGCTGGTGGGGATCAATCTGCTTCGGGAAGGCCTGGATATTCCGGAGGTCTCCCTGGTAGCGATATTAGATGCAGACAAAGAAGGATTTCTGCGTTCCGAGACATCTCTCATACAGACCATTGGCCGGGCGGCAAGGAATGCCGGGGGAAGGGTGATCATGTACGCGGATCAGGAGACGGATTCTATGAAGAAGGCGATCGGTGAGACCGAGAGAAGGCGGGGAATTCAGGATGCTTACAATAAAGAACATGGAATCACGCCTCAGACGATCAAAAAAGCGGTGAGGGATCTGATCAAGATTTCTACCAAGGCGGAATCCGGAATGGAAGATCTGGGGAAAGATCCGGAGTATATGACGAAAGAAGAGTTGGAAAAACAGATTCAGAAAGTCATGAAGAGGATGAATCAGGCGTCTGCTGAATTGAACTTTGAGGCGGCTGCTGCCCTGCGGGATCAGATGATCGAGTTGAAAAAAATACTTGAAAAGCTAGATGACTAATATATGGCATGGAGGAAACTACGATGGAAAAGAAAAGAATGATAAAGATCAAAGGAGCCAGTGAACACAATCTTAAGGGAATTGATATTGATATTCCCAGAGATGAGTTTGTGGTACTCACCGGGCTCAGTGGTTCCGGCAAATCGTCCCTTGCTTTTGATACCATATATGCTGAAGGACAGCGGCGTTATATGGAATCTCTGTCTTCTTATGCCAGACAGTTTCTTGGACAGATGGAGAAACCAGATGTAGAAAGTATATCCGGACTCCCTCCGGCGATCTCCATAGATCAGAAGACCACCAACCGCAATCCCCGCTCTACTGTCGGGACGGTGACAGAGATTTACGATTATTTCCGGCTCTTATATGCCAGGGTAGGGATTCCCCACTGCCCCAAATGCGGAAAAGAGATTAAACGCCAGACCGTGGACCAGATGGTGGATGAAATTATGAAACTTCCGGAAAATACGAAGATCCAGCTGTTGGCTCCTGTGGTAAGGGGGCGCAAGGGAGAGCATGTCAAAGTTTTTGAAAAAGCCAAAAAAAGTGGTTATGTCCGGGTGGTGGCAGATGGAAATATGTATGATCTGTCTGAAGAGATCAAACTGGAAAAGAATAAAAAGCATAACATCGAGATCGTAGTAGACCGCCTGGTAGTGCGGGAAGGTGTGGAGAAAAGAATGTCAGAGTCCATTGAGAATGTACTACAATTATCCAATGGCCTTCTGATGGTGGATGTCATCGGTGCCGATGTGATCAACTTCAGCCAGAGTTTTTCCTGTCCGGACTGCGGAATCAGCATCGATGAGATTGAGCCGAGAAGTTTTTCTTTTAATAATCCCTTCGGAGCCTGTCATGTATGTCATGGAATAGGCTATAAAATGGAGTTTGCGCCGGAACTGATGATACCGGACTGGTCTCTGAGCATTGCGGAGGGGGCGATTGCCGTACTGGGATGGCAGTCTGTGACGGATAAAGGGAGTTACACCAGGTGTATGATGGAAGCCGTGGCGAAAGAATATGGATTTGACCTCACAACGCCTTTTGAAGATTACTCTGAGGAAGTGCGGGATATCATATTAAATGGTACCAGAGGGAAAAAGGTTGAGGTTCATTATGTAGGGCAGCGTGGCGGAGGCGTATATCATGTGGAATTTGAGGGACTGACCAAAAATATGGAACGCAGATACCGGGAGACAGGATCGGATTCCACAAAGCAGGAATATGAAACTTTTATGCGGATCACTCCCTGTAGTGAGTGCGGTGGAAAGCGTTTAAAGAAAGAGTCTCTGGCGGTTACGGTGGGAGATAAGAACATTGCAGAACTGTGCGAATATTCCATTCGGGATCTTAAGGGCTTTGTGGACGGGCTTCATTTGACAGATATGCAGATGCAGATCGGGCGGCTGATCCTGAAAGAGATCAAGTCCCGTCTGGGCTTTTTAGTGGATGTGGGGCTGGATTATCTCTGCCTGTCCCGTGCCACCAGTACCTTGTCCGGCGGGGAAGCTCAGAGAATCCGGCTTGCGACCCAGATCGGTTCCGGGCTGGTGGGAGTTGCCTATATTCTGGATGAACCGAGTATCGGTCTGCACCAGAGGGACAATGATAAACTGATCCGAACCTTAAAAAACCTCAAGGACCTGGGAAATACGCTGATCGTGGTAGAGCATGATGAGGATACGATGCTGGCGGCGGATTATGTGGTGGATATCGGGCCTGGTGCCGGCGATCATGGCGGAGAAGTGGTGGCTGCCGGGACAGCACAGGATATTATGAAATCGAAACAATCCATTACTGGAGCATATCTGAGTGGCAGGATTGTTATCCCGGTGCCAGAAAAACGGAGAACCCCAACAGGGTATTTAAAAGTAACGGGCGCCAGGGAGAACAATTTAAAAAATATCAATGTCGAGTTTCCGCTGGGGGTATTTACCTGTGTGACCGGCGTATCCGGCTCCGGCAAGAGCTCTCTTGTGAATGAGATTCTGTACAAATCCCTTGCCAGGACGCTGAACCGGGCCCGGTGCATACCAGGGAAACATAAGAATATTCAAGGGATGGAACAACTGGATAAAGTGATCAACATAGACCAGTCTCCTATCGGCAGGACGCCCAGGTCCAACCCTGCCACTTATACCGGTGTGTTTGACATGATACGTGATCTTTTTGCTTCTACCTCCGATGCGAAGGCCAGAGGATATAAAAAAGGCAGGTTTAGTTTTAATGTCAAGGGGGGACGCTGTGAGGCGTGCCGCGGTGACGGAATCATCAAGATCGAGATGAACTTTCTTCCCGATGTATATGTTCCCTGTGAGGTGTGTGGAGGAAAACGCTACAACCGTGAAACACTGGATGTAAAGTACAAGGGAAAGAGTATATTTGATGTGCTGGATATGACAGTGGAAGAGGCACTGGATTTCTTTAAAAATGTACCAACGATACACCGGAAGATCCAGACAATGTATGATGTGGGATTGTCTTATGTGAAACTGGGGCAGCCCTCCACCACCTTATCCGGCGGAGAGGCCCAGAGGATCAAACTGGCCACAGAACTAAGTAAACGAAGCACAGGAAAAACGATCTATATATTGGATGAACCCACCACCGGTCTTCATTTTGCCGATGTTCATAAGCTGATTGAGATCCTCCACCGCCTGGCCGAGGGAGGGAATACTGTGGTGGTGATCGAACACAATCTGGATGTGATCAAGACGGCAGATTATATCATTGACATCGGTCCGGAAGGAGGAGAGAAGGGGGGTACAGTGATCGATTCAGGAACACCGGAAAAGATTGCAGCCAATCCAGACTCCTATACCGGTAAATACATTCAAAAGATGCTGGGGATTCACTGAGATTGTATGTAAAGTGCACTTTAATTGATAGAAGAAAAGGTTCCATAAGAACATCGCATGAATAAATTTGGGAGGTTAGAATGGAGGAGTATTCATTTTTTGCTATGATGGCCAGGATGAAATATATAGAACGCTGGGCTCTGATGCGCAATTCCGACAGAGAGAATATCAGTGAACATTCCATGGAAGTGGCTATGCTGGCTCATGGTTTAGGAATTATTTCCAGGGAATGCTGTGGCAGAGAGGTAGATCTTGATAAGCTGGTGCTTATTGGACTGTATCACGATGCCAATGAGATCATCACCGGGGATATGCCTACCCCGGTAAAATACCATGACAGAGACATTCTCGATGCTTACAAAAAAGTAGAAGAAAAAGCGAACCGAAAGCTGCTTTCCCTGCTGCCGGGTTATATGAGAAACTATTATGAGGAGGTATTTTTTCCCCAGGAAGGCGATGAGGAGCTTTGGCATCTCGTAAAAGCTGCAGATAAACTTTCTGCCCTTATAAAATGTATGGAAGAAAAAAAGGCAGGGAATCGGGAATTTTCCACAGCCTGCCAGACCATTGAGAAGGCCCTTAGGGAAATGAAGATGGAAGAGGTAGACATTTTCATGAGAGATTTTCTGCCCCCATTTGATAAGACCCTGGATGAGCTTCAACAGTTGTAATCATTCTTTTCTCGGATATGCCTGCTCTCTGGTGCTGCCATGAAAGAATATTGTCAAAAAAAGTGTATTCTTTGCTGGCGGTTTTCATCAGAATGTGATATACTTATAATAATTTGATGTTGGGGGATTTTACTATATTACAAAGGTAGGTATGGGTTATGAGAAGGATATTATGTTTTGGAGATTCTAATACATATGG
>CAMTDY010000113.1 GCA_947070915.1 uncultured Roseburia sp.
CTATTTCGTTTCTATTTCTGTGCCATTGTTTATTACATTTTGCGGAAACTCAAGAAATAAATCTGTGGAAGCGCAAAAAAATACCACTGCCCAGATCTGGATCCGGTATGCAGTGGTATTTTTCTATAAAAATTTAGTTGAAAAGAGTTTTAAGAAATTCGTCTCACGAAGGCCTGTTTACAAGTGTGACAATTATTTTCCTATTACCGTTTTACTGAAAAAAGTATTAGAAAATTCGTCTCGCAAAGTTGTACAGACCGTCCTTCCATGCGTTGGGTTCATGACCAAAATCAACGGTATAATAAGCATGGGGGGTTCCGTTCTTGGTAAGGGCATTATGGTAATTTAGTGGAGCGTCGCCCACGGTAGTGTCTTTCGTACCTTTGCAGATCAAAATGTAGGTTCTGTCATTATATTCATCTGGAAGTTTTAAGGTGTCCTCTGTGAAAAGACCGTCTTCTCTGTCATATGGAAGTACACCGACAGCGGGCTCAAAGCCGCCGATATAGCCAAAGGTATCCGGCATGGTGAGTCCAATGTAGAGAGCTTCACGACCTCCCATGGAAAGCCCGGCGATGGCAGTGTTAGCCCTTCCCTCAGCAATAGGATAATTCTCCTTCATGTAAGGCATCAAGTCATCCCGCAGATCATTGATGAAGTTGTCAAATGCCTTAAAATGTTCAGTCGTATATATGTCACTAGGATCTTTCTTATCGTCTTCACGGGCGCGGACATTTGGCATAACGACGATCATTTCTGCCGCCTTTTCTTCAGCGATCAGGTTGCCGATCACCTGGACCGGATTGCTGCCGAGCCATTCGGTGTGGTCGCCGCCGATTCCGTGAAGAAGATAAAGAACAGGATATTCATTTTCTTCGGAATAATTAGCGGGGAGAATTACATTGGCGATACGTTTCGTTCCCGTTGTGGTGGAATTGTAACTGATCTGACGCAGGCTGCCGTAGGCCACACCGCTTTTTTTCTGGTCAAACCCTTTTGGTGTATCATAATTATCATCTTCTTCCCGCGGAGGAAGGGTTGCGATCGGAGTCGGGGTCGGCTCCGGCGTTGGAGTGACAACGGGTTCTGGAGAAGCCGTGGCATTTGCCGGCGGAGCAGCAGTGACAGCTGGAGTTGAAGCCGCCGGCACCGCAGGGGTCGGATTTGGAGACTGGACTGGCTTCGCCTTCTGCTTGATCTTGACCTGTACCGTCCCCAGTGTTCTGGTTTTTTTATTGTATTTTTCTTTTACGGTGATTTTTGCATTTCCTGCTTTTTTTGCCTGCACAACACCCTTTTTTGTAACAGAGGCAATGGCTTTTTTGCTGGATTTGAAGCTGTAGACTGCTTTTTTCTTCTTGTTCTTGAGCTGGATCTGCTTCTTTTGTCCAACCTTTAAGTCAATTTTTTTTGTTTTCAGGGATGCCTTTTTAGCGGCATCAGAAACCGGCGCACCGACAAGCCCGATGACAAGGGAACCAAGCACCAGACTTGTGAAAACGCGGAATGATTTTGCGTGTTTATTCATGATGATCCTCCTCTGGACATTCATTTTAACTCAACAGCGCGGATTTGCGCTATTGGACTTGTATCTTCTAAAGATTATTATACAAAACACGATACAGGGGCTCAATGATCAATTGCGACCAAAACTTGACTTATGCAGCAACAGCAGTCTGGAAGCGGACCGTGTCCGTGTGTATTCAGCTTTCCTCGGTCTGGTCCAGGATCTCTGGCTGCTTCCGGTAGGCGGAAGGAGACATGCCCTCACTTTTTTTGAACTGGCGGCAAAAATGCTCAATGCTGTTATAACCACAGTGTTCGCTGATCTGCTGTATACTGCTGCTGGTATGTGCCAAAAGGAATTTTGCCTGATTGATCCGGCTGCTGATCACTTCGTTGATGCAGGTGGTATGGAAAAATTCTTTGTAAAATTTCTGCAGGGAACGGGTGCTTAAGTTTACAATGGAAGCCATTTTTTCCAGAGTCCATGCCTCTTCTGGACATTGATAAATTAAATTTCTCAATTTAATGAATACATCCCGGTATACAAAAGGGTCAGAGGACATGGCGTAGTCATGCAGGCGGTGGAAAATAATATGCATCAGCTGTTCGTTTACATAACTGGAGCTGTTATACTGCCAGTAATTTTCGTTGGCAACCATCTGCCAGTAAGTGATGTAGCAGCCAAAATCCGGGCAGACAATGGGGAGGCCATAGGGCAGGAAATATTCTGTATAGAGGGCTTCATTGCAATTAAAACGGATCCAGTTATACACCATTTCGCCGGAAGCGGCATAATAATGGACACGCTGGCCGGGCTTATACAGGATACAGGTGTACTCCGGGCAAAGTTCCATGACCCCGTTCACCTCTATTTTCACAGGAACTTCAAAGAGCATGATTTCGTATTCTCCTGGTCCAAAGATCAGATTATCTTCAAAACCTTCTTTTTTATGGTCTCCCATCATGGCATAAATAATTTTGATCATGTTTCCTCCCCCTTGCAAAGTTGATAATATATCAAAAATTATACACCATGCTGCGAAATAAATCAAGTTTGTTTCGGAATAAATCATTGAAAAAATCAAGCCATCCATATATTATTAAAACTATATAATTATATTACATATATATCAAGAAAGCGTTTCTTTTCTACTTCTTTTGATATATTAAACACTAACTTGAAATGAAGGAGGTATTTTTTATGACGAGGCGAATGGGAATGCGGGCGATATCCCTTTTGTCAGCGGCGGCACTGATGTGTGTCAGTGTGTTAGCACCAGGAAATGGTCAGACGGCTGAGGCTGCAAAAAAAGCAAAGCTGAAGACAAAAAAGATTTCTGTACAAGTTGGCAAAAAGAAAAAGATTGTCATTAAAAACAAAGTAAAGAAGGCAAAGTACACCTTCAAAAGCAAAAAGAAAAAGATTGCATCTGTAACCCAAAAAGGGGTTGTAAAGGGCGTAAAAGCTGGAAAAACTACCATAGTTGTTACAGAGAAGAAAGGAAAGAAGAAACGTACGGTAGGTAAGGTTAAGGTTACAGTAACGAAGAAAAAGGTACCAGTTGTTACACAGAAACCGTCTGTAACAAATCCGCCAGCTCCGTCAGCTGCGCCTTCGGTGCAGCCGGGTACATCGGCAAATCCGCCAGCGGGTAAGACAGACCAGCCGGGTACACAGACAAATCCACCGGCAGATAAGACAGACCAGCCGGGTACATCAGCAGTTCCATCGGCTGCTCCGACAGATAAGCCGCCGATTGATCCAAATGATTCCAGTTATGGCGTGACATGGCCGGATTTACCGCTTGTTGAGAATTTTGAGAGCGCTGAAAATGCGGTGATCAAAAACAGTGATACGGCGGAAGGAAAGACGATCTACAAGCCGAATGGCGGACTTGAAGACAGCGGCTATGCAGTGATCAAACAGAGTCAGTGGAGTGGTCCGGTAGTATTCCTGGATAACCGTCTTGGTAAGTCAACTGTGAAGTACGTGGTTTCTGCTTACGTGAAGGCAGAAAAGCAAGAAGATAAGTATAAAAAGGCGATCTTCTATGGTGGAAATACATACGATGACAGCGCTTATCTTGCGGAAAAGTATGATACCATCGTCAGCCGTAAGCTGAATACCGAGTGGGAGCAGATCCTCAAAGTGATCACCGTTCCTGCCGGCAAGTTCCGTGAAGTTCGTGTGATCTGTACGGCAGCTGATTTTGGCATTGATAAAATGGAAGCAAGAATATTGAAGGATGGAGAACAGGAGCCAGTGATGGCACCTGAGGTTGAAGAACCGGCTCCGGAGGATGCCGTGACGGAGACATTCACCATGACAGGTGATAAGCTTAAGCCGTCCGATAAAGATGGCAATGCCTCAGGGACTTTAAAAGAAGACGGAAGTGTGGATCTGGAATCTGGCTGGAAATATTATGCCATCGCCTTTGATCACCCGGTCGATCTGTCGAAATTCTCCAGCGTTCAGTTTGAAGGAAGCATATCCGGTGACTATCGTATATGTTTCAAAGATAATGCCGGTACATTCTTCATAACCAGTCCGGAAAAGCCGGATGAGTGGAATTATCCATCAGCATTCAGCGGAAAAGGGGAATGGAAATTTGACGGATCCGGTTATGCATATTTTCTGATTCTTGGTACGAAAGGAAGTGACGGACCAACCGTGAACTTTAATCTTACTTCAATTACATTAAAGGGCGGGGATGCACCAGTCAATACAGATGGATTGACTGAGGCGAAAAAGCCGGTTGGAAACAACAATCCGATCGCGTCCCAGCGTTTTATGGCAGACCCATTTGCCATCGAATATGAGGGAACTGTCTATGTATACGGAACCAATGACAGCCAGGCGATGATCATCGGCGAAGACGGAGAGATTCCGAAAAATAGTTATTCCCATGTAAAAACATTGAACTGTTATTCTTCCAAGGATATGGTGAACTGGACAGACGAGGGAATTATCCAGGTAGCTGGTAAAAACGGTCCTGCAAAATGGGCGGCGAACAGCTGGGCTCCGGCAGTAACATATAAAAAGATCAATGGTAAAGATAAGTTCTTTATCTACTTTGCAGACAATGGAAGTGGTATCGGCGTACTTGAGGGAGACAGCCCGACAGGCCCATGGCGTGATCCGATCGGAAAACAGCTGATCAGCCGTGAGACACCGAACTGCGGAGGAAATGAAGTTCCGTGGCTGTTTGACCCGGCAGTATTTGTAGATGACGACGGACAGGGATACCTGTATTTTGGTGGAATTGGTGAAGCAAAAGACAGAGACCATCCGAAATGTGCGAGAGTAGTAAAACTTGGCGACGATATGATCAGCCTGAAGGGTGATCCGGTTGAAATCGATGCACCAGCTATGTTTGAGGATTCCGGTATCAATAAGATCAATGGTAAATACTATTACAGTTATTGTACAAACTGGGATGGAGCCGATGCGCGTCCGGATACAAACAAACTTGGTATTGCCAACATTGCTTACATGGTAAGCGATAATCCGATGGGACCGTGGTCTGAGGCTAAAGTGGTACTTCAGAATCCGACGCATTTCTTCCCGGATGTGCCAAGCAATGAATTTAACAATAATCATCACTGCATACTGCAGAGAGGTGATAAGCTGTATATGTTCTATCATTCCCAGAAACCAGGAACGGATATGGGACTGACACAGGGATACCGTACATCAGGAGTGGATATGGTGACGATCGATAAGGATGGAAACCTTACCTCTGAGATGACAACGGCTGGCGTGGAGTCAACTCTTGACTTTAATCCATATGCTATGGTAGAGGCTGAGACCTTTGCCTGGTCCGTTGGAACATCTACCATCACAGGGCCTAAGCAGGACAACAACCGCAACAACCGAGTTCTTTCTTCTATCGACTCAGGTGATTATGTTGGTCTTGAGAAAGTGGCATTTGGTACAGATGGAGCGCAGTCTCTTACAATGAGTATCGCGAATGCCAATGAGACAGGAACGGTTGAGGTCTATATAGATGATCACACGAAAGCAGAAAATAAAGTCGGTGAGCTTACTGTCACCCCGACGGGAAGTGATACGGCATTTGCTGACATGTCAGTGAACTTTGCTGCTCCGATCAAAGGAACGCACAGATTGTTCTTTGTATTCAAAGCAGAGGGGATTCTGGTTGACACATGGAAATTTAGTAAAGAAGTGGTGCCCGTTCCTGCTGAATAATATATTTACAGAATAATATTGAGGGAGATCTTTTAAAAAAGATCTCCCTCGTTTTGTACCATTGGCTCTTTACAGACAGGAAATAGAAATCTTCCATGATGCCAGAAACCGGGTACAGAAAAAGGGACATCCTTTCGGCGTCCCTTTGTTAAATCAGCTGTTATTCAAATCAGTCTAATGTATATGGCATAAGTGCTACGTGACGGGCACGTTTGATCGCTGCTGTAAGAGCGCGCTGATGTTTTGCACATGTCCCGGTAATTCTTCTAGGAAGGATCTTACCTCTCTCGGACATATATCTTTTCAGCTTGTTCGTATCTTTGTAATCGATGTAATCGTGCTCTTTGTCAGCGCAAAATGCACATACTTTTTTTCTTCTGCGAGGGCCTCTTCTTCTCATTGGAGAATCTGAACCGTTTCCCTTGTTATAAGCCATTTTGATTGCCTCCTTATAAACGAATATGTGTTGTCAAAGGATTTAGTTAAAGGGTAAACCATCTTCAATGCCATCCGGGATGTTCATAAAGTCATCATCCGCCGCCATGGCCGGCTCCGGAGCTCCGCCGCCAAAACCACTGTTGTTTCTTGCGGCCGCATTGGCATCGGCAGTACTCTTTCTCTCTGCAAATTCAACCTCTTCTGCGATGATCTGTACACTGTATACTTTTTCACCGTTTTTATTGGTGTAGTTATCGTTTTGAACACGACCGGTGAGCAGCATACGGGATCCCTGTTTGAAATATTTCTCTACAAATTCAGCCTGTCTGCCAAAAGCAGTACAGTTGAAGAAATCGGTGTCAGTATCACCCTGACGGGCAAATCTGCGGTTTACTGCAATACTAAATCGAGCTATTGCCAACGAATTTTCACCCTGGGAATATCTGATCTCAGGGTCTCTTGTCAAATTACCCATTAAAATTACTTTATTCATGGAAGGATTCCTCCTATTCTTATGCTTCCTGTTTTACGCATAAGTATCGAAGCACGTTGTCCATAATGCGAAGTCGCTGTTCAATCTCGCCCGGTGTATCCGGCTCAGAGTCGAACTGAATAAAGTAATAAAAGCCTTCGCCCATCTTCTGAATTTCATAAGCAAGTTTTTTCTTGCCCCATTCATCGACGTTTGTAATCGTACCGCCGAAAGTAGTAATAATTTCTTTTGCTTTTTCGACAGTGGCATTTCTTACTTCGTCATCAACTTTTGCACTAACAACTAAAGCTAATTCATACTTATTCATAGTTGCCTGCACCTCCTTTTGGTCTCTGGCTCTTCCTTAAAAGAAGTATGGTTCTGATGTAGAACCTTCTCAGGGAAGAACAAGGAATATGATTTTTTTACATCACGGAATATTATTATAACATGGATAAGCTGGGAATGCAAGGAAAAAGTGAGGTGAATTTGGCTGGTTGTATTGAGTGCCCCCATCGAATCAAGTTTCTATAAAAAGCCTTTGAAGTTTTTTTCTACAAGTTTTCTTGGAACCATGACCTGTCTGCCGCAACCCAGGCATTTTAGGCGGAAGTCCATGCCCACCCGTAAAATTTCCCAGCGGTTTTCGCCACAGGGATGTGCTTTTTTCATTTTTATGATCTGTCCTAATTCAAAATCCATTTTGTGAACTCCCTTCATTGCACTGGTTGTTCTTTTTTACAGAAACATTTTTAGGATCATTACGACCCAGAAACCAAGTCCGAATAGAAGTAAGAAAAATTGAAATATATCATCGGCCCGGTCGATCTTTCCCTTCATGCTTTCTTTTCTGGCCCGTTCAGAATCGGATTCTCCGTTAATAATATCCGTTATTTTTTTCTTTATGCTGTATTCTTCTGACATCTGATAACCTTCTTTCCTGATGAGATTTGCTGCTGACGAGATAATTTTATAATAGTAGTGAAGTGGTTGTCAAGGGGCGATCGAGATTCCAGCAGGGTACTGTCGTCAGTCTGCCGCCATGCTCATCTCGATTCCGCTGCGCTACATCTCGCTGAACGGCTGTCGCCGTATAAAAATAAAAAGAAACAGCCCTTTGTGAGCGAGCTCCCAGTGGCTGTTTCTTTTTATTTTTGCATGGCTCGTAGCAAAATCATATGACGGTTTTGATTACGGACAGGATTTGTTCGGGCTCGAATGGTTTCTGGATGAATTCTGCGGCGCCCAGTTTTATTGCCTCTACCATTTTGGATTTCTGCCCGGCGGCAGTTACCATGATCACGTTCGCGTTTTTGTCAAGCTGCATGATCTTTTCCAGACAACCAAGTCCGTCAAGAACTGGCATGGTGATGTCCAGTGTCACAAGATCCGGCCGGAATTCTATGTATTTTTCGTAACCGGTCTGTCCGTCTGTTGCCTCTCCTATGATTTCGTAACCATTTTCTATCAATATGTTCTTTAATATTCTGCGGGATGTTTTAGAGTCATCCACGATCAATACTGTTGCCATAAAACAACCTCCCTTATGTGAAATCTGCACCAAAATGCGTTTTGTTATGATTATAAAGTGAATAGAATTCACGCTATGCCTGAGCATGTTACATCTTTACGATCATATCAACTCTTTTCCCCGTAATGTACAGGGGAAGCACAAAAAATTCTTCTGATGTATTTATTGTGCCGTCGAACATGTATTCCGGCGGCAGCATATCAATGATGACTTCCTGATAACTCAGTTCGGTAGCATGAAGACCATTGATACAATTTGTAAATTCACAGACGGAATCCAGAGCATCTTCGTTTGGTTTTTCAAAATATTCTCCAGCATAGCCATCTGCAACGGTTAAAATTGAATCATCATTGCTGGCAAAGCCGAGTAAACCTTCATATGCACCGGTTGTTTTTTGGTATGCTATGTATTTTGCGGAATAGTCAGTCACTTTTTCGGCCTTACCGATCCGTATATATGAACTTACAAAACGGACAATGTTTCTCAGGGCAAGCGCCATAAGGTTGAGATAACTTTCATTTTTGGTTGATACAAAAGCTGGCAGGAGACGGTCGAAATCCCCAAATTTAATCGCTTCCAGGGTCGTGTTTGTGTAACTTTCCTCCTTCTGGAATTCCGAAACCAGCTCATTGACCTCCTCCCGGCCCATGATCTTATTTTCTTCTAATGCCTGAACAAAAATCAGATAGGGATTTCCCTGAAGCTGGAGCAGATGGGAAATGTCTGCATTGGTAAGATATCCCTTTTCAATCGCCAGATCGCCAAAACGTTTATCGCTCTGCATCTGGAGTTGATTCAGTTCGTCTGCCTGATCGCGGGTAAGAAGCCCTTCGGATTCTGCGATCAAGCCAAGTTTTACCCGGTTTGCCCTCATGTATTCCATGCATGAAGTAAACTGAGCTTTGGTAATCTTCCCTTTATTCAAAAGATAATTTCCAAAAAACTGACTAAACATAAAGTGCGTTCTCCTTTCTTGTTTCCACAACGGAAACTGTTTCAAATCTGTCTCTTATACACATCTGACGCTGCCGACGATAAGGCTCGTG
>CAMTDY010000114.1 GCA_947070915.1 uncultured Roseburia sp.
GGATAAGTTTTGGAAAAAAAGGACGTGTTTGTGGGAATTTTTGCGGAAACTCAAGATTTATTTTTCTTTCCTTTTCCCATAAATGATGGTATAATGGCTTTATATAGCCATATGTGGGAATGGAGGGAAAGGATTGAAGGGAAATAGAATTCAGGGGACGCTGCGTTCCTACCTGAGATGGCCGCTGCTTCTTTCACCGTTGCTGCTTGCCATGAATATTCATATCTATACGATGAGCATAAAAGCCGGTGCACTGATGACCGGGTATGTTCTTCTTTATGTTATATTAGCCTTTTTGCTGTTTTACTTTAAACGCCGGGAACTTCTCCGGGACATCGTTCAGTACGCCATACGTTTCAACCAGACCACGGAACGGCTGGCAGGGGATCTGGCGATCCCCCTAATCATCACCGACTGGACGGGTTCCTGTCTCTGGTGCAACAAACGTTTTCTATCTACTTTTTGTCCGGAAGGCGCAAAAAAACGGTTTGCCATAGATTCCGTGATATCAAACCTGACCGTTGACACCTTTCCCAAAAGTACCACAGAAAACTCCGAGATTCACTTTCACACAGGAAACGATTACTTTAAGGCAGTGATCCAGAAAGTAAATGTGGCTGACACCACAGAAAATATTGCAGAAGATGCCGCTACTATGGGACTGGGAGACAATTTCTTTGTCTTTTACATCTTTGACGAGACGGAGATCATCCGTTACATGAAAGAAAATAATGAACAGCGGCTGGATGTAGGGCTGCTCTATATTGATAACTACGACGAATCCCTGGAGCCGGTGGATGAAGTCCGCCGTGCCCTTCTGGTGGCACTGATCGACCGTAAGATCAATAAATACATGCTGCGCATCGATGCCATTACGAAGAAGCTGGAAAAAGATAAATACATCTTCCTTTTCCGCCACAAATATCTGTCAGAACTCCAAAATGACAAATTTTCCCTTTTGGACGAGATCCGAAATGTTAACGTGGGGGACGACGTATCCATCACCATAAGCATGGGGATCGGCATTCAGGCAGACACCTATAAAAAACGCCAGGAATACTCCCGCAGCGCCATTGATCTGGCCCTTGCCAGGGGCGGGGATCAGGTTGTCATTAAGACAAAGGACAATCTTCTTTATTATGGCGGGAAAAGTATCCAGAAAGAGAAAAATACCCGCGTCAAGGCAAGAGTCAAAGCTCATGCTCTCCGGGAATCCATTGAAGCGGCGGAACAGGTCATCATTATGGGTCATCAGCTTCCGGACGTGGATGCACTGGGCAGCGCCATCGGTATTTACCGCATCGCCAATGCCCTGGGGAAAAAGACCCATATCGTCATAAATAAAGTGACCTCTTCCCTGCGTCCTGTCCTCACAATGCTGATGAAAAACGGGGACTACGATGACGATCTGTTCATCACCGGAGACAGTGCCAAAGGATTGATGACCAGCGGAACCCTTCTGGTGATCGTGGACGTAAATGTGCCATCCTATACAGACGAGCCGGAGCTGGTACATCTCGCCTCCTCCCTGGTGGTTTTCGACCACCATCGTCAGGCGGGCGAATCCTTTGAGAACCCCACCCTGTCCTATGTAGAACCCTTTGCATCTTCCACCTGTGAGATGGTGGCAGAAATCCTGCAGTATGTAGGAGAAGAAGTAAGGCTCAAATCCTACGAAGCCGATGTATTGTATTCGGGCATTATGGTGGACACAAATAATTTCATGAATAAGCCTGGTGTGAGGACTTTTGAAGCAGTAGCATTTCTGCGCCGCTCCGGAGCAGATATCACAAGGATCCGTAAACTCTTCCGCACCGATCTGGAAGAATATAAGGTAAAGGCTGAGGCGATCCAGAATACAGAAATATTTATGAATAACTATGCCATCGCCCTCTGTAATGCGAACCAGTGCGAATCGCCAACCATCGTCGGAGCAAAAATCGCTAATGAACTCCTTGATATAGAAGGGATCAAAGCCTCTTTTGTCCTGACTGAATTTGAGGGAAAAATATATATCAGTGCCCGCTCCATTGATGAACTTAATGTACAGGTTGTCATGGAAAAACTTGGCGGCGGCGGACATATCACCAGCGCCGGTGCACAGCTGGAGGGCCGTACCCTTCAGGAAGGCCGGCTTGCGATCCGGAATATACTGACTAAAATGAAAGAAGAAGGTGAAATTTAATGAAAGTAATACTTTTAGAAGATGTAAAATCCCTTGGAAAAAAGGGCGAGGTTGTAAATGTAAGCGACGGCTATGCCAGAAATTTTATTTTCAAAAAAAATCTTGGCCTGGAAGCCACCCCGAAAGCACTCAATGATCTGAAGCTCCAGAAGCAGAACGATGAAAAGATCGCCGCGGAAAATCTGGAGAAGGCAAAAGCACTTGCCGATGAACTTTCCGGCAAATCGGTAACTCTTTCCATCAAGGCCGGTTCTGACGGACGCGCTTTCGGCTCTGTCTCCACAAAAGAAATTTCTGCCGCCGCAAAAGAACAGCTTGGCTATGATCTGGACAAGAAGAAGATGCATCTCTCTGAACCGATCAAAAGCGTGGGCAGCTTTACCGTTCCAGTAAAACTGCATCCAAAAGTAACAGCAGAATTAAAAGTAATTGTAAAAGAGAAATGAGACCAACATGGAAGAACAATTGATCAAACGAATTCTTCCCCACAGCACAGAGGCGGAACAATCCGTGATCGGAGCTGTGCTTCTGGATCAGGAGGCGATCATCACCGCCTCGGAGATCTTAGTGGCGGAGGATTTTTACAATCCCCAATTCAGGACTCTGTACAACGCCATGATCGCTCTCTATCAGGAGAATAAACCAGCTGATCTGGTCACCCTGCAGAATAAATTAAAAGAACAGGAAGTTCCCGCTGAATTGTGCAGTGTCGAATTTATCAGCGGCATTATTTCCTCCGTTCCCACCTCTGCCAATATCAAATATTATGCAGATATCGTAAAAGAGAAATCCGTGCTCAGAAGACTGATCCGGGTGTCTGAATCCATCACCAACGAGTGCTATCAGGATACGGAAAATCTGGACCAGCTTCTTGAAGAGACAGAAAAACAGATATTTGACGTGGTACAGAACCGTTCTACCAGCGATTTTGTCCCCATCCGGCAGGTGGCGCTGGAAACCCTGGAAAGCATCCAGAGTGCGGCCAAAACAGTAGGGGCCGTAACTGGCATTTCCACAGGTTTTTACGATCTGGATGCCAGGACCGCCGGTCTGCAGAAATCCGATCTGATCCTGATCGCCGCCCGTCCTTCCATGGGCAAGACGGCATTTGTCCTGAACATCGCAGAGACCGTTGCCATAAAAAACAACATTTCCACTGCTATTTTCAGCCTGGAGATGTCACGGGTCCAGCTGGCAAAGCGACTGATCTCCATGAACTCAAAAGTGGACTCCCAGCACATCCGTGTGGGAAACCTCGCCGATGAGGAGTGGGGAAAACTTACTGAAAGTACGATTCTCCTCGGAGAATCTTCACTTGTTATTGACGATACACCCGGTATCAGTATCGGACAGCTGCGCTCCAAATGTCGAAAACTAAAACTGGAAAACAATCTTGGACTGGTGATCATTGACTACCTGCAGCTGATGTCGGGCTCAGGAAACCGGAAAAATGAATCCCGCCAACAGGAGATCTCTGATATTTCCCGTTCCCTCAAGGCACTGGCAAGGGAGATCGACTGCCCGGTCATCGCCCTCTCCCAGCTGAGCCGGGCGGTGGAGAGCCGGGAAGACAAGCGTCCCATGCTCTCTGACCTCCGTGAATCCGGCGCCATTGAGCAGGATGCCGATGTCGTAATGTTTATTTACCGGGATGAATATTATCACAAAGATTCTGAAGAAAAAGGTGTGACGGAAATCATTATCGGAAAACAGCGAAACGGTCCCACCTGTACCATAAAACTGAAATGGCTGGCGGAATACACGAAATTTGCCAACCTGGAGACAAATTAGCAGTTTTTACTCTTATTTTGTCACATCAGGGCGAAAGCCGTCGGACGAATCTCACAAAATATGCGGACCACTACTTGAAGTCCTTATCCTTAATGCTCTATACTTAAATAGAACTTTAAGGAAAGGACTGATTTTATTTTATGAAAGAACCAGTACAGTTATGCTACTCCATATCGGAAGCCGCCAAGCTCATGAACGTGGAACCCCATGTATTACGCTACTGGGAGGACGAGCTTTGCCTGAACATACCACGCAACTCCATGGGACACCGCATATACACAGACGACGACCTGAAGATCTTTAAATCCATACAGAATCTCAAGGCAAACCATATCTCCCTCAAAGATATCAAAAGCCAGATCCCGTCTTCAAGCCAGACCTCTGACACAGCAGTCAGTCCCTCCGGACAAAGCGGAATAAAAACAAGTGAAACTGCGCAGCATGGCGACAAAATGACACAATTCAAGTCTATACTTACTAATATCATAAAAGATGCCATGAGTGAAAATTCCAGAGAGCTCAGCGATCATATCAGCTCGCGGGTTTCAGATGATGTTCGCAAGGAAATCGACTATCTTGTCAGACAGCGCGAGGAATCAGAGGAGGCCCGCTTCAAACAGCTGGACGAGACCATACGCAATTTTCAGAAGGCGAGACAGGAAGCTGCCGTAGCGAAAGTGAACGAAAAAAATAAGGGAAAAAAGAAACACTTATTCCATAAGAAGAAGTAAAAATTCCCATATTAATTTCCCATTAGTACTTGCATTCCCCTTATGAAAATGGTATAATGTCTTCACAATATCGCTTTGCCTATTAGTGATTTTTCACAAATATGGAAGCAAATCAAAAAGGAGGAAGAATGTTTATGTTCTCAAAAGTTTCAAAGAAAATTGTAGCAGGAACATTAATTATGGCAGTAGCTGTATCCTGCGCAAGCGTTTCTGCACCAGAAGCTTCCGCAGCTGCTAAGTTGAACAAGAAGAAACTTACTCTTTCAGTAGGTGGAAAAGACGCAAAACTTACAGCAGGCGCTAAAGCAAAATGGTCAACCAGCAATAAGCAGGTAGCTAATGTTAAAGGAAAAGGGAAATCCGCTACTGTATCAGCAACAGGAGCAGGAAGCTGTACGATCACAGCTAAAGTAGGGAGCCAGAAACTTACATGTAAAGTAACAGTAAAAGCAGCTAAATCCGGTACTGTTATTTATGATCTCGCAAAAGAAACTGGTTCTAATTCTGAGACCGGTGAATCTTTTGCAGCACCAGTAAAATGTCCTTACAGCACATTTAAGTATGACAGCTTCAGCATGTGGCTCTGCCGTGCCGTATTCTATGATCCGGCAAATGGCGGAAAAGACTATAGAGGTAAGAAGATCAATATCTCTGTAACAGTTAAGAACTCTGGTAAGAATGACCTTGCTGAGCTCGGATTCTGTTTTAACTACACATCTGGTGGAGCTGCTTCCTATCCATTTGCTTACCATGTAATCGACTCCAAGCTTCGTGCCAAGATCGCAAAGAAAGCAAATCAGAAATGGAGCCTTGCTTCTGTAAAGAAGAACAAATCCCACAAGGGCGCTGTAGTAAAAGAAGCTAAGATCAAGAAGGGTAAGACCTATACATACACCTTCAGCTACACCATTCCTAAGAACGCTATGAACGGCGACAAGGATCCTGATACCAACATCAACTACCCAATCATGTTCTACATCCCGAACCTGAAAGACAACTGTCCATATCAGGTAGGCGATGAGATTACAGTACTGAAAGCTAAGTTTACTGTAGCATAATCTGTTTATGATTGAGTTTTCAACAGACATCTTCTCCGGAAGATGTCTGTTTTTTAGATAAAGAAGGTGCGGCTGAGAATCGCGCACCTCTCAAGAATCAGCTTCGCTGATTCTTTGGCTCCGCAAATTGAGGACTTTCCTATCAGATAAAGAACCGTGTATCTTGCTGATCCCGCAGCAAATACACGGTTCTTAGACTCTGTGCTCAGTGCAGTTCTCCACCGCAGCATATTTATGTCATCGACGTATTCAGCGTCTCTTATGCTTTTTCCCATCCTTTTCATTGAAGCTGTCCTCCAGCTGCTGTAACAGCTTCTTCTGCTCCTTGCTGACCGTCGTGGGGACGTCAACCACAATATCCACATAATGGTTTCCACGGAGTTTCTTATTTCTGAGAGAGGGAACTCCCTTACCTCTCAGCCTTACCCTTGTTCCATTCTGGGTTCCTGCTTTCACAGTATAAGCCACTTCTCCATCAATGGTCTTTACAACGATCTCTCCTCCCAGCACCGCCTTGGGATAAGATATCTTTACGGTAGAGAAAATATCATAATCACGTCTCTCAAAGTCCGGATTCTGCTCCACGAATACCTCTACCAGCAAATCTCCTCTCGCACCACCATTGGTTCCAGGCTCTCCCTTTCCACGGATGCGGACGCTCTGACCATGATCGATACCAGCAGGGATCGATACCTGTATCTTTTTACGGCTTGATGTATAACCAGTGCCATGGCATTCGCCACATTTATCTTTGATCACCTTTCCAGAACCATGGCAGTGAGGACATGTCGTAACATTCTGCACCATTCCAAACAGGGATTTCTGGGTCGTAACCACCTGTCCCTTGCCGCCACAGGTAGCACAGGTCTCTGGCGATGTCCCCGGCTTAGCTCCTGTTCCATGACAAGTGCTGCACTCATCTTTCAAATTCAGCTCCAGTTCTTTATCAACACCAAAACATGCTTCTTCCAGCGTGATCCTGACCTGGGCACGAAGATTGGCTCCCCTGGCAGGCGCATTGGGATCACGTCGCCTTCCGCCGCCGAAGAAATCTCCAAAGATATCCCCAAAGATATCTCCCATATCCATACCAGAAAAGTCAAAACCACCAGCTCCTCCGCCATTTTCAAATGCCGCGTGTCCAAACTGGTCATACTGCCTTCTCTTTTCCGAATCACTCAGTACCGCATATGCTTCCGAGGCTTCTTTAAACTTTGCCTCAGCTTCGGCATTCCCTGGATTTGTGTCGGGATGATATTTTTTCGCCAGCTTACGATAAGCACTTTTCAATTCACTGTCCCCGGCATTCCGGTCGACGCCCAGCACTTCGTAGTAATCACGTTTCTCAGCCATTTTCTCTCCTCCATAACAACGAACTTTGACTCGTGCCAAACAACAGCACGAGCCCCAGTTCCATATATTATCCGCCCAATTTTACAGTTCTCTGAAATCTCCGTCTACAACGTCGTCTCCGCCGTTATCTGGCTGTCCTGCTCCGGCGGCTGCGCCCATATCAGGTCCTGCCCCCTGTGCTCCGCCTGCTGCCTGCTGTGCCTGCTCATAGACCTTTGCAAACACCTGCTGTGCATTGTTCATCAGTGATTCCTTGGCTGCCTTCAGCTCATCAATCTCCGCATCCGACATGGATTCTGCCTGCGTCCTCTCAAGGATCGCTTTCACCTTCTCAATCTCTGCCTTAACTTTTTCCTTTTCTGCGGCGTCCACACCTTCACCGACATCATTCAATGCCTTCTCTGTCTGGAATACCATACTGTCCGCCTCATTGCGCACATCAATGCCTTCCTTGCGCTTCTTATCCTGAGCCTCAAACTCTGCAGCCTCTTTCACTGCCTTATCAATCTCATCATCTGACAGGTTCGATCCTGCAGTAATGGTGATGTGCTGTTCTTTTCCTGTTCCCAAGTCCTTTGCGGATACGTTTACGATACCATTGGCATCGATATCAAAAGTAACCTCGATCTGAGGCACCCCGCGCATAGCCGGTGGAATTCCATCCAGTCTGAACTGTCCCAGTGATTTGTTGTCTCTGGCAAACTGTCTCTCTCCCTGTACCACATTGATATCCACAGCGGTCTGATTATCTGCCGCGGTGGAGAAGATCTGGCTCTTCTTGGTAGGGATCGTCGTATTTCTCTCGATAAGCTTCGTAGCAACTCCACCCATGGTCTCGATCGCCAGGGAAAGCGGTGTTACATCCAGAAGAAGGATATCTCCTGCGCCGGTATCCCCTGCCAGTTTACCTCCCTGAATGGAAGCACCCAGTGCAACGCACTCATCCGGGTTCAAAGATTTATTCGGCTCATGGCCGGTAAGCTGTTTCACCTTGTCCTGTACTGCCGGGATTCTGGTTGAACCACCTACCAGCAGCACTTTGCCCAGCTCAGAGGCACTGATTCCTGCATCTTTCAGCGCATTGGTTACCGGCGTCGCTGTTCTCTCCACAAGATCTGCAGTAAGCTCGTCAAATTTAGCACGGGTCAGATTCATGTCAAAGTGCTTCGGTCCCTCTGCCGTCGCAGTAATAAACGGAAGATTGATGTTGGTAGTCGTAGCGGAGGAAAGTTCTTTTTTCGCTTTCTCTGCCGCCTCTTTCAGACGCTGCATCGCCATCTTATCACCAGAGAGATCAATTCCTTCTGTATTCTTAAACTCACTTACCATATAGTCACAGAGCTTGTTATCAAAATCATCACCACCGAGACGGTTATCTCCAGATGTAGACAGTACTTCGATGACTCCGTCGCCGATCTCGATAATGGATACGTCAAAGGTACCTCCACCCAGGTCGTACACCATGATCTTCTGCTCACCCTCGTTGTCAAGTCCATAGGCAAGGGCTGCTGCTGTCGGCTCGTTGATGATACGTTTTACATCAAGACCAGCAATCTTTCCCGCATCCTTTGTCGCCTGACGCTGTGCGTCGTTAAAATATGCCGGAACTGTGATCACTGCCTCCGTTACTTTTTCGCCTCCCAGATAATTCTCTGCATCGGATTTCAATTTCTGAAGGATCATAGCAGAGATTTCCTGTGGAGAATATTTTTTATCTTCAATCGCTGCACGGTAATCTGTACCCATATGTCTCTTAATGGAAGAAATGGTATTGTCCGCATTGGTAACTGCCTGACGTTTTGCCGGCTCACCGATCAGACGCTCTCCATTTTTTGTAAATGCCACAACAGATGGTGTGGTCCTGGCGCCCTCTGCATTGGCGATCACAACAGGTTTACCACCTTCCATCACTGCAACACAGCTGTTGGTTGTACCTAAGTCAATACCGATAATCTTACTCATGATAATCTCTCCTTTTATTTCTTTAAAATTTATATGAATGACATGAAATAACTCTTTTCACTAGTTGACCACTTTGACCATGGAGTGTCTAACCACACTATCTTTGTACATATATCC
>CAMTDY010000115.1 GCA_947070915.1 uncultured Roseburia sp.
GAGATGTAGCTCCGTCTCGTGGGCTCGGAGATGTGTATAAGAGACAGATCTCAGAAATACCGCAAGTAAAAGAAGGAAAGTGTTGTAAATTAACTGGATGGATTTTCATTTTATGATTGAAATAATGGGAGAAATATTATATCCTATTATATAGGAATCTGATCATAAAGAGAAAAGGAGAACGCTTATGCAGAAGTTATCATTGAAACAGGAACTGAAGGAAAATGCTTATCCGGGGCGTGGTATTGTAATAGGAAAATCGCCGGATGGAAAGTATGCGGTCACAGCGTATTTTATAATGGGACGCAGCGAAAACAGCAGAAACCGTGTATTTGTGGAGGATGGAGAGGGAATCCGCACCCAGGCCTTTGATCCTTCCAAGCTCAGTGATCCTAGTCTGATCATCTATGCGCCAGTACGGGTTTTGGGAAATAAGACCATTGTTACCAATGGCGACCAGACTGACACCATCTATGAGCTGATGGACAAGCAGCAGACTTTTGAGCAGGCGCTTCGTACCAGGGAGTTTGAGCCGGATGGACCGAATTATACACCACGGATCTCCGGGATCATGCATGTGGAAAATGGTAATTATAATTATGCCATGTCGATTCTCAAGAGCAGCGATGGCAATCCGGATTCCTGCAGCCGTTATACTTTTGCTTACAGCGATCCGATAGCGGGAGAGGGACATTTTATTCATACGTATATGTGTGATGGCGATCCTCTTCCGAGTTTTGAGGGTGAACCGAAACGGGTGGAACTGATGGATGATATGGATGCTTTTACGGATATGCTCTGGTCCAGTCTGAACGAGGATAATAAGGTTTCTCTTTTTGTAAGATATATTGATCTTGAGAGCGGTGAGTACCGTTCTAAAATTGTAAATAAGAACCAGTAAAAGATAAGGAAAATATAAATATAGATTCATCTAAGAAAGGATTTTAATCATGAAAGAACTGGAACTGAAATACGGATGCAACCCCAATCAGAAACCTTCTCGTATATTTATGGAGGAGGGAGAACTTCCGATCAAGGTTTTGAACGGAAAGCCTGGCTACATCAACTTTCTGGATGCCTTTAATGGCTGGCAGCTGGTAAAAGAACTTAAAAATACTACCGGGCTGCCCGCCGCAACTTCTTTTAAGCATGTATCTCCTGCCGGGGCGGCGGTAGGTCTGCCACTGAGTGAGGTAGAGGAAAAGATTTACTGGGTAGATGATCTGGAAGGATTATCACCCCTGGCATGCGCCTATGCCAGAGCAAGGGGAGCTGACCGTATGTCTTCCTATGGTGACTTTATTGCACTTTCGGATATGTGCGATGTATCCGCGGCAAAGCTGATCAAGAGAGAATTTTCCGATGGCATCATTGCTCCGGGCTATGAGCCGGAAGCACTAGAGATCCTGAAGGAAAAGAAAAAGGGCAGTTATGCCATTATTGAGATCAATCCTAAATACGTACCTAAGGAGATTGAACGCAAGGAAGTATTTGGTGTCACCTTTGAGCAGGGCCGCAATGAGCTGGTGATTGATGATGAGTTTTTCCGAAATGTAGTGACGATGAAAAAAGAGCTTCCAGATCAGGCAAAGATGGATATGGCGATCTCCATGATCACTTTAAAATATACCCAGTCCAATTCTGTATGTTTTGTTAAGGGCGGTCAGGCGATCGGTATCGGCGCCGGACAACAGTCCCGTATCCACTGCACCAGGCTTGCTGGCACCAAGGCAGACAACTGGTTCCTCCGCCAGTCGCCCCAGGTACTTAATCTTCCCTTCAAAACGGACATGAAGCGGGCGGAAAGAGACAATGCCATCGACAATTATATTGGTGAGGATTATATGGATGTATTGGCAGATGGATGCTGGGAAAAATATTTTACGGAAAAACCGCCGGTATTTACAAAGGAAGAAAAGCAGAAATGGCTCAGTGAATATGCGAAGGACGTAACTCTTGGCTCCGATGCATTCTTCCCCTTTGACGACAATGTGGAGCGTGCTTTCCGCAGCGGTGTAAAATACATTGCACAGCCGGGAGGGTCTATCCGTGACCAGGATGT
This sequence comes from uncultured Roseburia sp., assembly GCA_947070915.1. Classification (GTDB taxonomy): domain Bacteria; phylum Bacillota; class Clostridia; order Lachnospirales; family Lachnospiraceae; genus Eubacterium_F. The sequence goes on from CAMTDY010000115.1 coordinate 2,063, forward strand.
GATCGATGCCTGCAACCGACATGGAATTGTGATGAGCTTTACTGGTTTGAGATTGTTCCATCACTAAGAATATGATATATTAAAGCCGCTTTGCTGGGGAATACAGCAGGGCGGCTTTGAATTTAAATATAATATTAATATGAGATAAACTATTTCTCCATATACTTATCAATCGTGGAAACAGTATTTAAAAGTTCTTTCATCAGCTCGCTGGTCTGTTTTGTCTTAGAATTTGTATTCTTTCCAAGTTCAACAGCCTGCTGGGTGCTGGAGGAAACCTCTTCACTGACAGCAGAGATCTGGTTGATGCTGTCTACGATTGTGTTGTTGGAATCCATGACCTCTTCAATCTCCTGATAGATCTCATGTACATTTTGATTTAATCCGTCCATCTTTGTTCCGATACCGGTAAACTGCCTGCTGACATTTTCAATGAGCTCACGTTCTGTCTGACTTGTGGACAGAACGGTATCAGCGGTATCTTTGGCGATGGAAGCATTGCTCTGCAGTTCATTTACGATGTTCTGAATACCTTCAGTAAGTTTTCTGGTCTCCTCTGCAAGTTCACGAATTTCTTCTGCCACGACTGCAAATCCTTTTCCTGCCTCTCCGGCACGGGCGCTCTCAATGGATGCATTCAGGGCAAGCAGATTCGTCTGGCTGGAGATAGAAGAGATCTGGTTGGTGATTTCTTCTACCCTTTCTGCATTCTGGGTAAGATTTGTAATGACTTCCACAACTTTCTGATTGGCAGTCTGGGATTCTCTGGACTGGATCTGAAGGTTATTGATGGATTCCTGTCCGCCACTGACAGCTTCTTCCGATTCTTTGGCCAGTGAAAGCATTTCATCAGACATTTCTTTTGTTTTTCGGATCATGGACTGAATGTTTTCCGTCATGACGGTCTGTTTTTCTATGCTCTCTGTATTGTTTGCATTTCCATGGGCAATATCTTCTAAGGCAGCGGCAGTGTTGTCGATGTCAACTTCCAGAGATTCCATGTACTCATTTGCTTTGGTGGAATTCTCCCGGACGGTATTGATAACCTGCAGCACATCATCCAGAAGCTGTGTGCTTTTTTCTTTCTCCTCGTTCAGATTGTCAATGCGTATGGAGTTATTTTTATTTGAAAGTAAAGTTGTCCCGCACAAAACGATAAGATAAACGATAACGCTGGCACCGTGGAGCAGAAGAGAGGTACTGTTGATTTCCTGGCCCGCATGTGATCTCCTTAAAATTGTAACGGTATATATGATATCTGCTATGTTTAGAACAGAAAATGCTATGGACGTACGAAGGATCAGGTTGTAATCATAGTAGAGGATGTAAAGTACGGATACTGGAAAAACGATAATAAAAACCAGATCATTTTTTGCCCCGAAAAGCTGCAGGGCATAGACAATGAGGTAACCTGTCATGGAGACGTTCTTAAACAGGGTGCTGTCCTTTTTATTAAAATAAATGGCGAAACATAGAACCATCAACACGATTACGCAGATATCTACAGTTAGTGTAAAGCCTAAGGTGATATTACCCTTCATATAATCTGATATGTACCCGAAAAACATAAACATATTGATGACCGTCATGATGATCAAAATAAATTTGTTTACGGATTTTAAATTGTTGTATTCTTTTTCTTTCATTTGCTGTCCCTCCAATTTTTAGTAATAACTAGTTTTATTTTACCAAATTGTTTCCTTGATGGCTAGACCCAGAAAAAATTTTTTTGTAGGTATATTCAGTTGCGGCATCTGGGAAAAATTGATATAATAAATAAATATCTTACTATTATTAAAGGAGAGGGTAATACATGAAAAAGCAAAAACGAACAGGCAGACTGTTTTCCATCTTTTTCCTGATGCTTGCTCTTGTGGCAGGGATCACTGCAGAAGCAGCTCCCGCCGATGCAGCTGGGAAAAAAGCAAAATTATCAATTAAGTTAAGCAGTAAAAAGCTTTCTCTTAAGATTGGTTCACGTTATACGCTGAAGGCGAAGGTGAAGCCTGCCAAAGCAAAAGTAACTTGGAAATCTTCCAAGAAGAAAGTGGCGGTTGTTTCCTCCAAGGGAAAGATTACGCCGAAGAAAAAGGGAAAGGCGACGATCACTGCGACGGTACGTTATAAGAAGATGACAAAAAAGGCATCTTGCAAAGTAACGGTAACAGAGAAGAAACCGGTTGTTCCGAAACCTTCCCCGTCGAATACACCAACTTCGGCTCCCCAGCAGAAGAGAGTGAATCAGATCGTAACGGAAAAGTCTTCTTATACGCTGGAGATAGGAAAAACCTTGGCACTGAATGCTTCTGTTTTACCGGCGGATGCATCAAACAAAACGCTGACCTATAGCAGTGATGATGCCTCTGTGGCATCTGTGGATGCGAAGGGAACAGTTCAGCCGCTCAAAGAAGGAACTGCTAATATTACAGTCCGCGCTACAGACGGCTCACAGGTGACGACTGTAGTTCAGGTAAAGGTGGTTTCCATGGTTACATCAGTGAAACAGGAGGAGGCAGTCACTCTCAATGTGGGAGAGACATATACTCTTGCGCCCCAGATCGCGCCAGAAGGTGCTACATTACATAGCTGCAGCATTTCCAATACAAAGGATTATGTTGCTTCCGTCTCTGAAGATGGAAGTGTTACTGCAAAATATCCTGGAATTACGATGGTTACAGTATCTTCCGTATTGAATCCAGAGATCAGCTGCCGGTTCCGTATCCAGGTGACAGATGATTTTACAGCCCCAGAAGGATTTGACAAGAAGGATGACAGCATCGCTCACGGTGAACTGAAGAACTTCCAGTATCCATCTGATTACCGCTCCAGTGGAAAGGCCCGCGCCCGCATTTGGCTGCCACCAGATTATGATACAGATAAAGAATATAATCTTTTGTTCTGTCTCCATGGTGGAACGGATGATGAGACTTACTGGACTTCTAACAAAGAAGGGGAAAATGACGGCTGTTCGGCAGACAGAGTACTGGATAATATGTACGCAGAGGGATTGATGGAAGATACCATCGTTGTATTTACCAGTGGAGTCATTCCTTATGATTCCAGTAAAGATTATCCGAATATCGTGCCAAATCCACTGCTTACTGATTTTTGGAAAAATCATTATCTTTTGGAATTCGAGATCATTAACAATCTGATGCCTTATATGGAGACTTATTATTCGATTATGACAGGACCGGAGCACACAGGTATCTGTGGTTTGTCCATGGGATGTGCCCAGACCATGGAGATCGGTTTGAAACATCCGGATCTGTTTGGATATGTAGGCTGCTACTCTGCCGGACCATATGAAAAAGAAGATCAGCCTTTTGTGAAAAGCAAAGAGGACGCTGAGTATCTGAATTCCAAACTGAAGCTTCTTTTCTTCATAACCGGAGAAGAAGATCATATGATGGATGACAGCATGCGGAATTTTATAAAAACCTGTGACAGTTATGACCTGAACCATGTCTTTTATGAGGTTCCCGGACGCGGCCATGTTGATTCCTGCTGGGACCGCTGTCTGTACGCATTTATGAAATATGCATTTAAGTAATCTGACCTGGCGCAGCCAGATTAGTTAATAACCTTTTTTATCATGAATGTTCTGGTAGGAACGGAAAAGCTTCCGGCATTCTTCCTGGGATTCTGCTTTCATTTCCAGAAGTGAATTTTTTCCTGCCAGATACTCATAGAACTTATCGTCACGGAAACCAATGGCATCCGTATCGGCCCGGTCACAGCCATAGTGGACTGTCCTGATATTTGCCCAGAGGATGCCGCCCAGACACATAGGGCATGGTTCTGCCGTGGTGTAAAGTTCGCAGCCTGAGAGGTCATGGGTGCCGAGATTGTGACAGGCATCCCGGATCGCTTCCATCTCGCCATGACAGGTAGGATCTTTTTTAAGAAGGACACGGTTATGTCCTCTTCCAACGACCTTTCCGTCTTTGACGATAACGGAACCAAAAGGACCGCCGTGACCCTTTTCGATACCCTGGTATGCCTCGTTTAAGGCTTCCTTCATATAATCCATGATAAAATTCCTTTCTGTAAAATAAAGCAGTAATTCTGGAATGAAACCAGAATACTGCTTTATTTTTATAGTAATTTAATAGACCAAGTTTATCTGTACTTTATGATAAGTATTTCTTAAGATTCTCTGCTTTATCCGTTTTTTCCCATGGAAGATCCAGATCGCCGCGTCCGAAATGTCCATAGGCAGCAGTTGCCTTATAAATTGGGCGTCTCAGATCCAGCATTTGAATGATACCGGCAGGACGAAGATCAAAATTCTCTGTTATGATATCTGCCAGTTTTTCATCCGGAAGTTTACCGGTACCAAAAGTATCGATACGGACAGAAGTAGGGGAAGCGACTCCGATGGCATAGGAGAGCTGAATTTCCGCCCTGTCACAGAGTCCGGCCGCTACGAGATTTTTTGCCACATAGCGGGCTGCATAAGCCGCGGAACGGTCTACTTTTGTTGGGTCTTTTCCGGAAAAAGCGCCGCCGCCGTGACGGGCCCATCCGCCGTAGGTATCCACAATGATCTTGCGTCCAGTCACTCCGCTGTCGCCGTTTGGTCCACCGATGACAAAACGCCCTGTCGGGTTGATGTAGATTTTTGTGTCATCATCCAGCAGTTCCGCAGGTAAAATCGGATCGATCACGTATGTACGGATATCCTTTTTAATCTGCTCCCAGGAGATATCCGCGCTATGCTGGCTGGAAATAACCACAGCATCGATACGAACTGGTTTCCCATCTTTATCATATTCCACTGTAACCTGGGATTTACCGTCTGGTCGGAGATAAGGTAACGTACCATCTTTACGAACTTTTGTAAGCTGGTGTGTCAGAAGATGAGCCAGATAAATCGGATATGGCATATATTCATCTGTTTCGTTGGTAGCGTAACCAAACATCATGCCCTGGTCGCCGGCACCAATAGCGTCAAGTTCTGTATCGGTGAGTTTAGCCTCCAGTGCCTTGTCCACGCCGAGAGCGATATCGGCTGACTGCTTGTCGATCGATACCATGACACCGCAGGTAGAAGCGTCAAAGCCCTTTGCGGAATCATCATAACCTATTTCTTTTATTGTATTTCGTATAATGCTCTGAAAATCCACCTGCGCAGAGGTAGTGATCTCGCCCATGACCAGTACGAGTCCGGTAGTGATCGCTGTTTCGCAGGCCACTCGGCTCATGGGATCCTGCGCCAGCAGGGCATCCAGAATGGAGTCGGATATCTGGTCACATATTTTATCGGGATGTCCCTCTGTTACGGATTCAGAGGTAAATAGTATTTTGCTCATATTTAGTCCTCCTCGGTTTACATTCAGCCAGCAGTTAATGCTGACCGATATTCCATCTTTTAGAATACATCAATTTATAGGTTACGTCAAGGGAATCCATGAAATTTAGCAATATTTAAGAGTTGGTTTCAGAGTACTGGCTGAACCGGATCTCAAATGGGCAGTCATAAAGCTTTTTTCTGTTGAAAAAGATATATATCTGGTATATAATCTAAATGTATTTATTGACTGGAACTTGTAGGAGGAGAGATATTTGAGAAGGACAGTGACGAGAAAACGGGTTGGTATTCTGCTGATCCTGTCTATACTGCTCTGTGAGATATGTCTGAATGAACAGCCATTCCGGACGTATTTTTTTGCTGCTCCGGATAGTGAGATCAGTTCCAGTGTTCAGATACATAAAGAAAAAGGAGTAATCTGTGAACAGAGGCTCTCTGGGCGTACTGTTACTGGTGAAATACTCCGCCGCATGAACCGGCGTGTATCGGATCCTGTTTTCCGCAGGTCTACGGTCGGTTTTTCTTTTGTGGATGATCTTCCACAGTTGTTCCATTCCACGATCTATCTTCAGACAAGACGGATTTCTCCGTACACCAGCGGGCATATGGAGATAATTCGCTGCATTTACCAAAAGGACGGTAAAAAACGGGCTTGAGGATGAATTTAAACAGAATAGTTGTAAAATATTTCCTATGATACATAGGTGTTTTTTGCGTACCACAAAAATGCCTTTTGGCAGATGGAGGAATTATATGTTTGAAATAGTTACTATTACTTTGGCGGTCATATTATTGATCGGCGCAACAATATTCAGCTGGAGACTGGACAATACTGGTCCGGTTTTAAATGAGAAAAAAGAAACTACCGGGGAGGATTGATCTGTATGGATAAAATATTTTTATATTTGATGGCATTCGTAGGCGGAGGACTTGGAATAGTATCAACTCTGTATTTTCTTGCCTCTTTGTTTGGAGTTCTGGGACAGAAGATTTACCGCAAGATCAGATACGGAATATCCCTGTATGACTGATGCCTGATAGAGGAGCTTACATAGATTGTAAAAAGAGAGACCCGGTGTATGTCTTAGAATACACCGGGTCTCTCTTTTTACGCGAAGCGTGACGCTCAAAATTTTAGCTCTTAACGCAGCGGTTCATTTCTGCGGAGTTTATTTTCAATCTTATTCTTATACATGATCTCATCGCTGACTTTTACATAGCTCTCCAGAGAGTCCTCTTCATCCGGGATCTTATACATATAGCCCAGGCTGGCATGGATAGGATATGGTTTTTGTTTTAACTGGTTAAATTCCTGCAGATAGCCTTCAAAAGCCTTCATATGCTCAAGACACTGTTCCTTGGAGATATTCTTAGCAAATATGACAAATTCATCTCCACCGGTGCGGGCACCAGTAAATAAGGGTTCGCAGGTGTCCTTTATGGCGTGCCGGATCTTTTTCAGAGCAAAATCCCCTTCCACATGACCGTAGATGTCATTGATCTGTTTCATCCCGTCCAGATCGATGATCGCCAGGAAAAAGGGGAGTTTTTGTCTTCTGGCGCAGGCAAACTGTTCTGAGGCACGGTTTTCAAAACCCCGCCGGTTGTACATTCCTGTGAGGGCATCCCGGTCGTACATGTACTCCAGTTCTTCGATGAGGGTCTTCATTTTGTGCTGGTTCAGCACATCCTGGATCGCATTGCTGATATTTGTACTCCAGTCAAAATATATATTTGCGGTGGTCTCTGGAGTCTGGAATTGAATTGCCTCGTAGCCGAAAGTTCTGTTCTCAAAAT
>CAMTDY010000116.1 GCA_947070915.1 uncultured Roseburia sp.
ACTACAGTTGTAGATATTACTCGCCTTGGTCTGGTTGAGATCACCCGGATGAAAGTGCGCAAACCCTTATCAGCGTTTTGCATAAAGGATTCTTATGAATAATTGTTTTTCTGGGCATGATGACGAAAATCCAAAGATTGTTAAAATATAAACAAAAAATACTTGCCCCAGATTTTTATTATGTTATAATAGGTTCGGTATAGATTTAGAATAATGAATCGAATTTGGAAGGAGCAAATGAAAATGGCAAACATGAATGATTGTCCGGAAAAGCAGCCGCTGACAGATGAGTATTTAGAGAAAATGAATGCTTATTGGCGTGCCGCTAACTATCTGGCAGCAGCACAGCTTTACATGCTTGACAACCCCCTTTTACGTGAACCTCTTACAAGAGAGCAGGTAAAGAAAAAAATCGTAGGCCACTGGGGAACGGTCCCTGGTCAGAACTTTGTTTACACTCACTTAAACAGAGCCATCAAAAAATATGACTTAGACATGATCTTAATCTCAGGTCCTGGTCATGGCGGAAACTTCTTTGTAGCGAACTCCTATCTGGAAGGCCACTACAGTGAGATTTATCCGAACGTAAGTGAAGATATTGAAGGTATGAAGAGACTCTGCAAGCAGTTCTCTTTCCCTGGCGGTATTTCCAGCCACGTGGCACCAGAGACTCCGGGTTCCATCAACGAAGGCGGAGAGCTTGGTTATTCCATTGCTCACGCATTCGGTTCTGTATTTGACAATCCGGAACTGATTACAGCAACCATCGTAGGAGACGGTGAAGCTGAGACAGGTCCTCTTGCCACCGCATGGCATTGTAATAAATTCCTGAATCCGGTTACTGACGGAGCCGTTCTTCCGATCCTTCACCTGAATGGATACAAGATCAGTAACCCGACTATTTTCGCACGTATTTCCCACGATGAAGTGGAGAACTTCTTCCGTGGCTGTGGCTGGGAGCCGATCTTCGTCGAGGATGAAATGAGCAGCCCGGATTACATCATGAACATGCACAAAAAGATGGCAGCCGCACTGGATACCGCCATCGAAAAAATCAAAGGGATCCAGAAAGATGCCCGTGAAAATGGAAACAAAGAGCGTCCGATGTGGCCGATGATCGTACTCCGCACACCAAAGGGATGGACGGGACCGAAGTTCGACGACAATGGAAACAAGATCGAAGATTCTTTCCGTGCCCATCAGGTACCGATCACCATGGAGAAACCAGAGCATTTAGATCAGCTTAAAGAGTGGCTCTTAAGCTATAAGCCGGAGGAACTCTTTGATGAAAATGCACAGCTTATTCCGGAGCTGAAGGCTCTGACGCCGGATGGCGACGCAAGGATCAGTGCCAACCCACATGCCAACGGCGGCCTGCTTCTGAGAGACCTTCGTCTCCCGGATTTCCGTGAGTATGGCGTGGATGTGCCAAGTCCTGGTGCGGTAGAAAAACAGGATATGATCGAGCTGGGCGCCTTTGTCCGTGATATCTTTAATCTGAACGAAGAGACAAGGAATTTCCGTATCTTCGGACCAGACGAGACGATGTCCAACCGTCTGTATCACGCATTCGAGGCAACAAACCGCGACTGGAACGGCATTAAATATGACGACGATGAATTCCTTGCCAATGACGGACGCATTATGGACTCCATGCTCAGCGAGCATATGTGCGAGGGATGGCTGGAAGGTTATCTTCTCACAGGACGTCACGGATTCTTCGCCAGCTATGAGGCATTTATCCGTGTCGTAGATTCCATGGCAGCACAGCACGCAAAATGGCTGAAAGTTACCTCTGAGCTTCCTTGGAGACAGAAGATTGCTTCCTTGAACCTTCTTCTTACCTCCAATGTATGGCAGCAGGACCACAACGGATTCACCCATCAGGATCCAGGTTTCTTAGACCATATTGCCAACAAAAAAGCGGATGTTGTTCGTATGTATCTGCCACCAGATGCAAACTGTCTGCTTTCCTGCTTCGATCACTGTATCCGAAGCAAGAACTACGTGAATGTAATCGTAGCTTCCAAGCACCCAAGCCATCAGTGGCTGACGATGGAGCAGGCTGTAAAACACTGTACCCAGGGTATTGGTATCTGGGAGTGGGCTAGTAACGATCAGGGCGAAGAGCCGGATGTGGTACTTGCATGCTGCGGTGATACACCAACCAAGGAAGCACTGGCTGCTGTTACGATCCTTCGTGACAACATACCAGACCTTAAGATCCGTTTCGTCAATGTAGTTGACCTTATGAAGCTTGAGTCCAGCTTTAAGCATCCTCACGGACTGACGGATGCCGAGTATGATTCCATCTTTACCAAAGATAAGCCAATCATCTTTGCATTCCACGGTTATCCAACGATGATCCACGAGCTGACTTACTATAGAACTAACCGTAACCTTCATGTATTCGGTTATCAGGAAGAGGGTACGATCACTACTCCATTTGACATGAGAGTCCAGAATAAGATCGACCGCTTCAACCTGACCAAGTCAGTTGTACAGAATCTTCCACAGTTAGGAAACAAAGGTTCCTTCCTGATTCAGAAGATGAACGATATGCTTGTTGCTCACAAGCAGTACATCCACGAAGAAGGAATTGACCTTCCGGAAGTACGCGACTGGGTATGGCATACACCAGACAATAAATAATTTGATCCCGGGATCAAAGGGCCAGACAGCCTTATCATGTTTGCGTGATAAGGCTGTCTGTTCGTGTTTACGCGGAAGGCACAAGCTAAGCTGGAATGCTTGCATTCCAATTTGTCACTAAGAAAAATAACTTCCTGTCAGATTTTCCTTGTATCTTTTCCGGAAGAATAGTAAGATAGAAGAAAAGATAGCTCGACGGTGTCAAATTGATGCCGTCGCGCTAAGATAACAGGAGGAACAATCCTTGGAAAAAACATTTGCGATACTTATCGATTCCGATAATATATCTGCCCAGCATATCCCCTATATCATAGATGAGATCAACAATTACGGTTCCATCACATATCGAAGAATGTATGGAGATTTTACGAGTTCTCAGATGAACAAATGGAAAAAAGTCGTATCGGAATACTCTTTGACACCGATCCAGCAGTTTCAGAATACGACGGGCAAAAACGCCACAGACTCCGCCCTTATTATAGATGCCATGGATATTTTGTATACCGGAAATGTTCAGGGGTTCTGCCTGGTCTCATCCGACAGCGATTTTACCAAACTGGCAAGCCGGTTGAGGGAGGCGGGTAAATTTGTGATCGGCATGGGGGAGAAGAAGACGCCGGCGGCTTTTCGTAATGCCTGCAATGAATTTAAGTATCTCAATATCCTATCCGGCGCTTCCCAGGCGTCAGCAGAAGACGATACCGTTGCCGGCTCCCGTAAGATCATTGAGGATATTCTTGAGATCATCACCACCAATGAAAACAAGGGAAAAGAGACCGGGTTAGGGGAGATCGGGTCCTCTCTGACAAAACGGTATTCCGATTTTGACGTCCGGAATTACGGATACAATTCCCTCTCCAAGTTTATTGAAAGCATGGAACAATTTGAGCTGGTGCAGAATAAAACATCTATCAAAGTACTGATCCGAAATGATATCGGTGAGATCAAAGACCATGTGTTTAAAATCCTTTCAAAACCAAAGAATCAAAAAGGCATCCTTTTGAGTAAACTGGCCGACGAACTGTATAAATACGTGCCAAACTTTACCGCCAAAAAATTTGGCTACTCAACCTTTCTCAAGTTTGTACAGGATATAAAGGGAATTGAGGTCAAAGAAAACAAAGAAGATACGCAGAAATATGTGTTTTTGAAGAAATGAGATTTAAAAAGGGACGTGTACACCTATAGATCTTGTTCTTTTCTTTGCAACAATGGGTATTAGAAGGGGGCAAAAAGGAAGGGAAGATGGCATGTTTGCAAAGTTGAGAGTAAAATCAATAAGAAAAATAGTGCTTGGGATTTTGGGTTTTCTTTTGGTAGTTATCGTTTTGAGTTTGATTTATTTAAAAAATAATGTTGTCTCAAAACCCAGGCAGGATGAAAGGATTAGTAATTTGCTAAAACATACAGAAACACTTACTTTGTTGGAGGAACTATATGAAAAAGCCGAAGAATTTGAAATAGTGAATGAAAATGAGAGTATAAAGGTAGAAAAAGGAAAAATAACGGAAGATGAAAAAACAAGATTAAGAAAATTTTTTCGTGATCTGGGATGTGAGGAAATTTTTAGCTTAAAAGATGGTGATGGATAGAAGCAATCGGAGGATTTGTATATGGCAGTTTCAAATATAAAAGCAACGTTTCAGTGTGATGTGAAAAAAGCGTGGAGCACGGTAACTTCACTGCATAACTATCAGTGGAGAAGCGACTTGAGCCGCATTGAAGTGTTGGACGAAAAGAGCTTTGTAGAATATACCAGGGAAGGATATCCTACCACTTTCACTGTTACCTGTGAGATTCCCTGTGAACGGTGGGAGTTCGATATGGAGAATAGCAACATGAAAGGACATTGGACAGGGCTATTCAAAGAAAGCAACGGAATAACAGAAATTCATTTTACGGAAGATATTCAGCCGAAAAAAATCATCATGAAGCCATTTGTAAAAGGATTTTTAAAGAAACAGCAAGAGCTTTATGTTTCGGACTTAAAAAATGAATTAGAAGGATAAAAATGGAGAAACGATTGACAATCCATTCTGCTCATATTATAATATAAAAAAATGTGGAGGTGCGGAATGATCATTAAATAATTTACAAAAAACAGCAGACACGATCAGTGCCCGGATTAACCAGGGTGTTATTGTGATGCCGATTGTAGATTATTTATATTCCCATCCTGATGACATATGTAGGTATGACGAAAATCATCTTTTTGATATATTCGTTGTACGGATTTCAGTACTCATATTGGTGAATGATATCTGCTTTCGGTATTTTCCGGGGCAGATTTTTTTATGTGAAAAGAAATGAGGCGAGCATATGTTACAAACAAAAGAACTTACTATTACTTACAAAAAAGACTTGCGTAAATTGATCTCTGGATTATCATTTGTGCTGAATCCGGGGGATAAGGCAGCCATCATTGGAGAAGAAGGGAACGGTAAATCTACTTTGATAAAACTGCTCTATGATGAGAAGCTGGTGGAAGATTATGTGGAATACTCCGGAGAGATCCTGCGGAATAACAGTGTAATAGGATATCTCCAGCAGGAACTGGAGCAGTCAGACAAAGAAATGACCATCTATGAATTTATGACACAGGAAGCCGGATTCTATGAAGCGGAGGGAAAAGAACTGGCGGGTATGGCAAATCGTATGGGAATACCGCCGGATCTGTTATATTCCTGCCAAAAAGTCGATACCCTGTCTGGTGGAGAAAAGGTAAAACTGCAGATGATCCGTATCCTGTGTAAAAGACCGGATATACTTCTGCTGGATGAGCCTTCCAATGATATCGATCTGGAAACGCTGGAATGGCTGGAGCAGTTTATCCTTCACTGGGAAGGAGCTATTTTGTTCATTTCCCATGATGAAACCCTGCTGGAGAGGACGGCGGACCGGATCCTCCATCTGGAGCTGCTCAAGAAAAAGAAAGAAGCAAAACATACCATCTGTAATACTGGATATGGGGAATACGTCAGCTCCAGACAGCAACAATTGGCAAAACAGGAACAGCTGGCAAAAAATGAGAGGAGTGAATACAAGGCACAGCAGGACCGGCTTCGCCGTATCGAGCAAAAAGTAGCCCATCAACAGAATACGATTTCCAGGCAGGATCCTCACGGTGCCAGGCTGTTAAAAAAGAAGATGAAGGCTGTTAAATCATTGGCACACCGGTTTGAAAAAGAAGCAGCCGAAATGACAGAAATACCAGATACAGAAGAAGCTATTTTTCTCAAATTTCATGGCAGTGAAAGAATCCCCAATGGGAAGACCATTTTACAGCTAAATCTGAAGGAGCTCCGGGCAGGAGAAGAATTGCTGGCAGAAAATATAGAACTCTGGGTAAAAGGAAGGGAGAAGGTCTGTCTGATCGGTAAAAATGGTGTGGGAAAGACCACCCTTCTGAAGATCATTGCAGAAAAACTATCGGAACGAGATGACATTCACGCGGCTTACATGCCACAGGATTACAGGGACCGGATGGACTTTGAAAGTATCCCCGCTTCCTTTCTGTCCCAGACCGGAGATAAGGAAGATCTGACCAGGATCCATACATTTCTTGGCAGCCTCAAGTTCACCGCAGAAGAAATGAACCGTCCAATCCGGGAACTTTCTGGCGGTCAGAAAGCAAAACTGTTTTTACTCCATCTTAGCATAAGTGGAGCCAATGTCCTGATTTTAGATGAACCAACCAGAAACCTTTCACCCCTGTCCAATCCTGTGATCCGTCAGATGCTAAAGGATTTTGATGGTGCGATCATCAGTGTTTCCCACGACAGGAAATACATCGCAGAAGTATGTGACACGGTCTATGAATTGACAAGGGAAGGGTGCAGGCAGAAACTTTGAAAAAAGGTGGTTATGAAGAACGATAACCACTATGGCGAAAGAAGAGAGTATTTTATCCGAATGCGCAGAAATTAACACAATACAATATTATGGGCATGCTGTCAAGCGAAAATCCTAATTTCTTCTTTCCTTTTTTGTATAATAGTATGATCGCCAGCGGTGGCCGGCCGGTATAACCACTATTTTCCCCAAATTCTCACTACACACAATATTGTAATATGTCTGTATGGTTCAGGGAGCAGATCTGGATCAAAAAAATTCAGGAGGTAGTAAAATGATGAAACAGCAGATGTGTAATGAGGGTCAAAATGCGGAACAGATCAATGAGGAGATTCGTAGCCTGACATACCGTCCAGAGGAAGTGATGGCATTTTCAGGAGAAAACGTGACAAGTTTTGTGCCAAAGACAGGTAAGAGTGTCGCGGAAAAATTTATTGTAACGACGAAAACCAAACATGACATGAGCGGACAGTATGATATCGCCGTTCCCAATGCCAGAAAAGACATCACCTATCCAGGATCACTTCTCGTCGCAAACCAAAAGCTGATCGAAGGCGTTCCAGATCCCCTCGTGGTAAAACGGCGCCCGATGAATCTGACCATCGATCTGCCCGGGCTTACACAGGACAATCATGTAACCGTAGAACACAACGACTACACGGGAGTGACAGAGGGGATCAATGAACTGCTGGATAACTGGCTGGAGACCAAAGCTAAAAAATATGCCATCGCGGCAAACATGCAGTATAAAAAGAGTATTTTGTACGATAAAAAATCGATGCAGCTCAAGTTTGGCTGTGATGTGGAGTATATGGAGAGTAAACTTGGCATTGATTTTAGTTCCATCACAGAACAGGAAACATCGGCCTATCTGATTCAATTTAAGCAGATCTACTATACCGTATCGGCGGAACTTCCATCCTCACCGGCAGATGTCTTTGACGACTCTGTCTCCTGGGAGAAGCTGAAAAACAAAGTGGACAATAACAACCCGCCATGTTATGTGCAGAATGTCCAATATGGAAGAGAGGTCTATATGCTGCTCCAGTCGGATATGAGTTCTGCTGAATTAGAGGCACATATCAATGCAAACATGAAATTCACAGATGGCAGTGTTGATGTGAAGGCAGATGCAACGGTTAAAAATGCAAATAAACGGATTAACTGCACAATTATAACCATGGGTGGCAAACCGGTTATGCTCAACGGCAGCATGGAAAATGAGAAGCTGATCCAGCAGTTAAATGATCTCATCTGTGAAAATGTTGTGCTGTCTGCCGAAAACCCAGCGTTTCCATTATGTTACACCGTGGCTTTTCTGAAAGATAACAAGATCGCCAGCATTCAGGGAAAGACGGAATATATCACGAGCAAATCCGTAGAATATACTTCCGGTGAACTGAATCTGAGACATACTGGAGGATACGTGGCAAAATTTGATGTGTCCTGGGATGAATTTACATATGACGACAAGGGAGAAGAAGTGGTAAAAAGCCATACCTGGCAACATAACGGAAGAAATGTCACCGCCCCTTATTCTGACGTTATAACACTGCCTGCAAATGCCAGAAATATTCATGTGAAGGCGCAGGGCGCCACCGGACTTCTCTGGGAAAAGTGGCGAACATCCATTGATCGCACATTCCCACTGGTGAACAAAAGAACCATCAGTATAAGTGGTACGACATTAAATCAAAAAGCATCGGTAGACCCAAACTAATATACAAGACATGAAGGAGAGTGAGATTATGATAACCATACATCATGTAACAGAAGAACAGACAGCGGGTATGCCAGCTCCAGATCAAAGGGCAGCATTTTTGAAAAGATGCACATTGGGAGGCGGAATCGTGCCAGAGGGCTTCCCGGTATACCGGGGAGATACCAGAGCCTGGTTTGATATTGAGAGGGCTGGTGGTTTTGTTCCATCTTTTGAACTTGCTTCGGGGGAGACAATTCTCGAATATGCGAAAAGACGGGTGGATGAGATCATGAAGGTATCTGCACCAGATTTCGTCTTTTATTGGAAATATCCGTCACGGTGTATCAAGGAATATCAATCGCTTGTTTTTGGAGCGGAGGGCAGAGCGGCAGGGGTTGCTGCCGGTTGTGGAAAAGAAGGCGGACAGAAAGGTGGACAGGAATATGCGATCTGCCTGCCTAAGCTGTATTCCCTGATGGTATCCCACTATAAATTGGGGGCTGTCGGTGTGTACGGAGATAAGCCGTCCCTAGAGGAAAGCACTGCTATATGGCTACATCTGATCATGGGACCGGATGCGGCAGAAATGGTATCTCTGACCGTGATACCCATAGACCGGATTCAACCAGTATAGAATCAAACTTCTGACTTGAGTTTCCGCAAAATGTAATAAACAATGGCACAGAAATAGAAACGAAATAGA
>CAMTDY010000117.1 GCA_947070915.1 uncultured Roseburia sp.
TAAGCAGGGTTATGGCCATTTTCCGTTTCTATAAGTGTCAAAGACGAGATTATATATCATATGAGAGCAAATGTCAAATATGTAGGTACTACTTCTTTTTTGCGTTTTCAAGAAAATCCTCAATTTCTTTGTTTATTACGTCCTGGGCATCAGAATCCAGTTTTTCATAGATCTGAATAATTCGCTTTATCGTATCATAAAAAGGAACATCTTCGTTTTCCAATATATTTGATGCAGCTA
This sequence comes from uncultured Roseburia sp., assembly GCA_947070915.1. Classification (GTDB taxonomy): domain Bacteria; phylum Bacillota; class Clostridia; order Lachnospirales; family Lachnospiraceae; genus Eubacterium_F. Next base: position 241 of record CAMTDY010000117.1, read on the forward strand.
TGGCAGTATCATCTAAGGGGATATCGTACATGTCGCCCTGGCCGGTTCGGAGCCAGTCTTCACGCACATTGCATTTTTGACATATTAACTGAATAACCGCATCTGACGGAGTTCTTCTTCCGGCTTCATAACTTGACAGGTTTGACTTGGATATCCCAAGATATTTAGCAAAAGATTCTTGCGTCTTCCCGTATTCTGGAATCGAATTTCTTATTTTCTTAATTCTGTCTTTCATCTATTAGAACCTCCTTATTAAAAATAATTGTACAGCATAATCGGAGAAAGTTCAACAAGAATTTGTACAGTGTACAAAAATAATCCTTGACATAAATTGTACAAAGTACTATCATATAAATGTACAAAGTACAAATGCTGATCAAGGAGGTGAGGAAGATGGAAATAATTGAAGAGGTAATTAATGAATTGAATATTTACATTAAGAAAATAAAAAATGATGAAAATCTTAATGCGGATGCGAAAATTGAAAAGATGATTCCTGCCACGCAAGCCTTGATAGAACTTATAAAAACAAAAGCCTGCGTGGAATCATTAGATCGATACAAAGCTTCGGGTCCTACTTTTCTTCATTATTAACCTGAAAACCGATTCTTCGTGGCGGTTTTGTTGGATCGTCTTTTGGGACAGAGGTAAGAAGAAAATTCAACTGGCTTACATGTTGAATCAGTTGCGAATATGTACCATTTACATAGCCAAAAAAATATAGAATATCCGGATTCTGGTATTCTATATGAACTACATTTAATAAAATATTGGAGCCAAAAGAAGCTAAGTTTAAGGCAATTTCGTGCTGATCATCAAGTTGTTGTTCAAAGTCGAAGATTTCTTTCATGATTTTTTCATATTTCCAGTCGGCTAATTTGTAATCACGAATTGTTTCTAAATGCATATGAACTCTCATCCTTTCTTGTGTACTCAACCGCGGCAACGGTCTGTGAGTACATTATACGATGAAAGAGAAAGGGGAACAAGAGCATTTTAAAAGATAACAGAAATAAAAGAAAAAATGGGAGGTGAGGAAGATGATAAAGAGAAAGAATCGTCAAAAATGGGAAGAAAGACTGAATGAAATGTCAAGAAGAGAGTTACTCGAAGAATTTGAACTACGCCAACGCAAAAAAGAGGCCGCTCTGAAAGTACAGATAATTGCGACCATCGGAAGCTGGTTATGTTTGATTATAACTCTCATTGTGTATTGCTGTTATTATTGTTAAGAACATCACGGACGCTGTAAATGGAATGCTGGATATGTAATAGAATTTATTAGATTTGGAGGTGAAGATCATGGATGATCAGAAGATACAAAGAATTGAAAACACAATAAGAATGTTAATGAGATTAGATGGGGAAGCTCTGATCTTGATCGAAAACAGTGCGGTGGCGCTAGAAAAGTACCAGGATCTAAAACGGAAAAAAGAAAGGAGTGTGAGCACTGAATGAGTAAACACACAGAAATAAATTTAAAAAATGTTGCCACATGTAAACTCTTTGAGGAACTAAAAAACAGAGAGGGAGTGGAGCTAAAGTGGGCGGAACCAGAGACAGAATGCAAAATTACTGTCTCTGGTCCTACACCAATACTCATTATCCAAGATTAGACAATACGTGAGTAGCGATGTATTTTATCTAATCTTGATAATACAGACCCAAGAGAGGGCGAAGCGAGAAAACTTTTATACTCTTCCTCGCTTACGTCATAGTATTGATAGATGGATCCGTTGTGGAACTGAACTTCCATAGTATTGTTTTCCCAGCCAATGCTTGCGATTCTGCTGGATGAAACAGGACGTCTTACCATACCTTATCACCCCTTCTTATGTACTCGACCGCGGCAACGGCCTGTAAGTACATTATAAAAAGAACAGGAGATCTTGAGGTTTATATGGGCAATGTAGCAGATACAGCAAGCAAAAGATATTCAGAAGTAAAGAAAGACAACCCGTATCGCATACCATGAAAGGAAGGGAGGCTTTGCAATGAAATACATATACCGCGTAAATGGGGAAGAAAGGTTCCCAACCCTGGAAGAACGCCGGAAGATGACAAGGCGGTTCTGGGAAGGGCTCGGATACCGGCCGGTAAAAGAAGACAAAAAAGCCGCCACCCAGAAGACAAAGGGTAAATAAGGGGATAGTGGTCCGATGGGCCACTGGAAAGGACAAGCGTAAAACCAATGTATAAAAAATATAAACCAATTGACCAACCAGGTATGAAAGGAGGGGGAACTTATAAAAAAGATCAAGATAAAAAAGCGCCGCCGGGATGAAACCTGCCCCGGAGGCACTTAACAAAATAACCATTTACATTATAACAGAATAAGGAGGAAAAAGAAAGATGTTTTTAAGTAGTAAGATTCTTCCCCGGCTGATGAAAGCCGCTTTTAAAGGACCGGGGCTGCGGATCGGCATGGTCGAGGGTGGACTGTACCTGGCGCAGCCTAATAACTGGGAAGTGCTTTTATTAAAAAACAGCCTGGGCAACAAGATCAAGTCCACTGTGATTGAACTGCATGGACAGTTCCCAAGACCTGGAGAGGTCCTGCAGATAAGAAAAGGAGAGACGGCATATCCGGTCCCACAGCCACCCCTTCTGAAAGAACGTTTAGGCCTGGCAAGGCAGGGAGCGGTGTCCACCAAGGTCATCCTCTATCTCAGAGGGGATGAATACTGGCTGTTTCAGGGGGAAGAGCATGAGATTGTTATGATCCGCAGGGAACATCTGGATCTGATCGACTGCACCGAGATCGATTACGACATTGAGGGGGAGCCGGTCGGCCCGTCCTATCAGGATATCGGGGAAGGGATCTTTTACCGGAATGCCACCGGGATCCTTTACATCCATTCGGTGCTGCCGCCGGAACTTCCACTGGTCAAAGCAATGAAAAACATAAATTTTGAGGAGGATGAACTATGAGTACATTATATGAACTGACAGGGGATTATGAAACGCTGCTTCATATGCTGTTTGACGAGGAAGAAGACGAGCAGTGCATCCTGGACACCCTTGAAGGCATCGAGGGCGAGATCGAGGCAAAAGCAGACGGTTACGCAAAGGTGATCCGGAACATGGAATTATCCGTGGCCGGGATCAGGGATGAGCAGGACAGGCTCCAGCGCAGGAGAAAAATGATAGAAGGGAACATTTCCCGTCTGAAAAAGCATTTATTTGATGTCATGAAATTTACAGGAAAAACAAAGTTCAAAACAGACCTGTTCAGTTTCAGCATTGCCAAAAACGGAGGGAAGCAGCCACTGGAAGTCTTTACGGATGACCCGGACAGTGTACCTGAAGCATTTCAGAAACATGTCACTGAGATCAATAAGGAAGCCGTGAGGGCGGCCCTGGAAAAGGGAGAGAAACTTGACTTTGCAGCATTAAAGGAACGGGGCGAAAGCCTCCGGATCCGGTAAGGAGGAAAAGATGGGTGTACCAGTATTGATTCTTGGAGAAAGCGGAAGCGGGAAATCCACTTCCATGAGAAATTTTGAACCCGGGGATCTGTTTGTATTCAATGTGGCAGGAAAACCGCTTCCATTCCGGAAGCATTTTGACAAGATGGACAATCCTGCTTACCAGAATATCCAGAAGGAATTGTCAAAGCCAAAATACAAGCGGTATGTAATCGATGACAGCCAGTACCTTCTGGCGTTTGAAATGTTTGACCGGGCAAAGGATACCGGTTATGGGAAATTTACAGATATGGCGATCCACTTCCGGAGCCTTATTGATTTCGTCATAAAAAGAACGCCACCGGATGTCATCGTATACTTCCTGCATCACACAGAAGTTGGGGAAAACGGGAAAGTAAAGGCCAAAACTGTCGGGAAGATGCTGGACAATCAGCTGACCGTGGAAGGGCTGTTCTCCATCGTCCTAATGGCTTCCGTGGAAGGAAACGAACATTTTTTTGTAACACAGTCTGATGGGTATACGACCTGTAAATCGCCGCTTGATATGTTTGAGAACAAGATCGGGAATGACCTGGTGTTTGTGGATCAGACGATCCGTGAGTACTGGGAGATCCCTGATGATATCGACCACAGTGATTACCCGATCTCGAAAGAGGAATGGCTTCTCATCTCAAAAGCGGCTGGAAATGTCGGCCAGATTGCTGAAGCAGCTTACAAAAAGTATGGGTATAAAAAGGCATCGGAGATCAAAATCCGGGACCTGCAGAATGTGATCGGTGAAGCTGAAAAACAGTATAAGAAATATAAGGAGGAGCCACATGATAAAGATCCGGATACCGGGAAAGCCGACGGGAAAACAAAGGGCAAGAACCCTTAAGACGGGGTTCTCTTATACTCCGGAAAAGACAATTAATTATGAAAATCTGATCAAGCTGATCTACCGTGAGTCTGGCGGCGGTTATATGGAAGGCCCGCTGAAGGCCCAGGTTAAGATCGTCTTTGATATACCAAAAAGCACGTCAAAGAAGAACCGGGAAAAGATGATGGCGGGGGAACTGTTTCCTACTAAAAAGCCGGATATCGACAATGTCCAGAAGATCATCTTTGATGCCCTGAACGGGATCGCTTATAAGGATGATACCCAGATTATCCTGGTGGAAGCCTGGAAAAAGTATGGGGAGCAGCCATATGTGGAAGTAACCCTGGAGGAGGTGATGATCGATGAAAATAACACTTGACAGCATGATAACCGTTGAAGATCCGGAGCCTTCCCTGGTCCATTGGTGTGAGAAAAACCTGATCATGGCGAATCCCCAGTACGCAAAACTGATCCGGATGGGCAAAAAGGCATGGGGAATCGAGCGGAACATTGTGTTCTATACGTGGTATCAGGGAAAGCTCATTCTTCCCCGCGGGCTTTTAAAGACACTATATGACAAATATCCCAACCTTGGATTGTACGACAATCAGATGAACAAATGCCATCCGGTGGAGTTCTGCTCCCGGATCCGGCTACGGGACTATCAGGAGCCTGCAGTCCAGGCAGTCAGGTGGGGAAAGCAGGGGATCATCGTGATGCCCTGCGGTGCCGGAAAAACAGAAACAGCGCTGCAGGTCATCGCTGAACTTGGACAGCCGGCGCTGTGGATCACCCATACGAAAGACCTGTTAAACCAGTCGCTTGGCCGGGCGAAGGAAAAACTCGGTCTTTCCGGAAACCAGACCGGCGTGATTGGCGGGGGAGAGTACAGCGTGGGAACGCATATTACATTTTCCACTGTACAGAGCCTCAAGAACAAAGATCTGGAAAGCCTGTCGAAAAGGTTTGGCACTGTCGTGGTGGATGAATGCCACCGGGCGTTTATGAATGCAGGCAGGTTATCTATGTTCCAGGATGTAATCGGGCGGATCCCGGCACTATACAGGATCGGGATTACAGCCAGCGAACACCGGAGCGACGGATTGATCTGCGGGATGTATCACCTCATGGGCAGGAAACTGTATGAGGTATCACAGGCACAGCTCAATGACCTGGGAAACGTGGTCCCGCCGAAGATCATCAGTATTCCGACGGGATACCGGTACAGGGGTGACAGGACGCTGGAATTTGCGGCAGTGCTAAATGATATGGCCGGGGATGAAGCGAGGAACCAGATCATCTTTAAAGAACTGCTCAGGCATAAAGACCAGTACTGTCTGGTACTCAGCAGCCGGCTGTCGCAGCTTTCCTGTCTTTATGAAAGACTGTGCCAGTCTGCAGCCTGTGAATACATACACGGGAAATCCTCCCGGAAAGAGAGGGAGGAAGCCATCGCCAGAGTCCGCAGCGGCAGCTCCAGGATACTCTTTGCCTCTTACGCGCTGGCCAAAGAGGGGCTTGATATACCAAGGATGGAAATTGAGTTTCTGGCGACGCCGTACCGTGATCCTGTCGTTGTCCAGCAGTCAGTAGGAAGGATCATGCGGCCTTTTGAAGGCAAAAAGCAGCCGGTGGTATATGATTTTGTGGACGAGCAGGTCGGCCTGTGTGTCAGTCAGTTTAAAAGCAGGAAACAGGTTTACAAAAAACTGGGAGGCAGGATTGAGGATCATGTTTCCGGGTACCAGTTAAAAATGAGAGGATGTGTATAGAATGAAGATCGATTATGATAATGCAGGTTCCGGAGGGCGGGTGCTTCCCGGTGAGTACGAGGTCAGGGTCAGCGGTTACGAAGTGAGAACATCGACAAACCAAAACCAGTGTATCCAGCTGGATTACGAGATACGGACAGATGTTGATCAGGAATGCCAGGGAAAATTTGTGAAGTATGATAACTTTACCTTCACCGAGAATGCGTTCTGGAGGATCTGTGCGGCGGCAAAAGCAGCAGGGCTCCCGGACGGACTCGAGATTCCGGATGAATATCCGGAGTATTTTGGAAAAGTAATGAAGGGGCGGTATCTCCGTATTGTTGTAGCGGACAGGACATATAACGACAAAACCTATCCAGCCGTCCGAGAATTTCTCGGGACGGTTACGCCGGTGAGACAGCCGGATATCCCCCAAATGGACCGGGACGGCTTTTCGCCGGTGACGGAGGATGACTTTATGTACATTCCAAGCGGCGTTGAAGACGGTTTGCCGTTTAATTAAAACAGAAAGGTGGACGCATTTTGAATAAACTGACATTTGATAATTTTATCAGCAATGAGCCAAATCGTCCATCTGCTATCTATCTGTGTGAAAACAGGGGGATCTGTGACAACATCATTTCTTCCGGGCGGGCGGCTGTGTACATATCCAGGGATCTGACGAATACTGCATTCTTTAGTCTGGAAGAGTACCAGGCATACATCGAAAAAAACCATCTGGTAAAGCCGGTCAGCTCCTATTTAATCGTACCCTGCTTCCGCATCCGGAAGATGAATGAAGATATTTATGATCTAGCCAGGCGGCTGCATCTCGGGTTCCGGCGGGACGGGTGGCGGATTTTCCACAAAAAAGAGTACCTGGCTGAGCTGTCAAACCAGCCGGAAGTGGAGAGGATCCTTGACCAGTATGAGAAAAGGCTGTTCGGGCCGGGGGCAGACGAGACGGATATCGGTCAGTTTCATTCGGTTTCAAAAACAGGGGCAGTTACAGGCGTGATCGATATCGAGGTCGTGCGTTACCTGATCGCAAACTATGATATGTTTGTCATGAATGGCCAGCTGTATCTATATGAAGGCGGGGTATACCGTATGGATCCGGAAGGAACACGGATCAAAAATCTCATGCAGAAGCTGATCTATAAGAAGTTTATCAAGGCAAACACACTGAATCACATTTATAGTCTTCTGGTCATGCAGGAAGAGATCCAGCGTTCCTACGAGGAGATAAACCAATATCCGGTGACGGTGATCAATTTTAAAAACGGGATGTACGATATCATCGCAAAACAACTGAAGCCCCATGACAGGGAATATTACAGCATCAACCAGATCCCCCATGATTTCCGGGAAGATATCGAGCCGGAAAAGGATTGGTGTTTCACAAAAAAATTCCTTGACGAAGCAGGTGCGGGACCGGCAGATATCAGAATGCTGTTACAGTATTTTGGATACTGTATGACCCGTGACACGAGCCAGCAGAAATTCATGATTCTGAAAGGAAATGGCGGGACAGGTAAGTCAAGAGTCATAGGCCTTTTGGAGTACATCATCGGGGGCGAGAACACATGCAGCATATCGCTGCAGGATCTGAACCGGCGTTTTTATGCCACGAATCTTTACGGAAAACTCCTGAATTCGTGCGCGGACATATCCTCCGAGGCAATGAGCAGCGTGGATATCATCAAGAAAGCAACCGGTGAGGATACACTGATGTATGAGCGCAAGGGGAAAGATCCGACAACCTTTGTAAGCTATGCAAAACTTTTATTTAGTGCCAATGAGATCCCGGTGAATATGGACGAGAAGTCAAACGCGTGGTACCGGAGGCTACTCATATTCGAGATGAACAAAGTACCAGCAAAAAAAGATACCAGTCTGCAGAAAAAACTGTACGGGGAAGCGGAGGCTACGATCTATATGGCAGTAAATGCGGTATCCGAACTGTACCAGGCCGCTGACCACGAAATCATGGCAACGGAGAACAGCCTGAGACTCACGAAAGAGTTAAACCGTGAGGCAGACAGCGCACTATCCTTCCTGGATGACTGTGTTGTCAGGGCACACGGGAAGAGGATCCGGCGTTCTTCCTTCTACAATGAATACAGGAAGTACTGTGAAGAAAATGAGAGGATCCAGTACAAGAAAAGTATCTTTTTTAAGAACATCGCAGGAAAAGGCTATACCATAGCAAAGACGGGCGGTGAGTATTATGTGATGGATGCTGAATTTATATCCGGAGATTTTGAACCGGCAGGAATTCAGGAGAAGATTCCATTCGGTAATTAAGAATCCGAATCTGCCCGATGGGGCAAAAAAGAAATGATCCGGGGCAAAAATGAAATCAAAAATGCCCCAAAAAAAGAGGTAAAAAGCTTACCTCCTGGTTCGTATACTCTTTTTTCTTATTTTTTGATGAAAAAGGGCAGAAAGGGCAAAAAGGGCAAAAATATGAAAATTCTTTTATAAAAGAAAACCATATCTTCCATATAAAAAGAAATTTTTTCTGGTGAAAAAATGCCCTTTTTTCCCTAAGTACCGGAAATACGCTGTTTCTGATGGGGCAAAAAATAAAATCTGGGGCAAAAATGAAAAGGAGGCAGGGAT
>CAMTDY010000118.1 GCA_947070915.1 uncultured Roseburia sp.
TCATTGTTACTTCTCTCCTCTGTACATATTCAATTTTAACCAGACACTTTTATCCTATTCTACCTTTAATTTCATGAGATTTATAGTTCAAATTGCGGTTCTTTTTAATCGCAATCCGATTTCTTCCTATGATTCCGTTCATTGGCTAAAATTATTTTTTTTAAATATTTTTTACCCTCTGTACTGTAATATTGAATTCCCTGTAAAATAAAGTACTTTAGTTACTTGTGGAAAGAAATTCCGACGAGTACACTGTTAGTACCAAGCTATACAAAGGAGGAACACAAGTGAGTACATTTTACAATTCTTATGATTTCAGACTTGTCGGACTTCAGATCAGAAACTTCCGGGAGGCAAAAAATATCAGCCAGGAACAGCTGGCATACAAAGCAGGACTTTCCACCGGGACCATCGGAAAGATCGAGCGGGGCATCAACAACCCCAAAACCGGCACCCTTCTGCGGATCGCCCAGGAACTGGATGTCCCCTGCCAGCTGTTTTTTGAGCAGATTGACCGGAAACGTCCCCTTTTACCTGCTCATCTTCAGACACTGGTGGCCTATGCAAGATCCCTCGGAGACAATGAAATCCATGCCCTCTGCATGATCGCCAAGATCATGTCCAAAAACCATGACACCGGTAAACCCTCCGGCCGGTAACACCTATATCAGAACCCTTTAACTTCCCCTTTGAGCACATCTGCAATTACTTTTGCCAAAGGAGCCGCCGCATTTTTAGCCTCCTCCACGGTATTATTTTCATTCCCCAGTTCAACCAGCAGCGACCGCTCCGCCACATGAAGATTATAGCGGTATCCTTTGAGATAGATCGGTTTGGTAAACCCATCATACTGTTCCATGGCATGGCACTTCAACTGGAGGCTGAATGAGAGATTGGCCTCCAGATTGGGATTATAAAGATAATCGATCTTACCAGATCTGTTTCTGCTCATGCCGTTAAAAAACATAACGATCGCCGTTCTTCTTCCATCGATCATCGTATATGTATGCTTATTTTTCCCTACCGAATCCCGGTGCAGGTCGATGGTCACCTGAATATCCGGATTTTCTTTCATGATCTTTGTGATTCCGTCCAGTGATGTATTGTAGGCTTTGCTCCGGTCGATCTGTCCGTTGATGAGATCGTATTTGGTCTGGTCGTGGTAAACCTGATATCCATTTTTTTCCAACTCCTGTTTTAAAACCCTTCCCACACCGATCACCGAGTCCGAATCCCTACCCCTGCGGCTGTCCGAAAAAGCTTCCGATGCCCCGTGGGTGTGATAGATCAGGATCTGCTTTTTACCTGCCTTTGCGGGAAGCGTCATATTCCTTTTTAACATGTCTTCCACGGGAAAAAGAGATTTGGTCACAGAGGTGGTAGAGTCTATAATATAGAAATGATTCCACAGATAACTCACATCTTTGTTCTCCCTGAGCTTATTCACATAAGCCGCGGTTCCCGAACCGGCTCCTTTCATTGTCTGGACCTGGGCAAGATTTTCCCCCGCCACCGCCGAGGCATCGGCAGAACCCAGCAGATCCGATTCTCCGTCTGCCCCCTGGCCCTCCCCGGCCGCCTTATCTTCCCCATTATTTTCCATGTAGATCAATTTGCTCTCCGCCAGGCGTTCCATATCCGTATTCTGAAAATAAAGTGGATTTCCCATCACCACCTGCAGCAGCTTATCTTCCCGGCTCATTCTGGACACCGGAAGAGCATTTGCCGCCAGGGATGTACCAATTTTTTCCAAAATTTGTTCTTTCAGTCTGCTCTCGCTGCACTCCAGCAGGATCAGAAGGGCAATGAATGCAGCTGATAAAATAATCCGAAACAATCGTTTTTCCACGGGTACCTCCTGCTTCAAGTGTATATTTAATATATAGTATTTTCTGCAGAATATATTACACCCGGCTACAGCGACTTTTTCTGAAAGCAGTGATTGAAAACCTTTGCCAGATCTTTGGCGATCACATTGACAGATTCGTCGATATTTTTCGGCGTAACATATAAATTTTCCATCTCCTCCTGAAATACTTCCTTGATAAATTTTTCGATCTCATCCTCACTGTATCCCTGTTTACTCAGTACCTTTTCCAGATGGTCGCTGATGATCGTCCTGGCATCCACCACCGTAGGGACTCCCACTGCCACCACTGGAACCCCAAGACTTTCCCTGGACAGTGCCTTTCTGTGATTTCCGATGCCAGACCCTGGACTGATACCCGTATCGGTGATCTGGATCGTGGTACACAGCCTTGACATGCTCCTGGCAGCCAGCGCGTCTACTACAATGACCAGATCGGGACTGGTTTTTTTGACGATCCCCTGAAGGATCTCCACCGCCTCCATCCCGGTCTGCGCCATGACGCCGGGGGCAATGGCACTCACTTCCCCGTACTCATTTTCTTCCATAAACCAGCTCCCAAGTTCCCGCCCCAGATGCCGCGTCACAAAAATACATTCTGCCATCCTCGGTCCCAGGGAATCACTGGTAACCTGCCGGTTACCCAGCCCTGCGATCAGCACGGATTTCTGACGCAGGTCATGAACCATTTTTTCCAGCTCATTACAGATACATAACAACAGTTCTTCCTTGTCCTCTTCTTCCTTTGGCATATCCTCTGACTCGATGGTGACATAACAGCCCTTTGGCTTTCCCATCGCCCGGCTCCCCCTGTCATCCTGGATCTGTACCGTTGTAATATGTGCCCTGGCCTTCTTATCAAAATGCTTTTCCAGCACCACTCCCTGAATCTCAACATTATTTCTCGGAAAACTTTCCCGCACCTCAAGGGCAAGGTCTGTTTTTCTCTCTGACATATACGCTTCATCCCTTTCATCCTGGCATTTCTTTCATTTCATTAGCATTCACCAAAAACTTTCCAATTATGTATTGACACCAGTTCCATTTTGTACTATCATAAGTGAGTATGTTTGTGTTAATGTCCGTGTCCGTTTAACCAAACGCTATTACTTATATTATAAAAAGATGGAGGTGTTAGAATTGGCAAATATTAAATCTGCAAAGAAAAGAATCCTTGTTTCACAGAAAAGAGCTGACAGAAACAAAGCGATCCGTTCCAAGGTGAAAACTGCGATCAAAAAAGTAGATGCTGCCGTTGAGGCAAAGGATAAGGCAGCAGCCAGCGAGGCATTGGTAAAGGCTGTATCTGAGATCGACAAGGCAACCCGGAAGGGAATTTACCATAAAAATACAGCAGCAAGAAAAGTATCACGTCTTACCATTGCTGTCAACAAACTTGCGTAACAGCTGTTTTTGTGGATCGATATTTTTACAGAATATTTGATCAATGTAGAAGGCAGTCGTACTGCTACTACAATTCTACCCGTCATAAAATATAAATGCAGACTGTATCGATTGATACAGAGGGAAGCGCCGGACTCACACGGCGCTTTTTTTGTTCTGAAATACCCGCTTATTTTCTTCTGATTCATATGGCAGGAATTCCAAAAACGGTTTACAACCTTCCCAAAAAATGATATGATTTGAATAACTTGACAGCACTCGTTCAGCGTACGAAAATATGAATGATAAGGGGAGGGACTCCATGAAAAACACAGATTATTTATCCTGGGATGAGTATTTTATGGGAATCGCACTTTTATCCGCCATGCGGAGCAAAGATCCCCATACACAGGTGGGAGCATGTATCGTGGATGAGGACAATAAGATACTGTCTGTGGGCTACAACGGAATGCCCTGTGGCTGTTCCGATGACGATTATCCATGGGACAATACTGGAGAGCCAATGGACACCAAGTATTTATACGTATGCCATGCAGAACTGAATGCCCTGTTGAATTACTCAGGCTTCAAACTGAAAGGGGGAAGGATCTATACAACTCTCTTTCCCTGCAACGAATGTACAAAAGCACTCATACAGTCTGGAATCCAAGAGGTTATTTTTAAAGAGGATAAATATTCGGATACTGCCAGCGTCATGGCAGCCAAACGGATGATGCGTTCCGCCGGCATTACATACCGTAAATACTCCGAGGGTGAAAAACCGGTTCGTATTGATCTCTAAACTGATTCCAAAAAGAAAGGAGGATTTTCATGAAAAAGCCAAAAACAAAAAAATTAAATTTGATAAAAAAGAAGCCTTCCCGTAAGAAAAGACGATTACCACTTTCCTCTCTAAAAGCGAAAACTGGCACAGTAAGGAGACACATCCGGCACCTGTTTCATAACATTTCCAATTTTTCCCCTCAAAAGAAAGATAAAAATGCACCCCTGCTGGATGGCAATGTCAAGATCCTTCCTCAATTCTGCATTCAGACCAAACTGATCGGTTGTTTCATTATTCCAGTCATCATGATCATAATATTAGGAGTCGTCTCCTATTCACGTTCTTCCAGTGCCTTAAATGAAAATTATGAAGCCGCGGTTTCCCAGACCATGAATATGGCAAAAGAATATTTTTCCTTTGTCTTTTCCAATATCGAGTCAGATATGAACGTATATCTCTCCGACAGTGAACTGACGGCTTATTATTCTGGCAAATACAGCACCAGTGAGGCACAGGAAAAATCCCTTTCCGATCTGAAACAGAAGTATGAGGCCGCCTCTTCCAGACTGGATTCCCTCAAAGAAGGATCTGCCGCCTATCACAAGGCTTACAAAGAAATGGTCGAAAGCCGGGAAGAATTTGAGGATTTAAGAGATTTTTTGGAAGACACCAAAACTACAAATAATGAAACCTACAAATCACTCAACGCCTCGGTGAGCAATAAAACAGCTGCCAATCCATTTATAGGAAATATTTATATCTTTAAGGATGGCAGTGATACCATCAGTTCACAGACAGCTCTGCGCTCCAAAGCAGAGTCCTCTTCAGAAGAGGAGGAAAGTGAAGTAGATCCCACGAAACTTTACGAAGAATTTACCAAATTACAATTGGGACAGCAGGTCACTTCTGACACCGCGAATTACCACTGGTGCGGACCGGTACCTGAACTTGACAAACTCCTGTCCGTCAGCAGCGACGACTACATACTGCGGGTGGCACATGATATGTCTTCCACCAGTGACGCCGTTATGGTCGTGGACATAAAAAAAGATGCCATCACCAATATCCTGCAGAATCTCAATCTTGGGGAGAGTAGCTTTGTCGGCATCATCACAGCCGACAAGCAGGAACTGGCAGTAAATGGAAAGGCCCTGACTGCCATCGAAAGCGGAGAGGAGCAAAAAGAAAAAGCGGAAGACAGCGTATCGAAGGATAAAATATTCGTCACCCAGGATTTTTATGAGAAGGCGCTTAAGTCAGATACAGAATACGGCTCGGATTACGTCCGCAGCAATGGAACAACCTATCTCTTTACCTATCAGAAGATCGGCTCCTCCGGCGTCATGCTCTGCAGCCTGGTACCAGAGTCCATCATTGTGGCCCAGGCGAACAGCATACGCATACTGACTATCGTGCTGATCCTCATATCCTGTCTTATCGCTATGGTCGTGGGAACCCTGATATCAAAAGGCTTCAGCAGATCCATCAACAAGTCCATTCAGGAACTGGAAAAGGTCTCAAAAGGAGATTTTACCGTAGAGTTCCGCACCAGCCGCCGGGACGAATTTGCCCTGCTCTATGGAAGCTGCAATGATATGCTTGCCAATATCCGGGGACTGATCATGGAAGTGGAATCCATCTACGATGCCCTTACGGTATCCCTGAATAAAGTAGACTCCTCTTCCACCACCTTCTCAGAGACCACGAAAGATATCCAGCGCTCGGTACACGAAGTGGAGACTGGTGTCGGGGAGCAGACGGAAAGCGCCGGGGCATGCCTGGATCAGATGGATAATCTCTTTACCAAGATCAATACGGTGAAAGACAACACGACACAGATCGGAGAAATTGCAGTCTCCACCGAGAATGCCATCCAGGCGGGTCTTACCAGCATGGATAATCTGAATGACAAGACAAAATCCACAACAGAGATCACAAACAATGTGATCCGGACCATCCAGGAGCTCTCTGTCCATTCTGCAAACATCGGGCAGATCGTAAACAGCATCAATGACATTGCGGAAGAGACAAACCTTCTCTCCCTGAATGCCTCCATCGAGGCGGCCAGAGCTGGCAATGCTGGAAAAGGATTCTCTGTCGTTGCCAGCCAGATCCGCAAACTGGCCGACCAGTGCCTTGTATCTGCAGGAAAGATTACAAATATCGTCAATCAGATCACCGAATCGACGCAGGATGCGGTCCATGCCGCACAGACAGCGGAAGAGATCGTAAACGAACAGGCGGAGGCAGTTGCCGCAACCTCCCAGTCTTTTCATACGTTAAAACTGCGGATAGAAAAACTTTCCGAGAATCTGACAAGTATCCAGAGCAGCTCAACGGATATGGAGAACACAGGCTCCTCCACCTTGCATGCCATGGAAAATATTTCAGCGATCCTGGATGAAACACTGGCTTCCATTACTTCGGTGGCCAGCGTGACAGATAAACAGTCCGAAGTACTTGGCTCACTGAATGAAGCGTCCTCACAGCTGATGACCCGTGCCCAGCGGCTTGGAGATGCGATATCCAAATTCAAAACACAGAAAACCGAAGAATAACGATAGACAATAAGGAAATGGCGGGAATTTGAATCCTGATTCAAATTCCCGCCGTTTCCTTGTTCTACCCTATTTATTTCTTAGCTCCATGCGCTATTGTGCCAGCTCTGCCTCCATATCCGCCAGAAACCTGGTCCAGGCATCCGGATGTTCCACAAAGTATCTGGGGCAGTTCTTTCCTGTCACATCATAGTGCCGGATCACGTCCTTTACCTCCAGCCCAAACCGGATACAGAGATACTTTGTCAGCCGGATCAGAGAGCGGTAAGTCTCTTTTGTAAATTTGCCGCTCTTTTTTTTATGGCAGCATTCTATGGATATCGTGTCTGAATTCCTGTCGTTGGAAGCATAAGCGATCTCCTCCGTGGGAATGCACTGGACAATGGTTCCGTCAATCCCTATGACAAAATGGCTGCTGGCATAGGTATTGGTTCCCTTCTTTGAATTGATCTTCGGGAGATTGTTGAAATAATTACGGTTTGCCATGGCATCGGTTCCCGGATTCGCTGTGTAGTGTACCACCACCCCTTTGACTTTTCTCAGTTTCGTGCCGGGTCTGGAATACTTATTGATATCCAGAAGATTTACCGATAAATTCAGCTCCGCCAGCATCTGATCCGCTTCCCTGACCCGTTCCTCTTCCCTTTTTGCCCCCAGCAGGGAACACACCATATAGACCACCAAAAGCAAAAGGGCTGTTGCGCCAGTGATCCCGGCGCAAAGCCCTAGCTTTCTATATTTGTTTTTCTTCCAATGAATTTTCTTTTTATTCAACACTGTAATTCGGAGCCTCTTTCGTAATATGAATATCGTGAGGATGACTTTCCTTCAGGGAAGCAGCAGAAATCTTCACAAAACGTCCGTTTTCCTTGAGTGTCTCAATATCTTTGGCGCCGCAATACCCCATACCGGAACGGATGCCTCCGATCAGCTGGAACACGGTGTCTTCCACAGTGCCCTTATATGCCACACGCCCCTCAACACCCTCTGGCACAAGCTTTTTCGCATCCTGCTGGAAGTAACGGTCCTTGCTTCCGTTCTCCATGGCAGCGATGGAACCCATACCACGGTACACTTTGTATTTTCTTCCCTGGAACAGTTCAAAGGTTCCCGGACTCTCGTCGCAGCCCGCAAAAATACTTCCCATCATACATACATTTGCACCGGCAGCAATAGCCTTGGTCATATCTCCAGAATACTTGATACCTCCATCTGCAATAATCGGAATACCATATTCCTTCGCCACAGAATAACAGTCCATGATGGCGGTAACCTGAGGAACGCCAATACCTGCCACTACACGTGTAGTGCAGATAGACCCAGGTCCGATGCCGACTTTGACCGCATCCACACCGGCGTCGATCAGCGCTTTTGTCGCCTCTCCCGTGGCAACGTTTCCAGCAATGATCCCCAGTTCCGGATAGGTCTCGCGGACCATCCTTACCACCTTAAGTACGTTGGCAGAATGACCGTGTGCCGTATCGATCACCACCACATCTACCTTCGCCTTTACCAGGGCATCCACGCGCTCCATGATATTCGCAGTCACTCCCACTCCGGCTCCACAGAGGAGTCTTCCCTGGGAATCTTTTGCCGAATGAGGATATTTGATCTGTTTTTCAATATCTTTGATGGTGATCAGTCCGCTTAAGTTTCCATCCTTATCTACGATAGGAAGTTTTTCCTTTCTCGCCTTCGCAAGAATCTGCTTCGCCTCATCCAGAGTAATTCCTTCCTGTGCCGTCACAAGCCCCTCAGAAGTCATGCTCTCCTTAATCTTCTTTGTAAAGTCCGTCTCAAACTTAAGATCCCGGTTCGTAATGATGCCTACCAGTTTCTTACCTTCTGTGATCGGGACACCAGAGATCCGGAATTTCGCCATAAGATTATTGGCATCCTCCAGTGTATGCTCCGGAGAAAGATAAAATGGATCTGTGATCACTCCATTCTCCGAACGTTTTACCTTGTCTACTTCCTCTGCCTGCTGCTCAATTGTCATATTCTTATGTATGATTCCTATTCCACCCTGACGAGCCATGGCGATTGCCATACGATGCTCTGTCACTGTATCCATCCCCGCACTCATCATAGGAATGTTCAATTCAATCTTTTTTGTCAAATGTGTCTTTAAACTTACTTGATTTGGAATCACTTCTGAGTATCCTGGTACCAATAAAACGTCGTCAAATGTAATGCCTTCACCAATAATCTTACCCATTTTTCCCGTCCTCTCTTTTTAATTTTATCAATGCTTTTTCTGTGTCTGTCTCTTATACACATCTGACGCTGCCGACGATAAGGCTCGGGGGG
>CAMTDY010000119.1 GCA_947070915.1 uncultured Roseburia sp.
GATATAGAGCGCGCGGTTGAATACTTTGCCTATGCCTGCAAACAACAGCTTTTCTGGGATGGAAATAAAAGGACATCTACAATAGTGGCAAGTAAAATTTTGATCGAGTCAGGAAATGGCATATTGACCATTGGAAAGGATAATGCGGAGGATTTTAATACAACTTTAAATAACTGGTACTTATATGATGAGCTGCAACCATTAAAAAATTGCCTGAAGAAATGTATTAAGACGTTGGATCCGGGGGTATGACCCACGTATATCATACCGCTATACGCATTCAAAGAATAAAGAAGCAGAAAACGGAGGAAATATTATGTCAAAGAACAGAATGCGGATCATAAAAATTGCAGGAGTAGTTTTAATGGTAGCCATACTTGTAAATACAGTAATGACAAAGCCGGTTCATCTGAGTGAGGACGGAGTAGGGAAATGTTTTGCTGCCGTTGTGATCAGTACGGACAGGTTGACATTTGATGGACATGCTTCTATTACAAAAAAGCAGGATATAGAAAAGGCTGTAAAAATACTGAATGGTATCAGGGCATTCCGATTTGGAGAATACTCCGTGGAAGATCTGGAGGGGGATTCCCCTACTGCATGGGTGGAATTAAGTGACGGAGAGGGAGAACGATTGGACTCTGTTTATTTTTATCAGGATATTCTCTTATGTGAAAGCGGGTACTATAGGATCAGTATGTCAGAGTATGATAAATTAATTCAGTTATGCAGGGATTTTTCAGACCAGCAATAAGTGGGTGAATACGAAAAAGTTTTTTATAAAATAGCGAAAGAGAGGACGCAGATGAAATTGTTATATGGTACGGGAAATCCTGCCAAGTTATCTTCCATGAAGAAAATAGTGAAAAAATTAGGGATAGAATTGATCGGACTGAAATATCTGGATTGTGAGATTCCGGATGTGCCGGAGACAGGTAAGACACCTTTGGAAAATGCCAGACAAAAGGCGCTGGCATATTATCATGCCTTTCATATTCCGGTATTTTCCTGTGATTCCGGACTGTATTTTGAGGGCATTCCCGATGATAACCAGCCAGGAGTCCATGTGCGTACGATAGCGGGAAAACGTTTGACGGATGTGGAAATGATTGCGTATTATTCAGATCTTGCAAGGCGGTATGGAAACCTGACTGCCAGATATAAAAATGCGATCTGTCTTGTGCTGGATGAGGAACAGATCTATGAGGCTATGGAACCATCCATGGAGAGTAACGTATTTATTATAACAGATAAACCGCATTCCGTTTTGAAAGAAGGGGTTCCTCTGGACAGTTTATCCATAGACATTAAAAGCGGTAAATACTTTTGTGATCTTGCCCATCATGAATCCGAAACCTCGGTAATGAAAGAGGCATTTTTGAAATTTTTCCGAAGGATTTTATCCCATCTTTGACATTTGAAAGGATATAAAACAGCCGTAAGGCTTTTTGACATAAGCGTACTAAATAAACTCTCATATTTTACTGGGAGTTTTTTTGGTGCTTGGGGGGCTCGTGAGATTGGTCATAGTATAAACTAGTACAACGTCTTCCAAATATCCGGACTATATGCGCAGGATAAATTTTCATGCTGCAAGGCGGAAGAAGGCGGCGTAGCGGTGGCTACGCCAACTGATGACAACGCAGCAGCTGGAAACTTAGGCAAGTATAGAGTCCGGTTAATTTGGAGACGTTGTACTAGGATTTAGAAACCGCTACGTCATTTCTAATAAGTTCTGTCGAATCCTGTCGATATATGTCGAACGTTAGTTCTTGTAAGATGATGTAAGATTATGTACAATTAAGATATTGTAACAACACGATTGGGAGTGCTCGACGTCTCAGGACAAAACCGGTTTTCAATTGGTACCGTCGAGCAACAAGATGGACAAAAACGATCGGAGGAATACGATGAAAAAGAACGCAGAAAAAAACAAAAAGATCCTACTGGGCAGCCTTCTGGCAGGCAGTCTGGTGCTGGTCTCCTTCTATGGCGCCGGTCTGCCCAAAGAACAGGAACTCAAGGCGGACGCTGCCATATCAAATGCGGCCAGCGCAGCTGCCTCCATTACTGAAGAACTGACAGCAAAAAGAGACCGGTTCGTCAAGCAGTTTGCCATGTCGGACGGAAGTTATACGGCAGTAACCTACTCTATGCCAGTTCACTATAAGAAACGTGATGACTGGAAAGAAATCGACACCACCCTTGTAAAATCCGGCAAAAAGAAATACAAAACCAAAGCCACCGATTTATCCATCAAAGTATCCAGAAAAGCAAACAAAAAATCGGTTGTTTCCATGAAGCGGGATAAGACCAGCCTGTCCATTGCCTTAAAAGGGAAAAAACTCAAAGCAGCAAAGGTGAAGCGAAGTAATCCGGGGAAAAAAACAGCAACTGATGTGCTGAACCAGAACAAAGTTACCTACAAAAAAGTCATGAAAAACACCAACGTCTCCTACGACATTTTCCCTGAAAAAGTGCAGGAGATTGTTTCCATCAATAAAAAGCAGAAGAGAAAAGCCCTTTCTTTCAAACTGAATACTAAACTCAAAGTAAAAGTAAAGGGGAGAAAAGTCTACTTCAAAACCAAAAAGGGTAAGACAAAATTTACCCGCATGAGTACTAAGATCACCGATGCCCGCGGGGTATCCACATCCAGAGTGAAACTTAGTTACAACAAAAAAACAAAAACCCTCAAAGTGACACCAGACAAAAAATGGTGGAACAGCAGAAAAAGGAAGTTTCCACTGGAAATCCGGACTACATATTTAACTGACAGGCACAGCAGGGACGTAAAAGTGGGCGCCGCCTATGCCGGCTCGCCTGACAGCAACTTCGGCTACGACAAATCCCTCTTGCTGCAGGCAAACAAATGCGTGGCATTCACGAAAATGTCCACGCTGGCAGAGTTAAAGCAGCCAAACGTCCAGATTCTGGACGCCTCACTGAACATCAAAAACGAAAAAACAATGAAACTGGGAGCAGGGAAAACTTTTGACCTCGGTATCCATAAAGTAAAGCAGAACTGGAGCGTCAACAAGCTGACCTACAACAACCGCCCGGCCTATGAATCTCAGGCATCGGCAGCGGTGGGAATCCAGAAAGCGGGAAACTACCAATGCGACGTAACCGGCATGGTAAAAGCATGGGCCGCCGGGGAAGCGAACTACGGCGTGGCTCTGGCAGCAGACAACTCTAACCGCTCTTATCAGGCAAAACTCGATCGGAATCCGTACTTTACCGTGCATTACGAGATAGTTGGTTTTGAGGGAGCAGCGGAACTGAAAGAGAATGTCCCGGTTACCCGCTCTGTTATCAGTGCCGGGCAGGAAAGCTATTACTACTTTGATACTAAACCAGGCATTGCCTATGATATTTATACCGAATCATCCATAGATACCCAGGCGATCATGTATGACACAAATAAGGAGCGGGTGGGTTATGACGACAACTCCGGCTTAGATAACAATTTCCTTTTTACCGGGGCATATAACGGCAGAAAATACCTGAAAGTCAACGTGAAAAATAAGGGGACGGGGAATTATACCCTCCACTTGAAAAAGCGTTTTGCCATCCCGGAGCCGATTGCCATACAGGGGCAGGACAAAGTAACCATCACATGGAATGCCATAGACAAGGCAAAAGAATACCTCGTCTGCATCTATGACGGTGGAAAAAAGATAAGCGAAGTCGTCGTGACAGGCACTTCCTATGATTATATCTACAACAACGAAACAGCAGGAAAAATCCTTGGTTTCACGGTGACAGCAAGGGAAAACGCATCCCTGACAGGGGAAACCTCCCGTATGATTTTTAACACAGACAGCCAGTCCGAGTGGGTGTATGCAGCGCCCATGCAGGAGGCAAGAAAAAATAGTTCTGCCACCGCATTGGATGGAAAAATCTATGTGTTAGGCGGGGAAAATGCCATAGGCTTTTTGAAAAGTTTTGCAGTCTATGATACCGAAAAGAAAACCTGGGAAGCACTGCCAGACTATCCAGGCACGGCAACCGGAATTTGCAAGGCGGCCATGTTTACATACAACAATGAAATATATGTAGTTGGTGGGCAGACCGATACCAGTGCTACCGCGAAGCTATTAAATTCTATCTATGTGTTCAATACAGAGACAAAGCAGTGGCGGAAAAAGGCAGATATGGCAGAGGGCAGAACCAATCTGGCATTCGCAGTCAGCAAAGACAGCCTCTATCTGTGGACAAAAGCAGGAACAACCGATAAAGCAGAAATCTATAACATTAAAACTGACACATGGAAAACGGCAGTCATGCCGGACACGAGCAGCATCATAGACGCCGCCAGCGTGGACAACCGTGTCTTTGTATTAAAAGAAGATGGAGAAAAAATGTACTGGCAGGAGTATCTGCCAGAAGACAACGTCTTTGAAGACGCCGGGGCAGAGTGTCCGTTTGCACCATCCGGCAAATACAAAGCATCTGCAGTCATTCGAGGCAAAATCTACATGATAAAAGAAGCGGAAACAAAAGAAGTACTCGTCTATGACGCCTATGCCGACGAGTGGAGCCGGATTTCCGACATGAACCTGACAAAGAAAGATTCTGCACTGGCTGCATCCGGCAACGACCTGTACAGCATTGGCGGGGAAATGACCGGATACGGTGTGCTGGATGTAGCAGAGCAGTATACCGTCAAAGTACAGAGCACCACCAAAGAAATGCTGGTAAAGAAAGGCGAAGCCTATGAGCTGCAGGTAACCGCTGGAAATCTCAAAAAGGGACAAACGAAGATCGTGAGCGTAGCCGTCAATCCCGATGAAATGCAGATACGGAACGCCTCTTCCTTTGAGGAAGAGGAGGCGCTGAAAGAGGGTGTTGATGGGGTTACTCTGCTAAAATACCAGCCGAAAAAGGGCGTGCTGGTATTGAAATTAACGGGAAGTCTGGAGCGGGGAGAGAGTTATGAAACCTACCAGTCCATTCCGGTAGAAGGAAAGATTGACGGAAAGACCAGAGTGGAGATAACCCTGACGGATAAACCAGAAAAGTAGAATAAGAGGATTTGCCAGTTGTGGGATGTGCATAACTGGTAAGTCCTAATTGTATTGTAAAAATATTAAGTTTTACGCCACATAATGAAATGACCAATATATGAATGTGCTTTTACTGAGTTTTGTTTTAATCGCTTATATTGGTGTAAATTAAAGCTAGATTAATCACTTGTTTTGAATGGAGGAATATCATTGGAGTTTGTTAAAAAACATAAAGTAATTTTGGCAGGCATTTTAATGGTCTTGTTATTTGCTATCGCAGGAACGGTGTTTTTTGTCATACGAAATAATAACCAAAGCAAGAAGAAACAGAGTGTAGAGAAACAAAAAGAGGAAAATTATCTTTCCCTCAGTGTTTCCGATCAGGAAACTGCCGATTTGTATGCAGAACTCTACGAGATGTCCAGAGAGGACGTGGCAGAGCAGCAGGTCAAGACAAAAGATTGGGAAAAGACAGCAAAAGAACTGGAAAAGGCATTCTTTACTATACCGGAGAACAAAAAATACCAGATGGAAAAGGGTGGTTATTCTCTGGAGGATTTGCAGGAAGCCGAGAAGCTGTCTGTCAAAACCGGAAGAAAGGCGATGGATTTGGCGAAAGCCAAGGGGAAAGTTTCGGATCAGCGGAAATGGTCCGAGGTGGTTAAGGACAGCGAGATCCTTACCACCGAAGAACAGCTGGGCCTGACAAAAGAACAGGTAAAGACACTGGAAGAAAAATCGCTGGGAAAAGAGGAACGGGTGGAAGTGGCAATCCTGCTTATGAATGGAACCTATACCTTTGATGAAGTGATACAGAAACTGGGTGCAGGAAAAACAGTGGAAGAGCTGAAAAAGCAGAATGGGAATTGACAGTACATGAATAAGGACAAATACAGTTTTGCGTAAGAAAGGAGTTTGAAATCTATGAGAAGATTGGGGAAAATAATGTTTGGAGCAATAACCGCTGCTATGATAAGTGGAACTGTTTTGTCCTCAAATAGCAGTATATGTCAGGCGGAAGGCGAGAATCCCGCCGTTGGCGAGGTGTACAACACGGCAGTGGAAGCCGCTTACGGTGACACTTTCCGCAGTGTCTACGAAAACCGTCTTGCCGGCTCCCCCGCTGGAAGCCGAGGAAATCGATGGTGTAGACACTGCCACTGGCCACCTGATGCTTTCCCGTAATGACCTGTCACTGGACGGGACAGGCGGCATGGATTTTGAACTGAACCGTTACTATGACAGCAACGAAGCCAACTTAGGCCATGCCACCGTGGAATATACCCAGAAATTGGAGGTAGACACCATCTGGGTCAATTACACAGCGGCAGATGGTTCGCAGAGGCGCATCATAGTAAATGCGGCCGTTTGGAAAAACCACAAAAAAGCCCTGAAAAACCTGTTAGCCACATATGAAAAGGGTGAGGGGAGAAGAGGAGTGTCCTTTGACGGGAAACCGGACTATGAAGAAAAAACCCAGAGGACAAAGATTGTCAGCAACGAAAGGCATAACGTATACGGGTTGGCAAGCGGTTGGCGGTACGATTTTCCCTGGATTGAGACGGTCACGCTGACGGAGAAAGAAGGCTGGGGGAAAGAACCCAGATATTTGCACTACGGCAGCGCCGGAGTCATGAATATTGAGACAGAAGCAGAAACAGACAAGAACGGCAGCCGTTACTGGATTAAAGGGCTGGAGGGCTATGGCTATGAGGATATTAAACTGGAAGACTGGGATAAGACCGTAGATGGTATTGCCTGTAAATATCTTCTCCGTGACAAAACCGGACTGCGCACCTATTTTAACAAAAACGGAGTCATTGTATTGCAGAAAGATGCCCACGGCAACAAGATTACTTATACATACACAGATGAAATATACTTCAGTAAAATCACCGATTCTGTCGGGAGGGAAATTGTTTTCCATTATAAAGAAGACGATGGGGAAAAGACCCTTTCATCGGTAACCGTGCAGGGGAAAGCCGCCGAGGGCGGTGTGTCCCAGAAAACAATCACCTATGAAACGGAAGAAAAATCTTATACACCCCACTATGGGGACAGGCTACATGGATTGATTCTTACCAGTGCAACGGTCGACGGCAGCAAGGAAAAGTATGGTTATAAGACGGTAGAGCGTCTGGTGAATACCTCTGGTGCCGGGGTGGCATCCCAGCGTGTTTCTACCAATCAGAGTTATCTTCTGAATAAAATCACCGCCGACGGCAGTGAAACCCACTATGAATACCGCGCCTGTTCCCTGCGTGGCTCCAAAGAGGAAGGAACCGGGCAGAAAAGGGACGTTGTAACCGAGCAGTTCTATGTGACGAGGGAGTATGAAAAAGACACCAAAACAGGGAAAAAATCAAACGGGGTAAAATACGATTACTTCCAGAAAAAGGGAAGTGATGCCCTGCGTTCTTATGACGATTTCCGCGAACGGGAAAAGAAGGCGGATGACAGTGAAGGCGAGATCTATGAGGCATGGCAGTACGGAAACAGCGGATTAAAAACAGTAACCGTAGTCAGTTCCTTTAACCCGAACAAATACAAAACAAATGGGAAGTATTATGATTATAAATACAAAAAATCAAAAATCAACCCGGAAACACTGAGGTTAAAAAAGGATACGAAAAAGAACGTCACGCTTTACATATATAACGAGAATAAACTTCTTACGGATGAGATTAACTATGGGAAAGAAAAAGAAGAAACCCTTTACAGCTATGATAAAAACGGAAAGGGTTCGCTTGTGGTGCAGGAAACCGATAAGTCTTTTGGAAAGAAGGGGGAGAAAGCGGTCACGGCAAAGCTGGGGTATACCTATGACAGTTACCGGAATCTTCTGACCGAGAAATCGCCCAAGGCATACCTTGCGAAAAACAAGGGAAAAGAGCATCTGCACACAGTGACATATGCTTACCACAATACAAATGTAGGCTATCCGGTTGAGGACAAGCCGTTTTGTCTGTGTATGCTGACAAAGCAGGAACTCTATGATTCCGCAAAGACAAAAATCAAACTGGAAAGCAAGACAGCCCCTAATGGCATTGACTACAGTAGCATCTCCGAGCAGAGAAGCGTCAACGGAGCTGCCTATAAAACAATATCTAAAACAGATTTCCAATATGATGCGCAGGGAAATGAAACTCAGGGAAAAGTTTTTCCAACCTATGGCAGGGACGGGGAAAAAGAAATCATCCAGAACGATTATACATACAATGAGCTGGGACAGCAGACCAAAAAGAATGTTACGCTGGATTCCGCAAAAAATCCGGCGTTAAACCGAACCTATACGGAAGAAGAGACAGCTTACGATTCTTTTGGTAACTGTCTGTCCACCACAGACGAGTATGGTCTTGTCACAAAAATTTCCTATGATCCGGATACTGGAGACGAAAAAGAAACTATAGAGGCAGTGGGGACGGAGTACGAATCCAAAGACAAGGAATATGTATCTACAGATGCTCTGAAAACCATGACATTGGACGAGTATGGGCGGGCATCCATCGACATACAGGATGCTTTTGGTAATACCATCATCAGCAAGGATGAAGCATCCGGCACATGGACAGAAAGTGTTTATGAATATGGAGCTGAAAACGGGGAAGAGGAAGACGACCCGGATTTAGAGCAGGAAGAAAATGACCGTCTGCTGGAGGAACGGACTTACACATTCCAGCCCGATGAAAAGAAATTTATTGTCAATGAAGACGGCAAAACGGTTCCCAATTTCTACATTACAGGCAGGGGAGACAAAATCCTAAGTGGCAGCAAATATTTCTATGACGATGCAGGCGAAGAGATAGGCAGAGCCAGCTTCAGCAATGGGGAACTGGATGCCGCCCACTGCACGTCATGGAACTTCA
>CAMTDY010000120.1 GCA_947070915.1 uncultured Roseburia sp.
CCCCACCCCGAGCCTTATCGTCGGCAGCGTCAGATGTGTATAAGAGACAGAAACATTCCAAGAGAGAAATTGAAATTTCGATGTTGGGAGAAGAATTGAAAATTTCTACGGGAATCATTAGAAGTAATAATACTGATGGAGAAACAAAATGGTTAGAAGTACATACAGAGTCAGGGATGCGGACGATTTGGGAGTTTGAAATTGGGGGGAATACATCAGAGTACTAGTACAACAAATATCCTTTCATTTTAGCCAGTTCCATACAAGATACGCCTGAATCAGCCGTTTCATTGGCATCAGCACCTACCGCCAGTAATACCTGTATCACATCATCATCTTCCCCATTCCATGAAGAAAGGGCAATCATAAGCGGCGTCCTGACATACTTGTCCTTTATATCAATGCTGTAGATATCTTTGCCTGTTCCTCTGTGGCCCGCGGTTCATTTAGCTCGATGGCGCCAATCATCTGAACTCATGCTGTGAGCCTCCTCTTCCAGCATAACATACGCAGCACTTTTTTATTCGATCTTTTCATACCGCTCAAACACCTTATCTTCACCACATACATGTTTGGTTCCATCCGCATCTATAATTATGTAATCCTTCTCATGAATAAAGGTGCGTCCCCTCCGGTGCGTAATATATGGACATACGAAAAAACCGTCTTCATTCTTTACCTTAACCAGGGTATCTGTGACGATCCAGACTTTCGTGACCACATCTGCCCACAGCTCAAAACCGTCTTCAAGCCCTTTGCCCGGTTCATATTTTACCACGTCGGCTTCCATCTCAATTCTTCTGCATTTCATAGGTATCCCCTGCCTTCCTTTTTTTATATTGTAATACAAAATAGCAGAAAAATCTATTGTTTTTTGAATTAAGAAAGTACCTCAAATGTAATATTCCCATCAATAAGCCTGGTCATGTTTTCCTTTACCTTTTCATCCGGCTCGATTTCCCGCAGCTGGCAGAGCAGTTCCTGCATTTCCGGCAAAAGCTCAGACAGCGGGATCTGTTTTGTACTCACCCAGGATTCCAGGACACCTATGCCAAAATGTCTCGTTCGTATCGGTGCGGATTGCAGCGCTGTCTCAACAAAGTCCTGACCTTCAAGGGGATATCGCCTTAGTTCCTGCAGTAAAATCTCCAAAGCCTGCTGCCTCCAGTATTTTACCCCCACACCAAGGCTTTGTCCTCCTCTTCTGACTACAATATGTCCATAATACTTCCATATTTCATTTTCTTCCTGCTGTTTCACCGCTTAGAAGAGCCTTTCTCATTTGTTACAGAAATACCTTCCGAAAGCGATTTTAAATAGTTCTCTACATTTTGATACATAACTCCGGCCCCAGTCTCTGCATCTCCGCCACGGTACAAAACATAGCGTCCCCGAATATTTCCAAATCTTCTTCTTGTCTGCCGGCACTTTTCTTCATCGATCAGATGGCGATACTGATTCGGGATGGCTTTCTCACTATGCTTGATTTCATAAATATCACAGCAATTTTCCTCTGTGTCATATACCACCATGTCAAATTCGCCTGCTGCAAACTGCAGCTTAAACACACGGCAGTTCTGTCCGGCTGCTTTCATGGTTTCTAACAGCACAATGTCTTCCATCATTCGGCCACGCACTTCTTCCAGAATACGCTCCGTTACCATTTTCTTTTCATACTCGCTCAGTGAAAAAAATGTTTCCTCCTTCAAAAGGGAATAAACCAATGCCTGTGCCTGACAATACCGCATTCCCGGCTGCGTAAACAGGATGTGTTCCATCGGATGAGTTCCGGCTGCTGCCGTCTCAATGGGGCAGTCAATGATTAAATCCAGTGCCGCCAGATATTCCCTGATTTCTGCGATATGTGCTTCTGTTATGCCGATAGACTGTTCTTCCTGATTGCGGATATCCAAAATATTCATCAGACATCTTGTTACAGCCTCTGTATCTATGGTATCAAGCACATCGGTATACTTTTCCGGATCACGCTCTTTTCTCAGATTGGATGCGGAGAGCCGCAAATCATGGGACACAAAATCCTGCGTCAGCACTTTCAGAAGAAAGCGATGGTTCATATCCTCAATAATACGGTTAATGGCACTTGTCAGCTCCCCGGCTTCATAAAGGGTATACAAATGCCTGAAATGATGCCCGTCCTCATAACAGGCAAGCGAATGCTGTATATTTTTGCAGATGGCAGTATCAATGTACCGCCTCGTCGTCTCATCATCCCGGAACGAGGCATCTTCTGCATTCAGTTCCCGGTCCTCAAAGTAAATTTCCCCCGCACGGAGTGTCCCGCCATAACGGATATATTCATCCATGCTGTCAATCCCTAATAGTCTGCTGTATTCCCGGTATGGGATAAAAGTGGTATGAATGAGTTTCGCCCGGTCATACAGTTCCTCGTCCATTGCCAACCAGAAACCGAGGGAATCTGTCCCGGAAAGTACAAGTTTCATTCCCATTGTAGCAAACACATCGGAAAAAAGAGCAGCCGAATCAATAAAATCTTTCATGAGCATTACCTCATCCAGAAACACATATTTGTATCCGGCAGCAAACAGCTTTCTCATATCTCGGTTTACCATCGCCATCGTGTCACTCCGGCGGATTTTGATATATACAGATTTTAACTGGTCCTTTTTTGTCATATCTGCCACTGCCTGCCGCAGCATGGTAGTCTTTCCGGTACGCCTGAGCCCATAAACCAGACAGATCCGGGTTCTGTCCCCATGATACAGGTAGTCTTCCAACTGGGAATAACAGTCTCTTTTCTCCCAGCCATCTACATCCTGGGACAGGGCAAGAAGTTCTCTGCCAACCGTTACATTACATTCAAAGGAACCCTGCTCTATCTCAATTCCTTTGGTATTCTTTCTGGCTTTTGGCATTTTGGCTTTCAGTTCCTTTAACTGTGCCTGCAGCTTTCTCCGCTTTAGAATCTGTTTCTCTAATGGCTCCTTTTCTCCCTCCCGCAGATATTTACTCCTGACCTTGCCATCTTCCGTCCACTGGTGGTAAAAACGGTCTTTTCCATGAATATTCTTTTTGGAAATATAACCCACTGGCAGTTCTGTAATCTGCCGTTCCAGTTCCTCTATTTCTTTCTGCATCTTCTCTCCAGACATGTCACACCTCCTTTATAACCTCATTTTATCTTATTGTAACCTATTTTTCAATAGGTTACACAGGAATATACTATAAAATAATAGGGATAGAAGTATATGTAATTCTACCCGAACCCATAGACGATCGTGGCATAATGGTAAAAAAAATACGGTGTAACCCATTTTACCAAGTCACACCGTACCCTGCTTAAAAAACATCCTTATGGGGCATTGCCAAAAACGCGCACCTTCTCCACGAATGGAGAACTTTCCTATTCACATAAAAGCAGCTCCACGGCGGGTTAAATTTGCGCCGCCGCGCTAACCAAAGTAAACCAATTCCTCTTCCGGCGCTTCTGCTGGCTCTACCTTGTCTGCGTACAGAACCGGAAAATCCATATCATGCTTACGGCTCTTCTGGGTCTTTACCTTTACCGTCACTGTCACCCACGAATTGGCGGCAAGTTCAGAAGCCTCAGGAAAATGGCACATAAAACCTATTTTTGCAATGTCATCCTCACAGCAGGTCATCGCCTGTCTAGAAGGCACAAAGGCATCCTTAGGAAAAGAACGGTTCCGATAGACCTGTCCTTTGAACTGAATGGTCTTTCCTGTATATTTTTCCGGATGCTCGCTGATATCCAGATACCAGAGGCCAAAATCATCATCCTCCAGCGCAATAAAATCCTGGTTGATATCATAGGGAAGTTCCTCTGCAATATTGCTCTCCACTGTTCCGTCCTCTGCTTCAAACAGAACCTGCGCCCTCCGGTTGATCGCCTTTACACTCCGCCTGGCTGTAGGTTTGTTCATGGCTTCGGTACAGCGGTTGAAGATCACCAGATCTGACATCTGAAAATGCGCCATCAACAGCGGTTTCATATTGCTGCTGTACACTTCATAGGTAAGAGCATTCACCGTCGTGAAGGTCTGCACCACAATCCAGTTTTCCGGCAGAACCTCTCCAAAAAGCTGCTCCATATCCCACATTCCATTGTATTCGATGACCACCCGGTTTGGCTTGTATTTTTCCTGGAGTTTTTTACAGGTTTCCTCTGTAAACTCCTCCTCTTCCTCAATGACCACACAGGAAATGCGGTTCTGCATAAGCAGTTCATCCTCGATCTCATGCTCACCCTCTTCACAGAGGATCAGCAGAGTTTTGGATCCGTCGGAGAAATTTCCCTCCTCGATCACTTCCTGAATACAGGTAGTCTTTCCACTCTCCAAAAAACCAGTAAACAGATAAACCGGTATTTCTTTATTTCCAAACATGAACCTTTCCGCCTTTCTGAATCTTTGATCCGCCTTACTTTCCGATAAACAGTTCTCTCAGGCCGGCTTCCTCCAGCCCGGCGCCGATCACACAGATTCTTCCTGTATAATCTGCGCTTCCCCGGCGGATCTCATATTCTCCGGGCACCAGATCAAAGTGGAACCATTCTCCTTCCTCCGATGGCACAATTCCCTTTGCCCGGAGGATCGTCCCCAGCTTCACCTCTTCATCCGCAACCTTTTCCAGAATATCTTTCAGCTCCGCCTCCGAATACTTGTGGGCGGTCTCCATACCAATACTGGTAAATACATCATCGGCATGATGATGGCCGTGATCATGGTCGTGCCCACACCCACAGCTGCACTCCTCACCATGGTGATGCTCATGCTCTCCGTGATGGTGGTCATGACTGCATTCTCCGTCGTGGTGGTGATGCTCATGCTCTTCATGATGGTGGTCATGACAACATTCTCCGTCATGGTCATGGTGGTGAACATGGCCGCACTCCGGACAAACCTCTGCCTCCTGCAGAAGTTCCTTTTCCAGACTGTTCTCCTTTTCCATGGCAGCCAGGATCTGTTTTCCGTCAATCTCCTCCCATGGCGTTGTGATGACCGGCGCCTCTGCATTATGCTCCCGGATCATCTCCAGGCATGTCTGGAGTTTGTCTTCCTTCATCGCTCCGGTACGGCTGAGTACGATGGTGCCGGCATGTTCGATCTGGTTATTATAAAACTCGCCAAAATTTTTCATATACATTTTACATTTGGCGGCATCTGCCACTGTCACAGAACTGTTGAGCTTCACGGTCTCTTCCGGCAGCTTTTCTTTCACGCCGAGAACTGCCTTGATCACGTCTGAAAGTTTCCCCACGCCGGAGGGCTCGATGATGATGCGGTCGGGAGAATATTTCTCCAGCACTTCACCCAGGGCAGTACCAAAATCCCCTACAAGCGAACAACAGATACAGCCGGAGTTCATCTCCGTGATATTAATGCCTGAATCTTTCAAAAATCCGCCATCGATGCCGATCTCACCAAATTCATTTTCGATCAGCACCAGCTTCTCTCCCTCAAATGCTTCCTTGATCAGTTTCTTGATCAAAGTCGTCTTTCCAGCCCCCAAAAAGCCGGATATAATGTCAATTTTTGTCATTTTCTTCTTTCTCCTTTTTTAGTTCCAGCAGCGGTTTACACTGCCTCAAAATGTTGATAATCCTTGGAATGCTTCCAGTCTCCTCCCCAGGAAAATCCATATTTTTTAAAGATTTTATACACCTTATCCCCCCGGTGGATCATATAGTCCTTGTATTTTCCCTTACATTTGGAAATTTCCCGGACTTTATACGCCCTGCTGTTTGCCGGAGCGATCCCATAGGAGGTAATATAGGGATTGATCCTGGGATTGATGTCTATGGCAAGGCCCAGGCTGTGCCTGGACAGCTTATTGGAATTTGCCACTTTACGGTAATTAAATGCCGATGTATTATTATCCGCCATCGACGCCTCATCCTCTGCTCCGTATTCATCCACCAGTTTCATCTTTTCTATAGGATACCCGAGTTTATAAAGCTGGTAAAACACCTTCAATGTCCGGCGGGCGATCTTTTTATTCACGATCATCTCACCCTCCTGCACATTTCCATCAAAATCAATATAACGGATCTGCAGATAGCGCAGAGTGTCCAGGGAAATCTTAGCCCCCTTCTTATAGGACCTGCCCTGGATCCGTTTTTTTATCTCCTGGTCAATCTTCTGGGAAGTAAATCCCTTCTTATAAGTATATTTTCCGTCCTTTGCAATACAGGGCTCTGCCATCCAGACCAGCGTTGCCGTAAAAACTACCGCCGTCACTGTAAAGATCCTGCACCAGTCTCTTTTTGCCATCATCTTCTAACTTATACCTTTTCCTTTCAAAAGTCAAATCTTTCTCTCTATCTTACAACAAACAAAACAATTAAACAAGACCACTCTGTTTCTTTTTTCTCCTTTTCCAGCTATAGAATCCATAGGCATCATTGACCAGAAATATAATAAAACACAGGATCATCGGCAGATATCTCAATTCTGACAGTGTTGCCATCACCCATAAAATAATAAGAACTACATCATTTGCCCCATAAGCCACAGCATACCAGGGACTTCTCAGCATCATCAGGCTGGAGGCAAGAAAACTGGTGGCGATGGAAATGGTACTAAATAGTAGATTAGGCGTCTCAAACCAATCCAGCACAAAATAAAATAAAATCGTCACGAGAACCGTGGCCGCACCCAAAACCAGCCAGGCCCCCGGCTTCAGGTGTTCTACCTTTACCTCTTTATCGTCATAGGGATTTTTCAGCCAGGTAACCACCGACAGCAGCGCGATAGGCGCTGTCATTCCAAGATATGTGATCATCTCCCCCCAGTATCGGAACTGAAAGGAAATGAGTGCATACAAAATACTAAAGCCGATGGTAAGGATCTGCCCCAGCACATCCCCCTTCGCCACAAAGATCAATGCCGTGACGCCGACGAGAGATGCCGCCAGCGTCAGCCATGCGCCATTTCCCGACAGAATAAAAGAACCTGTTACCAGGATCACGGAAACCATCCAGAGAACCTTCTCAAACTTATTTAAATTTTTTACTGACTCGATCATCTTCTCCTCCTTGCCCGGCTCCAATCAAAAAAAAAGATTCTGAAAAAAAGACTTGATTTTCTCAGCCTGACGTGATATTATAGTTGTCGGAAGTTTTTTCGGGGTATGGCTCAGTTTGGCTAGAGCGCATCGTTCGGGACGATGAGGCCGCAGGTTCAAATCCTGTTACCCCGATAAAAAAAATGGCAGAGCGGAAGTTCTGCCATTTTTATTTACACGGGCGTCGCCAAATTGGCATCAATGATCAATCTGTCGCCGCCTACTTAAACTTCACGGCGGTTCCATATGCCATGACCTCTGCTGCTCCCTGCATAACTGCCGCTGAGGCATACCTGACATTCACGATGGCATCCGCTCCCAGGCTCTCCGCTTCCGCTACCATTCTCTTCGTAGCGAGAGCTCTTGCATCATTCATCATATCAGTATATGCTTTCAGCTCTCCTCCCACAAGAGTTTTAAAACTCTGGGTAATATCCCGCCCTACATTTTTTGACTGGATCGTACTTCCCTTTACCAGACCAAGCATCTCCAGCTCTTTCCCACTGATTGTTTCAGTATTGACTAAGATCATCTTCTTCTCCGCTCCTTATCTCTTTTATTCTGCTCACGGTCACGCCGATCATCACTCCTGCCAGGGCAAGAGGCACAAAGATAAAAAGCCCCTTCACCAGACCGGGTATGCCGCTGATCAACGCCAGCACTACCGACAGACCAGCATAATAGATCACAAATAGAACCGCGATCACTACCGGGGCGACCATTTTCTTTCCGTGAAGGTGCATGTAGCTCGACAGCACGAATCTGAACCCTGTTTCGTCCTGTGCTAGCAGCCAAATAGCGTTATTGCTTTCATTCAGCGATACCACCGCATCGCCTCATTCAAGCGCCTAGCTATTTGGCTGCTATCACAATCCGAAATCTTCGACCTCCACTTGTGATTTTTCAATTTACAAGGAAACGGAATGAAACGTACTGGAGGTACGTTGATTGACGTTGACGTAGTAAATTGGAAAATCACAAGCGGAGGCAGGGTTCAGATTCGCGCCGTCGAGCTACACATCCATCCCCTCATCCTTTAACGTATCCTTCACACCAGCCACAACTGCTGTAACAGCCGCCACGACTACAACCACCGCAATGATAACCAGCGCCACACTGCCTGTAAGAATTCCCATCATCTGACACCTGCCTCCTATCTAAAATATAATTGAAAAATCGATGCCGGGCGCAAAAAATATTCTGTATCCAGCATCATAAATTATTTCCATTGTACCATAAAATCATAAATGGTACAATCCCATTTCCACCTGAGTTTAAGGCAGCAACAAATCAAATGATCAATACAGGAACCTTTGACTTCTTGGCATCCTTCAGAATACTTCTTAAGAAATCGGATATTTCATTACTGCTCATGTTTTTAGAAAGACCTGATTCATAGATCGAATCTATAACGATTAATTCAGAGTACTCCGAATTAACAAATTTCTTGGCAGCGATTAAGGCATCTACGGAATCGCATTTTACAAGAGTAAGATAATCATGAATAATATCATGTGCTCTTGCCTGTGTCCGGGTATATGCATTTCCACCGTCAAGGTACATAATGTTTGCTCCGATTATTTCTTTCTGCAGGGAAGAAATAATCGTAAAAGCTAATTGTCTGCTATTCATATGCATCTCTCCTTCTTAATTTTTAATCATACTCTCTGTTTTTTAAAACGTCAAGTGGGACACATTTCCCTTCGGTTTCCCGTTGCTTCTGGTGATCTGTCTCTTATACACATCTGACGCTGCCGACGATAAGGCTCGTGTGGATGT
>CAMTDY010000121.1 GCA_947070915.1 uncultured Roseburia sp.
ATCCTGGTGTAAGTGTAATTCCAGCTCGTTCAATTTTCCCTTGCATGGCTGTACCGATCCATCCCTGCAATGGATAAACAGAGTATGTTCCCGGCTGTTGATATATAAGATATTTCCATAGGGGATCAGACCTGTTTCGCCCCGCCACTTAAATTGAAGGTTCTGTTCTTTGCCTTTCATGGTGTTTTGGGAAACTCTCTCCAGAAGCTGTTCTAGATCTGCAGCCTGAACTGGTTTTAAAAGATACTGGATGGCATAGAGATCATAGGCTTCCCGGTAAAAGGCATCGCTGGAGGATATGAAACAAATAACCGCAGACTCGTCCATTGTACGGAGTTTTTCTGCCAGATCTATTCCATTTATGGAGTTTTCCATAAAGATATCCAGCAGATAGAGGTCATAATATTGTTTGCTGTCTCTAAGATCTGCCAGAAGACAGGCAGCATCGGGATAGAGCTTTACCTCATGTTTCTTTAGAAAGGTTTTAAGATACTGGGCATCTTCGTAACAATCATCGCAGACTGCTATTTTCATCGTCATCGTCCTTTCCAGATTGTATTAGCGCTATCGAGCTAGGACATAAATAAGTTTGTCAGAACTTATTTTATCATGTTTCTGATCTTACAACAACTGTAAATTATGCTAAATCTGTCTCAAATCCTGTTAATTTTGTTTGATACTGGCTTTCATTACGATTTTTCTTGAATCTGTCTGCCATGATATGTATAATAAAAAAGGTACTGTCGGCTTATTTCTGGCTCAATGGTCTATTGAGCTTTCTGCCGGCAGCGACAAAAGAGATTTTGGGGGGATTTGATATGTCAGAGATCTGGGAATTTTATGAGAACCTGAATGAGATTGTGTATGTGGCAGATATGGACACTCATGAAATTATATATATGAATCCGAAAGCCTGTGAAGTTTTTGGTATCAGGGACCGGGAAAAGGTAAAAGGGAAAAAATGTTACGAAGTGTTGCAGCGGCACTCCGGACCTTGTGAGTTCTGTACCAACAGTGTTTTAAAACCGGGATTTTTCCATGAGTGGGAAATTTATAACCCGGTGCTGAAAAAGAGCTTTAAGTTGAAAGATACGATGGTAGAGACAGATGGACGGCGGTGCCGGATGGAACTTGCCATCGACATGAGTATTCAGGAGGAGCAGAAGAAGACGATACAGAAATATACCAGCAACGAAAGCATGGTAAATGAAGGACTGAGGCTGGCATTGGCGGAGCCGAGACCGGAACGGTCGCTGGAAGTGCTCCTTGCGTATCTCGGGGAACATTTAAAAAGTGAACGGGTTTATATTTTTGAGGAAAATGAGGATGGAACGCTGGATAATACCTTTGAGTGGTGTGGCAGCGGTGTCGTTCCGCAGAAGGAAGTATTACAGAAAGTTCCTTTTGAGGTGGTTTCCCTCTGGTACCATACCTTTAAGAAAAATAAAAATGTGATCATACAGGACGTGGAGGCGATCCGGGAAGAGGATCCGCTGGCTTATGAATATCTCAAACCCCAGAATATTCATACACTGGTGGTCAGCCCATTGGTAGATAATGGAAAGATTATTGGGTTCTACGGGGTGGATAACCCTCCAGGAGAACAGCTGGATCATATTTCTATGCTGTTCTGGATCGTCGGACATTTTATCGTGTCGTTGCTGAGGCGCCGTATGCTGGTGAACCGTCTGGAAAGGCTGAGTATGTATGACCAGCTTACCGGGCTTGGAAACCGGCACGCGATGAAGGAATACCAGGAAAGTCTGTCGGATAAGGAGAGTCTTGGTGTGCTTTATTGTGATGTCATGGGGTTGAAATATGTCAACGATACCATGGGACATCAAGAAGGGGATCAGCTATTGGTCAGAGTCTGTGAGTGTCTGAACAGACAATTCGGGGATTATGCCCTGTTCCGTATCGGAGGGGATGAGTTCCTGGGACTGTGTCCCGGGATAGGCAGGAAAGAACTAGAGCATAGAATAGCGCTGCTGGATCAGGATATGGAAGAAAATGATGCAGGAATGGCACTGGGATATGTCTGGGAACCAGAATACAGCGGAGGATTTGAACATTTGCTGATTGAGTCAGACCGTCGGATGTATGAGGATAAGAGAAGACGCAAAAATGCGAAAAAGAAAGAGAGAAGTGGAAAATGAAACAGTCATCAGAATTGAATACCTTACTCAGACAGATTGATCATAAAGGTTATCCGGCGTATAAGCAGCTGCGGGGGGAATATCAGTTTCCAGGGTATGTGCTGGGCATTGACCATGTACAGGGAGATCCCTTTGCCGCACCGTCTAAGGTCAGTATCCATGTGAAGGGCCCGCAGGCGGCTTTTCCCCAGGAACTGTATCGTCTGGAATGTCAGAAGACAGCGCTGGAAGATACTCTTTTGAGGGAAATGGGAAGACAGCTCCGGGGCGTGTCTTTTCAGGCAAAGGGTTCTGGAAAGTCAGGTCTGATGTCAGTGAGCAGCCCAGGGCAGGAAGTGTTGTCCCGGAGCGGATGCCAGCTGGATGAGCGGACGGGAGATATTGTTTTGCGCATGGAGATTGGATTCCCGGCAAATGGCCGGAGCATCAATGCAAGAGAACTGGAAAAGATCTTGTTTGATTTTCTTCCAAAATGTGTCAGCCATAGTCTGTACTACCGGGCGCTGGATTCTGGTAAACTAAAAAGGACAGCCGAGCTGGCAGAGGATCAACTGGCCATTCGCCAGATGCTGGATGAGCGCGGTCTGGTAGCATTTGTGGCAAACGGCTCTGTGCTGCCGAGGGAGTCCGGCGTCAGCAGCCGTCCGATGAAGCAGGCGGTGCCTTTTCAGTCGCCAGCTTCTATGGAAGTAGAGCTTACCCTTCCCAATAAGGGAGCCCTTCGTGGTATGGGGATTCCCCGGGGGATCACCTTGATCGTGGGAGGCGGATACCACGGCAAGTCCACCCTGCTCAAAGCACTGGAACTCGGTGTTTACGACCATATTGCCGGAGATGGAAGAGAATACGTCATCACAGATAGCACTGCGGTGAAACTCCGCGCGGAGGACGGCAGAAGTGTTAAAAATGTAGATATCTCTTATTTTATCAACAATCTTCCTAACGGCAAGGATACGGTGAAATTCTGCACGGAGGACGCCAGTGGAAGTACTTCCCAGGCGGCGAATGTGATCGAGGCGATGGAGGCGGGAAGCCAGGTATTCCTCATTGATGAGGACACCAGCGCCACGAATTTTATGATCCGGGATGAATTGATGCAGCGTGTGGTGCACCGCGAACTGGAGCCCATCACACCTTATATTGAAAGAGTCCGGGAGCTGTATGAGGATCATGGCATCTCTACGGTTCTGGTAGCTGGAAGCTCCGGCAGCTATTTTCACAAGGCGGACTGTATCCTGCAGATGAACCGGTATGTTCCAGCAGATATTACAGATCTTGCAAAAAAAGAGGCGGAAGCCTTTCCAGTGCTGGAGGAAATGCCGGCGGAGGTTCAGCCTTCTTTTGAGCGGATATTCAGTCAGAACCGAAAACTGGCAGGAAGTGACCGGATCAAAATGAA
The DNA here is from genome assembly GCA_947070915.1 of uncultured Roseburia sp. Taxonomy (GTDB): domain Bacteria; phylum Bacillota; class Clostridia; order Lachnospirales; family Lachnospiraceae; genus Eubacterium_F. The sequence goes on from CAMTDY010000121.1 coordinate 3,556, forward strand.
GACCATGGGCATGGATGGCATCAGTATTGACAGGGAGACCATTGATCTCCGGTATTTGGAGCAGCTGGCGGATCCGGAGCAGTTGTCGATGCTCGCCCAGATTGTGAAATATGCAGAATTGAATGTGCTGGATGGTAAAAAGACACTGGCACAGGTGGTAGATATTTTGGAGACACTGCTGACTCAAAAAGGATTTGGCGGTATCTGCGGTGAAAGAAATGTAGCATCCGGTCTGGCGATGCCGAGAAGGCAGGAGATCTTTGCCTGCCTGAACCGCTACCGGAGATTATAGGTAAGTAATAGGAATCTGGGAGAGGAGGAGAATACTTTGGAGCGCAGCAGGATGAAAGATATGACGGTGGGGTCACCGATTCGGTTGATCCTTGGCTTTGCCATACCGTTGTTTTTTGGTATGCTGTTTCAGCAGTTTTACAGTTTGATGGACATGATCATCGTGGGAAAGTTTCTTGGGGCAAAGTCTCTGGCAGCAGTGGGCGCCACCGGTTCTATTAATTTTATGATCATAGGTTTTTGCATGGGGGTATGCAATGGCTTTGCCATCCCCGTAGCCCAGCGCTTTGGGGCGAAGGATGAAAAAATGCTGCGGTGTTTTGTGGCAAACAGCGTCTGGCTTTCTATTCTTTTTGCTTCTATTATGACACTGTCTGTCTGTTTGCTCTGCCGGAATATACTGGTCTGGATGGATACGCCTTCCGATATTTTCCATGAGGCTTACCGGTACATTTTTATTATATTTCTTGGTATCCCGGCGACTTATCTCTACAATCTTCTGTCGGGGATCATCCGTTCCCTGGGGGATTCTAAAAGTCCGCTGATCTTTCTGGTTATCTCCTCTGTGCTGAATATCGGACTGGATATGCTGGCCATCGTGGTTTTTCATATGGGAGTGGCAGGGGCAGCAGGGGCAACAGTACTGTCTCAGGCGATTTCGGGAGTGCTTTGTCTGTTTTACATCAAGGAAAAATTTCCGATTCTACGGATCCAGAAAAAGGAGTGGAGACTGCGGGGGAACTGCATTGGCCGTCTATGCAGTATGGGAATCCCCATGGGACTGCAGTATTCCATCACTGCCATTGGAAGCGTCATACTGCAGACTGCTGTCAACGGACTTGGTTCTACAGCTGTAGCCTCTATGACCGCTGGCGGTAAGATTGCTATGTTTTTTTATTGTCCTTATGATGCTTTTGGAGCTACCATGGCGACCTACGCGGGGCAGAACGTGGGTGCCTGCCGGCTGGACCGTGTCACGAAGGGAATGGTGCAGTGCAGCTGTCTGGCGGCGGTTTACTGTGTGCTGGCAGGGGCATTCCTCATTGGCTTTGGGGATAAACTGGCGCTTTTATTTGTAGATTCTACAGAAGTAGAGATCATTCGGAATGTGGCTGAATTCCTGTTTTGGAACAGCATTTTCCTCATTCCACTGGCCCTGGTCAATATTATCCGTTTTTCCATCCAGGGGCTGGGCTTTGGCAAACTGGCGATCTTTGCGGGGGTGGCGGAGATGGTGGGACGGAGTGTTGTGGGCTTTGGTTTTGTTCCTGTCTTTGGATTTACAGCGGCATGTCTCGCCAGTCCGGTGGCATGGATCCTGGCAGATCTGTTTCTCATACCGGCCTATCGGCACTGTATACGGAAATTAGAAAAGATTATAGAAAAATAAGCCGTCCGGTTGATTTGTTTGAAAAATTTCTTCACATGTGGTAAGATGTAAGCGGTAATATAAGAATTGATGAAATGGAGGATAAGAATATGGCTAAGATTAAGATGACGACTCCCCTTGTGGAGATGGACGGGGATGAGATGACACGAATTTTATGGCAGATGATAAAAGACGAGCTCTTACTGCCATACATAGATTTAAAGACGGAGTATTATGACCTCGGTCTGGAATACCGGAATGAGACCAACGATCAGGTGACGGTGGATTCCGCGGAGGCGACAAAAAAATATGGTGTGGCTGTAAAATGTGCTACTATTACCCCAAATGCGGCAAGAATGACAGAGTACGATCTGAAAGAGATGTGGAAAAGCCCCAATGGTACGATCCGGGCAGCCCTGGATGGCACGGTGTTCCGTACCCCGATCCAGGTAAAGGGCATCGATCCCTGCGTGAAAAACTGGACGGCGCCTATCACTCTCGCCAGACATGCCTACGGCGATGTATATAAAAATACAGAGATCAAGGTACCGGGGAAAGGAAAGGCAGAACTTGTATTTACAGCGGAGGACGGCACAGAGATCCGCGAGACCATTCATGAATTCGATGGTCCCGGTATTCTTCAGGGGATCCATAACACAGACAAGTCCATTGCCAGTTTTGCCAGGGCATGCTTTGGTTATGCACTGGATATAAAACAGGATCTGTGGTTTGCTACCAAAGATACGATCTCTAAAAAATATGATCACAATTTTAAAGATATTTTCCAGGAGATTTATGATAAAGAATACAAGGAAAAATTTGAGGCGGCAGGTATTGAGTATTTCTATACCTTGATCGACGATGCGGTGGCGCGAGTCATGAAGGCAGAAGGTGGATTTATCTGGGCCTGCAAAAATTACGACGGTGATGTGATGAGTGATATGGTATCCTCTGCCTGCGGTTCCCTTGCTATGATGACTTCCGTGCTGGTATCCCCAAGCGGTGTATATGAATACGAGGCGGCTCATGGTACGGTGCAGAGACATTATTATAAACATCTGAAGGGGGAGGAGACTTCCACCAACTCTGTGGCTACCATCTTTGCCTGGACGGGAGCACTGCGCAAGCGGGGAGAACTCGATGGCATCAAAGAGCTTCAGGAGTTTGCAGACAAGCTGGAGAAAGCTACGTTGAAAACCATTGAAGATGGCAAGATGACAAAGGATCTTGCACTGATCACTAGTCTGGAAAATGTGACAGTATTAAACAGTCAGGATTTTATCAAAGCGATCCGGGAGACCATGGAAACGCTGTAAGGTTTAGGGCTGGGGCAGAATACCTTTTGTCCCGGCAGTATGCAATCAGGTGTGGGAGATCCACACCTGATTGCATCTATTAAGAAACGCTGTGCCGGAGGATGGATTGGATGGTGAATATGGATAAAAGGGTATCGGTGATCGTTCCTGTGTACAATGCCGAGACCTATCTGCCCCAGTGTATCGAGAGTATTTTAAAACAGGATTATGATAACCTGGAACTGTTGCTGATAGATGACGGTTCCAGTGATAAGAGCATGCAGATCTGTGAAGAATATGGGCGCCGGTCTGGGAAAATAAAGGTTGTGGCGCAAAAAAACAGCGGTGTTTCCGCTGCCAGAAATAAGGGGATGGAGAATGCAGCAGGGGAATATATCCTATTTGTGGATGCGGATGATTACCTGCCGGATTCCTGTGTGATCTCCCGTATGGCGGCAGCGATAGGCGGGGCGGATATCCTGGTGGGGGATTATATGCGGCTTTGGAATGACAGGCTGCTTCCCGCTGGAAGCTGCAGTAATTTTAGCGGATTTTCACCGGAGCAGGGGGCATTTCGCTTCCGGGGGTTTTTCTCTGTGGGGACGCTGTCTTATGTGTGGTGCAAGATGTACCGGCGGTCTTTTTTACAGGAAAACCAGCTGCGTTTTGGAGACTATGCTTATGCAGAGGATAAGCTGTTTAATTTTTACTGTTATATCCGGGGGGCAGAGTATGCTTTTCTCCCGGAACCGGTTTACATTTACCGAAAAAACGATGCCTCCGCATCCTATCGGTTCCGTCCGGATTCCGTCAGGGGATGGATGGCGATCGCAGAGGAGCTGGAACGTTTTGTGGAGGAAAAAGCGGGAGATAAAGGGTACCAAGACCTGACAGCCTGTACGATATTTTTTGCGGCCTTTTTTGACGGAAAGATGAATTATGAGTATGGCGGAAAGACTCTTTCGGCGGTGAAAAGGGTGTTGAAGGAATATGCCTCATATCCTCTGGCAAAGAAGTATTTTTCGGAGCTTGCCAGGGGGAGACTGTTAAAACATATATCGCCTTTTTTGTGGAAAGCCATGGTCTGGGGTTTTGCCTGGGGGATGTGGCTGCACTGCTATGGGCTCCTTTCTCTGGGGATTAAGCTGCTGATCGACTGGCGTATCGATGAGAGGCTGTCTGATACCGGGTTGCGGGAAAATGAATAGAAAGAACGGAGTTCTTCCGAGAAGTACTGCATTATGCGGCAATGGCTGTACTGAGTCAAAGATCTACAAGCAGGATTTAGAGGATAGAGTTATGAACAATAAACAGATTTTAGAAATTGCAATGAAACAATCTGCCATTGACAGCAGCTGCCACTGGCAGGATTTTAAAGAGAAGAAAAACAAGGTGGTCATTTCGCAAAAGAAAGAAAATGCCAGAAAATATCTGGAGCTGCCATTTATCTGTGACCTGACTTCGTATGGAAATAATATTGTTGCCTCGGTTTGTGAAGAACTGGAGGAAATTGTAACAGAGTACATAAACAAATATGCGATAGAGCATTGTTTTGAAACGCCAGATCTGCACGATTTGATGAATCGTGTCCGTCTTATGGGTTATGATGTCTGTTTCATGGCAGAGTATTCACTTCCGGATGTAGAGATTTTACTTGGGGACGGGCTGGTGCAGAGACTGCAGAAGAGCTGTCCTTATGAATTGAGGTTATTGGATCCAAAAGATTTTTGTGAACTATATATTGACCAGTGGAGCAACGCTCTTTGTGAGAAACGAAAAGAGCTGGATGTGATTGCTGTGGGCGCTTATGATAAAAATAAGTTGATCGGACTGGCGGGGGCTTCTGCAGATTGTGAGTCTATGTGGCAGATCGGGATTGATGTCCTTCCAGAATACCGTAGAAGGGGAATTGCGGCGGCGCTGACCAGTAAATTAGCTGTTGAAATCCTGGACCGCGGTATTGTACCTTTTTATTGCTGTGCCTGGTCCAATATCGCTTCGATCCGAAATGCGGTTGCCAGTGGTTTTCGCCCTGCCTGGGTGCAGATCACGGTGAAGAAACTGGAAGAAATTGAGGAATTTTTGAAGTGATCCGGAGAAGTCGGGAATATATGAAGAAAATTCTATTAATTGTTAAGAATAAAGATAATAAAATGCTATGGTATAGAAGATGGAGGCAGATATGCTTACTAGAGAGCAGAATATATTTTTGGCA
>CAMTDY010000122.1 GCA_947070915.1 uncultured Roseburia sp.
CGCCACAGTAGAGTATCATACCGTCACATTTAAGGACGGAAATAAAGAGATGACAACCCCGGCACAGCAGATTGTCCTAAAGGGAGCTGCGGCATCTGTACCGGCAGATGCTCCCACAAAGACAGGCTACACGTTCAGCAAGTGGGTAACGGTAGACGGCGGCAGTACAGCCTATGACTTTACGAAAGCAGTTACAGGAAAGACTTCGGCCCACGCAAGCTGGGTGGCAAATACTTATCAGGTAACATTTCATTATCATGGCGCGGACGGCGGAAATACCACCCAGAGCCAAAATGTGACATATGACAGCAAATATGGCACCCTTCCCGTACCCTCCAGAACAGGCTATACGTTCAAGGGCTGGTACACTGAAGAAAACGGAAAGGGCAGTAAGGTTGATGCGGACACGACTGTAAAAACGACATCCGCCCATACTCTCCATGCTTACTGGCTGGACGAAACAGCTCCCAATAAGCCCGTACTGCAGGATGGCGTAACCCTGCCCACAGGCTGGACGAATGCCCAGGACACAATCCCGCTGAAACTATATGACGGCGTGGGAGTGACCGCACTGCTGGTAAGCGTTGACGGAAACCCTTATGTAGAAGTAAGTGGTTTTTCCGGCGGCACAGGCAGCGTAAATTATAACTACACCGCTGTTCAGGAGGGGGAGCATATCTATCAGTTTAAGGCAGTGGATGCAGCAGGAAATTCCGCTGAAAGCGGTATACTTACGGTCAAACTGGATCAGACAAAGCCTGTGATCGGTACCCTCATCTATGAAAATGAGGCGCATCTAAATTTCTGGCATTGGATCATTGGCAAAAAGAGCATGATCATCCATGTGCCTGTCACGGATATAGGCAGCGGCGTGACTAAGATCAGCTACACTTTAACGCCCAGAGACGCAGCAGGAAATCTTGACAGCAGTAAAGCGGAGACAAAGACAGAGGCGGTTACGAACGGCGAGGCAGAGATCACTTTTGACAAGGATTTCCGGGGGACCATTGCGATTAGCTGTACAGATGGGGCAGGCAATGCTGCAGACAGTGTGACAGTAGGGAAAGAGGCAGGCGGCATTATTATTGAGGACAATGCGCCGCAGATTGCATTTCAGGCGGAAAATGCCGAACTGTTGCAGACAACGGGAGAGTACAAAACAGCTCCGGACATTACCGTGACCGTAACGGATAACAAGGACAATGCGATTTCTGCCGGAATTGCCTCTGTGGGCTACAAAATAGGAAACGGAAGTGAAAAGACCGTAGCCCACGACTACGCGACAGGCATGGTTGTAAATGACAGCTTTACGATTCCGGCAGGCGAGATTTCTGCCGGAGAAACGAAAATTACTGTGACAGCCACTGACAATGCGGGAAACAGCGTTACGCAAAACTATACAGTTAAAGTGCATACCCATAGTGGCACATTGGTTCAGGCAGTAGAGCCGACCTGTACCGTGGCAGGAAACAAGGAATATTATACCTGTACCTGTGGAAAGGAGTTCTCAGACAGTGGCTGCACGAATGAGATAACAGACCATACAGAGGTAATCAAAAATGCCCTGGGGCATGATTTTACTGGGAAATACCAGTTTGATACAGAGGAACACTGGAAGAAATGTTCCCGCTGTCCGGCAACGGATTCGAGAGATGAACACAGCTTTGAAGAAGGCGGCATCCATTGTACCAAATGTGAGTTTGAAAAAGCCGGGGAAGGGCATACACACACAGGGGAATTACATGAAAGGGTAGAGCCAACATGTACCACAGCAGGAAACAAAGAATATTATACCTGTACCTGCGGGAAGTGGTTTTCCGACAGCAGTTGTACGGTGGAAATTACAGATAAGTCAAAGATTGAGATAGCGGCGCTGGAACATGATTTCGTAATGAAACATGATCAGAACGAACACTGGCAGCAATGTTCCCGCTGTTCTTTAGAACAGTCAAGAGGACCGCATGAATATGATGATAATTCCGACACGGATTGTAATGTATGCGGTTATGTAAGAACGGTTCAACATACCCACAGCGGGGTATTGGTTCCGGCAGTAGAACCTACCTGTACGGAGGACGGGCATGAGGCATATTACACCTGTTCTTGCGGGAAGTGGTTTTCTGACAGTGGCTGTGTGAATGAGATTGCAGACCATGCAAGCGTAATCGTAGAAAAACGTGGGCATGATTTCAGCGGAGAATATCAGTCTGATGAAAACGACCATTGGAAAGTATGCTCCCGCTGCGGGGAAACCGAACCAAAGGAGGGTCATGTTTACGATTCCGATACAGACACCGATTGTAACCAATGCGGCTATCGGAGAAATATTGAAAATCCGGGCAACGTCAGCAAAGATGTGGAAAAGGATGAAAAAGCTCCCGATACAGTATTATCTGACAGTGCGGAACAACTGGCAGACATCAAATTCATCCTTAACGTAAAAGACGCCGGGGACACGGTAAGCAGCGGCGACAGGACGGCGGTGCAGCAGGCATTAGATGGAAATACCGTAGTCAAAGGGTTTTCCGTCGGGCAGTACCTTGACATCAGCCTCTTCAAAGTCATTGGAGATACCCGCAGTGCGATCTCCCAGACGGCAAGAAAACTGACCATTGTTATCAATGTGCCGGAAAGCCTGAAAAGTAAAGACAGTACAAAGCCAAGAACCTATGCCATTATCCGTGTGCATGACGGCGTGACAGAAGTATTGGCGGATTTAGACGGCGATGCCGACACGGTTACGATAGCCACGGACCGATTCTCTGCCTATGCGCTTGTTTACAAAGAGGCAGGGAGTGGAGCAGATGTGACACCAACGCCGACACCGGGCGGGGGCGACAAACCGACTCCGACACCGGGCGGCAGCGATAAACCAAGCCCGACGCCGGGCGGCAGTGATGCGCCAAGTCCCACACCAGGTGGCAGCGATAAACCAAGTCCGACACCGGGTGGAAAAGATAACGTCACGCCTGCTCCATCCCCATCCGGAGAACCGGAAAAGGCATCCGGCAAAGAAAAAAGGAAAATAGAAATCCATTCTGGTTTGAAAGCCATCCAGACAGGAAAGAAACTGCAAATCTCATGGGGCAGGGTAACAGGAGCCGACGGCTACGGTGTCTATGTGCAGTATTGTGGAAAGGACTTTAGTGCCAAGTCGTTGAATCAGGTAAAGAGTGGCAAAAAGACAAAGATTACCGTCAAAAAGGTAAACGGCAAAAAGCTGGATACTACAAAGAACTTCAAACTGTATGTTGTGGCATGGAAATGGAAAAATGGCAAAAAGAGTACCCTTGCCAAAACACTGACGATTCATGTTGCAGGCAAAGACAGTGTAAAATATACCAATGTCAAAAGCATTCAGGCAGGGAAAAGCTCTTATACGCTGAAGAAAGGCGGCACCGTAATGCTTCATCCAAAAGCTGTCCTGTATGACAAGAACAAAAAGCAGCTTTCCGTAGCCCATTGTAAAGAATTCCGCTATCTGAGCAGCAATAAAAAAGTAGCAACGGTAACGGCAGGCGGAAAGGTAAAGGCAAAAGGAACGGGTGAGTGTACCATCTATGTCTTTGCGAAAAACGGATGCAGACGGAAGATTAAGATCAAGGTAAAGAAATAGAAAAGCAGATTTGGCAAGAGGACGGGAAGCATGACAGCCTGTCCTCTTGTTCCATATAGAATGCAAACAGAGGAAAGGAAAATCCACCAAAGGGGGCGATACTATTCCCTGTCAATCATTATTTGGCCCACCACCGGAAAAAAGGCCTGCTCGTTTCCTCGGCTGTGGCGGATGACCCCATGTGGGGGCACGCATGATGCATGAAATGCTCACCAACCCCATTTATACTGGCGATTTGGTACAGGGCCGCGGGCTGATACCATAGTCTCCCCCCAAATTTATTTAAACTGCCCTTTGAATTTCTGCTCACAGTAGAGACAGCGGTAGATCCGGTTCTTTTTGTCTGTAAGTTTAAAACGGTGGGGCAGCTCCTGTTCAATGGATGTGATGCACCGGGGATTTTTGCATTTTATAATATTTGTGACGATATCTGGAAGTGTCAGTGTTCTCTTTTCCACGATTTCATCATTCTCGATGATATTGATGGTTATACTTTCATCCAGAACACCAAGAATGTCCAGGTCTACCCGGAGAGGCCCTTCTATCTTTATAATATCTTTTTTTCCCATTTTATTGCTTTTTGCATTTTTAATGATTGCCACGCTGCAGTCCAGTTTTTCCAGATTCAGGTATTGATAGATCTCCATGGCGTGCCCCGCTTTGATATGGTCGATCACGACACCCTGGTTCAGTCCCCCGATATTTAACATATAGTTTTACCTCCTGTCGATGATAAGTAAAAAATATCTCATTTAGATACTGATCTCAAGCAGAGTCAGGATCAGTGCCATCCGTATATATACACCGTATTGAGCCTGTTTGAAGTATACCGCCCGGGGATCACTGTCTACTTCTGTAGAGATTTCATTTACCCGGGGAAGCGGGTGGAGTACCAGCATGTCCTCCCGTGCCAGTTTCATTTTGGAGGTGTCCAGAATAAAACTGTCTTTCAGACGGATATAATCTTCTTCATTAAAGAACCGTTCCCTTTGAACCCTGGTCATGTACAGGATATCCAGATCTCCGATAACGGCGTCCAGATCGCTGACTTCCTGGTAAGGAATATGGTTTTCATCCAGGGTTTCTTTCCGTAGATAATCTGGGATCTTTAATTCAGGAGGGGAGATCAGCACAAATTCCACTCCGGGATAACGTACCATGGCATCGATCAGGGAGTGTACGGTGCGCCCAAATTTCAGGTCACCGCAGAAACCGATTTTCAAGTGGTCAAAATGTCCCTTGAGATTTTTGATGGTAAGCAGGTCAGTAAGGGTCTGGGTCGGATGATTGTGCCCGCCGTCCCCGGCATTGATGACAGGGATGGAAGAGTACATGGAAGCCACCAGGGGCGCTCCTTCCTTAGGGTGCCTCATGGCACAGATATCCGCATAGGAAGAGATGACGCGGATAGTGTCCGCCACGCTTTCTCCCTTGGAAGCAGAGCTTGAATCGGCAGAAGAAAAACCAAGGACACTGCCGCCAAGATTCAGCATAGCGGCTTCAAAACTAAGTCTTGTTCGTGTGCTTGGTTCGTAAAAGCAGGTTGCAAGCTTTTTTCCCTTACAACATTCGGTATATTTTTCCGGTGTTTCCATAATCTGTTCAGCAAGGTGGATCAGTTTATCCAGTTCCTCTACCGACAGGTCCAGAGCATTCATAATATGTCGCATAAAATACCTCACTCCGTTTGCAAAACGGTTCTGTCACATTGATTTTACCACAAATTTCATGATATTCTTATATCTTAAATATTTTACAACATATTATTATAAATTACAATATTGTTTTTCCTGGTTGCCGTATTTTTAAATTTTATTTGCAAAATACAGGGATAAGAAGTATAATATTGAATCGAGATGGGTGAAGTAAGGAACGCATTTTGAAAGGAGAGATAAGATGATCAAGTTATATGACGGCGGAGCATATCTTGTCAACGGAAATGAACTGATTTCCGATGGCAGTGAAGCAGCCGCAGCAGTGGAAAGCAGGACAGGCGTAAAGACAGACAAGCAGGAGGCTGCAAAAGGGACGATGGCATACCGTATTTTAAATGCACATAATACATCGGACAACATGCAGCAGCTTAAAATAAAATTTGATAAATTAACTTCCCACGATATTACTTTTGTGGGAATTCTACAGACAGCGAGAGCTTCGGGACTGGAGAAATTTCCAGTGCCCTATGTATTGACAAACTGCCACAACAGCCTCTGTGCAGTGGGAGGAACGATCAATGAGGATGACCACGTATTTGGTCTTTCCTGTGCAAAGAAATACGGCGGGATCTATGTGCCTCCTCATCAGGCGGTGATTCATCAGTTTGCCAGGGAAATGCTGGCGGGAGGCGGAAAAATGATCCTTGGTTCCGACAGCCATACAAGATATGGTGCATTGGGAACCATGGCGATGGGTGAAGGCGGTCCGGAGATCGTAAAACAGCTTCTGGAGCAGACCTATGACATCCCAATGCCAGGAGTGGTAGCCATCCACCTGACAGGAAAACCACAAAAAGGAGTAGGTCCTCAGGATATCGCCCTTGCCATCATTGGCGCAGTATTTGAAAATGGTTATGTTAATAATAAAGTGATGGAATTTATCGGTGATGGCATCGACAACCTGAGTGTGGATTACCGTATCGGCGTGGATGTTATGACCACAGAGACCACCTGTCTGTCTTCTATCTGGAGGACGGACAGCCAGGTAAAAGAATTCTATGATATTCATGGAAGAAGCGAGGATTTTGCAGAGCTTGCGCCGGAGAAAGTGGCGTATTATGATGGTGTGGTGGAAGTGGATCTGTCTGCTGTCAAGCCGATGATCGCCATGCCCTTCCACCCCAGCAATGTATATTCCATCGAAGAATTAAACAGCAATCTGGAAGATATCCTCAGAGATGTGGAAAAGAAGGCACTGGTGAGCCTGGACAACAACAAAGATATCGACTTTACTCTGACGGACAAGATTCACGACGGCAGATTGTATGTGGAGCAGGGAGTCATCGCTGGATGTGCCGGAGGCGGATTTGAAAATATCTGTGACGCGGCGGATATTCTCCGTGGAAAATACATCGGAGCCGATGAATTTTCACTGAGTGTATACCCAGCAAGCCAGCCGGTGTTTATGGAGCTTGTGAAAAATGGTTCCATCGCAGACTTGATGGCGACAGGCGCCACCGTGAGGACGGCTTTCTGCGGACCATGTTTTGGCGCCGGAGATGTGCCGAGCAACCGTGGACTGAGTATCCGTCACTCCACACGTAACTTCCCGAACCGTGAAGGCTCTAAGGTGACAAGCGGCCAGATCGCTTCTGTTGCCCTTATGGATGCCCGCTCTATCGCAGCGACCGCCGCAAACCAGGGATATCTGACAGCGGCTACAGATATAGATGTGAATTTCAATAAGCCAAAATATTTCTTTGACAAGTCCATTTACGAGAACCGTGTCTACAACGGCGTCGGAAAGGCAGACCCTTCGGTGGAGATCAAGTTTGGTCCGAATATCGTGGACTGGCCGGAGATGTTCCCATTGACGGACAATGTGCTTTTGAAGGCGGTTTCCATGATCCATGATCCAGTTACCACAACTGATGAGCTGATCCCGTCAGGCGAGACCTCATCCTACCGTTCCAATCCGCTGGGACTGGCAGAGTTTACTCTCTCCAGAAAAGATCCCGCCTATGTAGGAAAGGCAAAAGAGGTACAGAAGGCAGAAAAAGCCCGTCTCGCTGGCGAGGATATCTATGCGGTGGATCCAGAACTGAAACAGGTATATGCGGCCGTGGCAGAAAAGTTCGATGTAAAACCTGAGGATACAGAGATCGGAAGCGTGATCTTCGCAGTGAAACCGGGAGATGGATCCGCCAGGGAGCAGGCGGCGAGCTGCCAGCGGGTGCTGGGAGGTATGGCAAACATTGCCAGGGAATACGCCACAAAGAGGTACCGCTCCAACCTGATCAACTGGGGAATGTTACCTTTCGTGTTTGACGGAGAACTTCCTTTTGACAAAGACGATTATATCTTTGTCAAAGATATCAAAAAAGCAATTATTGAGAAAAACGATACCGTAAAGGCATATGTAGCAAATAAAGGCATGAAGGAGATGGAGCTCCATCTTGGCGCCCTGACAGATGACGAACGTGAGATCATCCTCAAAGGCTGCCTGATCAACTACAACAAGCGTTAAGCTACAAGCCGTGCAAAAACGGAAGAACGTCCACCCCATGAGCTGGCTCATGAGGGTGGACGTTCTTCTGTTTTTATAGGGCGCCAGCCCGTTGAGACTGCTGAAAGCGGTATGAATTTTACTTGGGATTTATCATGCAACTTTTGAATAGTCGATGATTGAGATTTCCTGCATTAGTTTTTTGGCTGATTCAATAATTTGCTCCAGATGTTCTACGACATCGGCGGTATAAATTACTTCATTACATTCAGTACATTTATAACAAGGAACATTACGAACAATGATAAGGCAGCTGCCTAAATCCGTAACATCTGTTGTATATCCTTTTTCTGTGGTAGAGCCACATTCCATACATAGCATGACGTTCACTCCTTTCTTGTCTTAAAATCATTTTGCCAATGTTCAGAAGTTGGATAGTAAGCAGTGATTAAATATATAAAATTATCATCATGGCTTACAACAATGTGTATATATCTATTTTTTGTAGATATGCCTAAAATTAAACAGCTGGGTAATGGTTTGTCGTCTTCGTACTGTTTAATGATTTCGCCCGTTTTTATGCAATTTACAATGTCTGCGATTTTGATTTCGCGTTCATCTAACCGCTGCTTTGCATGTTTTGTCAAGGCAATTTTTTTCGGTATATTCATCTGCTTTAGCGTTTCAATTTCAATCACCCTTTTAACCTCGATTCTCTGTTTTCTTTCTATGATGATACCATGTCAGGGGATATGAAGTCAATCTCAATCCATATATGAGGAAAAATGATTCCTGTGACCTTATATAATTATAGTTAAATATAATAGAAAGTGTCCACCAATCTACGTCGTTTCCTATTTAATTGACAGCATATATTAAAG
>CAMTDY010000123.1 GCA_947070915.1 uncultured Roseburia sp.
CCCCACGAGCCTTATCGTCGGCAGCGTCAGATGTGTATAAGAGACAGGTTATAAAATGTCCGGCAAAAGGAAAATTTACAGTAAATACAGTAAGATCATTTCTTTTCAAGTAAAATAATCAAATTTCTTGATAAATAGGGCGCACCAGGCGCCCTATTTGTGAAAGATCTGAAGGAAAAGACAAAGGAGACCAACCATGAAACAAATATTATCCTTTCTGCTGATCGTCACTCTCTTTCTGATCCCCTGTTCCAGCGCCTATGCCTGGACTTCTTTCCGAAATGAAGAGGGGCGGTCCGGAGCCAATACCATCCACGCTGCCACGCCGATTGACACAAATACCACCGGGCCGAGATGGAAAAAAAGATTTTCACAGAGTATGGGGCCTGTTATGAATTCGACTCCTGTCATAACAGAAAAAAATATCTACATCGTAAGTAAAGATGTTCTGTATAAGACAGACAAAGAGGGGGCAGTCCTCTCGACGCTACAGCTCTTTGCCTCCATGAATTCCATGTGCTATATGGCTTCCGACGGAAAAAACCTATACATCCCCCTGGGAGGGGGACTCCTGCAGTGTGTCGATATGGACACCATGACCTCTGTCTGGACCAGCGAATCCTTCGGCGGCCAGTCCCTGACCACCGTATACATTCATAATGGTCTGGTCTACGCCGGCACCACCAGCGGAGATGGATCCGAGGGCTGCTATTACTGTGTCGGGGCAGAGGATGGAAAAACCCGGTGGAACTATCAAAATGAAACATCCCCCTGCGGTTACTACTGGAGCGGCGCCGTCTCAGCTGCATTTCCTGCCGGAGAATGCCTTTTATTTGGCGGCGACAATGGCATACTGGTCTCCCACAGTCTGGACAGTGACCAGATATATGACACTTTGGATCTCTCTTCCATCACTGGCTCTAAGGGGAAGATCCGTGCCGGGATCACATATGACGCCGAAACCGATGCTTTCTATACTACCTCCAATAATGGATATCTGTACCAGATACGCATGGGCGGAAATGGGAAATTTGACGGGGTAAACTCTGTTTTTTTGGGAGATTCCGCTGATAAAACAGTCAACTGCACCAGCACTCCCACGATTTACAACGGCAGGATTTATGTCTGCAGTTATTACGACAACGCCGGCCGCATCAGCGTCATCGATGCCGAAACTATGCATACCATCTATACTGCCGCCACTGGCAGGGCGGATATTAAGTCCTCTCCCCTCGTATCCACCGGCTATGCCACGGAGGAAAACCATCACCAGGTCTATGTATATTTTACCCAGAATACCGTACCAGGGGGGATATATTATATTGAAGACAGCTCGGCCGCTGAATCAGCAGATATAAAAACCTTGTACGAGCCAAAAAACAATCCCCAGTTCTGTCTGCACAGCCTGGCGGCAGACGCAGATGGGACCTTGTATTATTCCAATGATTCCGGTACTTTTTTTGCGGTCCACGAGGGCTTTGCCTCTGGCGATATCCTGCCATCCCCCTCTCCCACTGCCCCTGCCGATCTGCCGGCCGGTTCCATGGTTTCCCCTGCCACGCCAGCTGCTTCCACACAACAGACATCTCCTGGTACCGCAGCAAAGAAAAAAATTCGTCCCGGCAAACCATCCAAAATTAAAATAACAAAGAAAAAAAAGAACCGGGGGAAATATAAGGTTACTCTTTCCTGGAAAAAGGGAGACCACTCAAAAAAGACACAGATCAAAATAAAAGGCAAAAAACTGAAAACCCTCTCCGGCACCAAATACACGCTGTCACTCAAAAAGGGAGTCCACACCATCCTTCTATATGGTTATATCTCCCCCTCACAAAAGAGCTCTGCCGCCAGAATACGCTTCCGTGTATCCTGACGGCAGAGCCGGACATCATTCTTCTGTTTCCTCACTGTCTGAGCCCTCTGAGGAATCCCCGGATCCCTCACTAGAAGTATGATCGGAAGAGATGGAAACACTGACTCCATCCTCCTCCTGCATTTTTTCCAACAGGCTCTTGTGTTTTTTCGGTTTTACATTCTGTACAGCCATCATCTTCGCTTTCAAATAAAGATCGCTGTTATAACGGAATAAAAAATTCTCATCCTTTGGCGGCACTTTCTCCCCTTTCATGATACGCCTCGCGATGGCAAGAGCGCGGGCAAGGGCACCATAAGAATTCTTCTTTTTCTTCTTCGCCTTCTGGGTCTTCTGTGCCATCTGTTTCCTTTTCTCATTCATTTTCTGATAAGCCCTGGCAAGAGCCTTTCCTTCTTCTGACAGCTCTGCCGCATCTGTATATTTCTTTGAATCTCCCTTTTTACCCTGGCTTCCCTGGATCGCTGGCTTCCTTTTCGTATTCCCATGCCTCTGGCTCTGATCATCCACTTTCAGCATCCCAGGCTGCTCTTTGTATTCCGTCCGATCTGTAACCTTCATCTTCTATCACATCCTTGTTCTGACACCAGGCATCCAAAACCATTCCTGGTATCAAAGTCTTAGGGCAATTCCATTTACCCATGTAAATAATCTCAATATATATATCGGACGATAGAAAAAATTATTTAGCTTTCGGAGCTTTGCTGGCAAATTCCGTATTTACCAGCTCCTCATAAGAAACCCGGCTGCTGAGTTCTCCACCGGATTCCAGAATATCCTGTAAAAGCTCAAAACTCTCCTTTTCAAATACAAGATCATCTTTCCAGGTTCCCTGGTCATAATACCGTTCTACTATAGTAGTCAGTGTGTCCCTCTCCGTCTCTTTGAACTGGGGCTGGATCACTTCCGCAATCTCCTGCGGTGTGTGGCTTTTCACAAAATCCATCCCTTTCTGAAGAGCATTGGTAAATTTCTGGATGGTGTCTGCATTTTTCTTAATATAACTTTCCTTGGCAGAATAAGCAGTATAGGGAACCATTCCGCTGTCCACTCCGAGAGAGGCTACCACAACTCCCTTCTTTTCTTTTTCCAGGGAAGCTGCAAAGGGTTCAAATTCCACTGAGTAATCTCCCTGTCCCGAAGCAAACGCTTCTGCGGTAAGTCCAAAATCAATATTCTGTACCATTTTCAAATCCTTCTGGGGATCCATGTTATTCTTCTTTAGTATGTATTCAAACACCATCTGCGGCATACCGCCCTTCCTTCCTGCCAGTACTGTTTTCCCTTTCAGTTTATCCCAGGTAAAATCCTCATCCGCTTTTCTTGCCACCAGAAAATTGCCGGCACGCTGTGTCAGCTGGGCAAAGTTGACAATTCTTTCTCCCGATCCCTCATTAAACACATAGATCGATGCCTCTGATCCCATAAATCCAATGTCCGCCTCTCCTGACAGCACCGCTGTCATCACATTATCGGCGCCGGAACCATTGACCAGTTTTACATCCAGTCCTTCCTCTTTGAAATAACCTTTCTCAATAGCCACATACTGGGGAGCATAGAAAATGGAATGCGCCACTTCATTCAGTGTGATGGCCGTCATCCCTTCCTCCTCCTTTTTTGCGCAGCTACACAGAGAAAGTACCAGCAGAGAAAAAATCAGCGCCAGAACCACGATTTTTTTCATTCTCTTCCTCCTAGCCCGTTAAAGGGCTATTTCTTTCCTTTTTCTATGAATATATGACAAAAAATGAGTGTGGTGCAGGTCTTTTTGTGTTATGATAGAAACAAAGGAAAATTTAAGGGAGGATTTTTAAATGAATGAAATAGAACAATTGAAGCAATGGATCGACGAAAGTGATAATATCGTATTTTTTGGAGGCGCCGGTGTCTCCACCGAGAGTCATATTCCTGATTTCCGCAGTGTAGACGGACTATATAACCAGCAGTATGATTTCCCGCCGGAGACCATTTTAAGCCATAGTTTTTTTACAAGGAATACGGAGGAATTTTATCGTTTCTACTGGGACAAAATGATCTTTGAAGATGCGGAGCCAAATCCTGCCCACAAAGCACTGGCAAACCTTGAAAAAATGGGCAAACTCAAAGCTGTCATCACCCAGAATATTGATGGTCTGCATCAGAAAGCGGGAAGCAGGGAAGTTCTGGAACTGCATGGATCTGTCCTGCGCAATTACTGTATGTCCTGTAGAAAATTTTACGGGCTGAAGGATATTCTCCCACAAAAGGGAATTCCCAAATGCAGCTGTGGCGGCACCATCAAGCCGGATGTGGTACTCTATGAAGAGGGTCTGGATTCTTATATTTTGGAAAAATCCATCTCCTATATCCAAAATGCAGATGTCCTGATCATAGGAGGCACCTCTCTCGCCGTCTATCCCGCCGCCGGACTGATTGACTACTACCGGGGTAATAAGCTGGTTCTGATCAACAAATCCAAAACCAGCCGCAACGCCCACGCAGATTTGGAGATCAATGGGGCGATCGGTGAAACCCTTGGGGTTTTTGCTTGAAAGAATATTTTATTTGTGATAGACTTACTCATGAAAGTTTGTTACAAGATAGACATTATAATAGGATGTAGGACAGAGCAAAAAGACATACCGTCGACTTTGCAGAAAAGAGGTAAATTATGCCGATCAGGATTCCCAACTCTCTGCCAGCCACAGAGATACTGGAAAAGGAAAATATATTTGTAATGACGGAACATCGTGCCATACATCAGGATATCCGTCCTTTGAGCGTACTCATACTGAATCTGATGCCCACCAAGATCGTAACGGAAACCCAGCTACTGCGTAAGCTGTCAAATTCTCCGCTACAGGTTGAAGTAGAATTTTTAAAGACCGCCAGTTATATTCCACAGCACACGGACCCTACCCATCTAGATACATTTTACACCACCTTTGATGAAGTCATGGACCGTAAATTTGACGGTATGATCATCACCGGTGCGCCACTGGACTACATTGCTTTTGAGGACGTGGGATATTGGAAGGAAGTGTGCCGGATCATGGAGTGGTGCAAAACCCATGTGCATTCCACCCTTCATCTTTGCTGGGGGGCCTTTGCCGCTCTGTATTATTATTATGGCATAAATAAAATAGACCTCCCCCAGAAATTATCCGGCGTCTACGAGCACACCGTTGTAAAGAAAAACTCCCCTCTCTTCCGCGGCTTTGACGACATTTTCTACGCACCACAGTCACGGGCCACCAGTGTAAAAACAGAAGACATTCTGTCAGTGGAAGACCTTGAACTGATGGCCGTCTCGGAAGAAGCCGGCGCTACGATCATTAAAACCACAGACAGCCGTCATTTCTTTATGACCTGTCACCCAGAGTACGACGCCGACACCCTGGCCAGGGAATATTTCAGAGATTCAGAAAAGGGACTGAATCCGAATATTCCCTGTAACTATTTCCCTGATGACGATCCCTCCCAGGCACCGGTGGTGCGCTGGCGCTCCACGGGACAGCTGATCTTTTCTAACTGGCTCAATTATTATGTGTATCAAAGTACACCCTATGATATTACTGACGTATAGCCATAAACCCAGACATTACACAGGCTCCCGCCGCACCTGCCCGGACAACGGCTTCTGCATTTTCCTGACAGATACCGCCGATGCCATAGACAGGGATGTGTATGCTCTCTGACACCTCTCGGATAAACTCCGGGCCCCGGCCCGGCATCCCCCTCTTACAGTCAGTTTCAAACACATGCCCGGCGATCACATAATGTGCCCCTGATTCCTCTGCCCTCTTTGCCTGTTCCACCGAATGGACAGAGGATCCGATCCGTTGAAAATGGATCTTCTCTCTGGCGGGCAAAGTCTCAAGGATATCCAGGGGAAGATGTATATTCCTGCAGTGCAGCTTCAAAGCACTCTCCCAGAACGTATGAAGGATATACGTCACATCTGTTTCCTGGCAAATCCGCAGCACCTGTTCCGCCAACTTCTCATACTCACTCTGGGAAAGATCTTTTTCTCTCAAAAGAACAGCATCCGCTTCCCCATTCTGTACAATCTGCCGGATCCTCTCATAAAAATCTCCCTGACACAGTTTCCTATTGGTGACACACAGACACGGAATTCTTTCACCACTGCTTCCCCTATACATAGATAGAATCACTCATTACCGGCTGCAGCCCATGATCCCGGATCGCCTGGTACACCTCATCCACTGTCCTCGTATCGTCGATCTCAAACTGTTCATCTCCCTTTTCCTCTCCACTCCGACCCCCAATGCCAACATTTACCCCGGCAGAAATCTTTGTCGCCGCGATCTGGATCAAGTGGTCTCTCACCCTCCCACACTCCCTGGTGGAAACAGTTATATGGGAAAATGGCAGGAACAGCCGATAGCCACACACAACCTGAAGCAGCTGCGCCTCACGAACATCCATGGGATTGATCTTGTCATTGTTGATGATGGGACGCAGTCTCGGACAGGAAAATGCAATCTCTGCATGGGGATATTTTCGCTGGATATACCAGGCGTGCATGCCCGTGGCAAAAGCATCCCGCCTAAAATCATCCAGTCCCAGCAGCGCCCCAAAACCCACGCCCCGCATTCCTCCCCTGACTGCCCTTTCCTGGGCATTCAGGCGGTAGGGAAAGACCCGTTTCCTTCCCGCCAGATGAAGCGTCTCATACTTATCGGAATGATAGGTCTCCTGAAATATCGTGACATAATCGGCACCACACTCGTGAAGATATTGATACTCCTCCGAATTCACCGGATATATTTCCAGACCGATCACCTTAAAATAGTTCCGCGCAATCTTACATGCCTCTCCGATGTATCTGACATCCGACATCTTCGGGCTCTCTCCCGTCAGGATCAAGACCTCCTGGAGACCTGTTTTTGCAATTTCCTTCATCTCCCTCTCAATCTCTTCCAGATTCAGCCGGGCGCGCCTGATTTTATTGTGACAGTTGAAGCCGCAGTAAATGCAATAATTTTCACAATAATTTGCTATGTAGAGGGGGGTAAACATAGTAATGGAGTTTCCAAAATGCTTTCTCGTCTCCGCCTGGGCCGCCTGGGCAATCTCCTCCAAAAGAGGCAATGCCGCCGGGGAAAGTAGGGCCGCAAAGTCTTCCGGTCCTTTCCGGTCACAGCTAAGGGCATTTTTAACATCCACCGATGTGTAACACTCACACTCAAATGCTTCCGCCGCTTTTATCACCAGCTTATCTATCTCCGAATCCAAAACCTCCATATCCTCCAGATAGGTCATATGATCTGTCCTGTTTTCTTTTAGATGTTCTTTGATTTCTGCATTCAAAATACTTTCATTAATTCTCTCTGTCATTTTTCCTTTTCTCCATTTATGTATTACTTCCATCCTGAATATATCCTGTCAGCGGAGAGGAGGCACTCCCCCCTTTTTCCAGCACTCTTCCCGTGCCGGCAAGATAAGCCGTCCGCCCCGCTTCGATAGCTTTACGAAATGCCTCTGCCATGGCCGGGATATCTCCTGCTGTGGCAATTCCCGTATTTGCCATCACGGCAGCCGCTCCCATCTCCATCGCCTCACATGCCTGGGAGGGACATCCAATCCCAGCATCCACGATAATGGGCAAATCCACTTCATCAATCAATATCTGAATAAATTCTTTTGTGCACAATCCCTTATTAGAACCGATGGGCGCAGCCAGAGGCATCACCGAAGCAGCTCCTGCATTGTACAGGTCTCTTGCTATATTCAGATCGGGATACATATAGGGCATCACCACAAACCCTTCTCTGGCAAGAATCTCCGTCGCTTTCACTGTCTCCTGATTGTCCGGCAGAAGATATTTGCTGTCCCTCATAATCTCAATTTTCACAAAATCCCCACAGCCTACCTCTCTGGATAACCTGGCGATCCGGACAGCTTCGTCCGCATTTCTGGCACCAGACGTATTGGGAAGCAGTGTGACCCCCTCTGGTATATAATCCATAATATTTGCCGTCCCCCCGGCATTTGCCCGTCTCAGAGCAAGAGTGATGATCTGCGCCCCTGCCTGTTCAACGGCAGCCTGAATCAGATCCAGGGAATATTTTCCAGATCCAAGTATGAACCGGGAAGAAAATTCATGCCCACCTAAAACCAGCATATCTTTATCCATTTTAATCCTCTCCTCATCTTAATTTTAAAGTCTTCCAACTTCCTTCAATTTGTTCCAATAACAAAAGATCAGCCTCCTCCTACAAAACTCACGACCTCGACTTTGTCTCCACTCTTCACCCTTTTTTCATTGTAAATTGATTTGGATACGATCTCCCCATTGATCTCTACCGCGATCTTACGGCTATCATAGCCTTCTCGCTCTAAAAGTTCCGTTAGAGAGAGATCTGAATACTGCTCTTTCTCTTTTCCATTTAATATAATCATGGTGTCCTCCTTTCTTGGACCGCTTTCTTTGTTCCTTTTCGCCTCGCACTAGTGTAATGGTTTTGTAATAAATGGGCTTTATTCGAAGAATGAATTTTTGTATGCAAGGCGGTTTTTTGAAGGTGTAGCGGTGGCTACATCAAGAAAAACCAACGCAGCAGACGGAAATTCAGGCAAGAATACAGTCCCATTGATTGCAAAACATTACACTAATCACAGCGCTTCGCTTCTGTGACCGGTCGCGGCATTCGCCGCATACCTTATTCCTTTCGCCTCGCACCAGTCACAGCGCTTCGCTTCTGTGACCGGTCGCGGCATTCGCCGCATACCTTATTCCT
>CAMTDY010000124.1 GCA_947070915.1 uncultured Roseburia sp.
AATGTATCTTTGACGCAGATTACTTTAAAACATCCCAGGAGTATGAAAATTATATTAATGGATTAATGGGAAAAACAAGAAAATTAACAAGGCAGAGAACAACAAATGATAATTTAAATAGGGCTATAACAAATCCTATTTCGGGAATGCTTATTAAGTCTTTTGATTTTTCGCCTTCTGAAAAAGCAATACAAAATTATATGCCGTTAGCTGATGGGATTTATACGTTACAGCATAGGTCAAATGATGAAAAATCGAAAGAGTATAATGATGCAATATTAATGTCAGGAAGTTTATGTGGTAATAAGTATCATAATTTTTCTGAAAAAACTAATTTAGTGGGATTTGCCCATGGTCAGACATTTGAACAGTTTTCTTGTAATGGAGTGGGATACTATCTTCTGGCCGGAAATGCTAAAAACGGTTTTGCCCGGAATTTAGTGATCATGAAGGAAAAAAATTTTGAGCAGATTTCTCATAAGCAAACTTATGACATTAAAGATTGGGAAAAGAATAAAAAGTCATTTTTAGTGCTTACAGACTTAGAGTATGCAAATAAAAAAGGCAAAAAAAGTGGACCGGGAAAAATGCATCGAGTAGATGCTGCACTTACTGCAGATGGAAAAACCATGGTTATCTGGAAAAAGCTCACGAACCCCTCAGTAGTAGAGATTAGTTTATATGATATGGATAAAATACAAAAGAAAATATTAAAAAATAAATTTGAAAAAGCACTATCTTTTAAAGATGAAAATATTAGATGGGAATTAAAAAAGGCATGTATTGGTTCTTTTTATGAACAATATAAGGTTGGTGATGATACATCAAAACATATTTTACAAGCAAATGACTCATTTCAATCCATTGACATAGAAAATGCAGGTAAAAATACGTGGAAAATATTGATTACCAGTGGAAATCAAAAAGTTAAAAAGCCAGTATCAATAACTCGAATCGATTTTAAGAAAAATGGAACAAAAAAATGTTACAGGGAATATATTTCATTTCCGGGAATTGAAGAAAATAAATTCGATTTTGAGCTTGAAGGCGGACATATAGTTGGAGACAATTTAGATTTTGTGGTGAAAATGGCTAAAAAGGCAGAGAGTGGAAAGGAGCAGTATATAGCGACCATTCCTTTAAAAGATATTAAAACACCATTAAAATAACTAAATTTGGAGACGGCATGAGAAAACTAATTCATGTAATTTTTGCTATTTGCATTTGTATATGCTTAATAAATACCATGGAGCAATCCTTGAATGCTAAAGAACGCATCCAATACAGCTTGGCTGAGAATGGTATTATTACGTTCTCTGGCAAAGGAACACTTACTTATTATGACCATCGTTCTCTGGCATGGGAAGAAAAAGAAAAGATTAAGAAAATAGTCATTAGCGAGGGGATAACAGAATTGGAAGAACAGGCGCTGGCTGGTTTTTCCAACGCAGAAAGTATAGTGTTTCCTGATTCGTTGACTAAAATAGGAAAAGAATGCTTTAGTAATTGTTATTTACTAGAAAAAATCGCGTTTGGAAAAAATATCAGAGAGATTGGAGAAAGTGCATTTTCTGGATGTGTTGCACTGGAACATCTTCGGATACCAGATGGAGTGACTAAAATAGGTGCGTATGCATTTTATGATTGCAAGATGTTAAAGGAATTGATCTTGCCTGCTTCTTTGAAATCATGGAAAAAAAGTGCTGTTAAACAGTGTCCGCAGCTAAAAAGGGTTGTAAACCGTTCAAAAATTTCCTGTGAAATTGATACATATAAAGGGTTGCGGATCTGGCGGGCAGGCGGCAGGAAGATAAGCGTGGTGCCAAAAGGAAAGACGGCATTAGCCAGGGGGAAGATGATCCCTATTACTTACAAGCTGAAAGGCGGGAAAAAAAAAGGAAAACTGCCAGGTGTTTATGAGTTTGGAACCCGTTTAAAAATACCCTTGAATGTGACGAAAAAGGGATATGCAGCTGTTGCATGGTACTGTCAGGGAACGGACAGCAATTCAGATATGACATTTTATGTTGGACCCGAAGCGAAAAAGGTGATACTTACACCCTTCTGGTATAAATATAAAATTGAGAATAAAGAAAATGGAGCTGTTCATGCACATATTGAGATAGAAAATAAGGATTGGGCATATGACAGATATGAAATAAGATATTCGGAGTCTGCAAATATGAAAAATTCAAAAATTACAACGCTTTTTCTGAATAAGGGAAATGTTTCAAAGAAGATTACTAGTTTGAAAAAAGGTAAAACGTATTATTTTCAGTTCCGGGCATATGTAGATGCTGAATCCGGTGCAGGATGCTGGGTCGGAAAACGGAAGGTCAAAATAAAAAGATAAAATTGAGCGATACATGACATCGTATACCGCAGAGTAACCCCCTCCTGCGTCACTGCATATAATATAATAACCAGACATATGTAAGGGTAATGTTCTTTTGGACATTACCCTTTTAGATTGGTGATGAAAGCATGGTATTATTGGGAATCCTTCTGCCCTTTATGGGGACGGCTGCGGGGGCGGCGTCGGTCTTTTTTCTGAGAAACAAGATGAGTGACAAACTTTTGACGATCATGATGGGATTTACATCGGGGATCATGATGGCGGCGGCGGTCTGGTCTCTTCTGCTTCCAGCTATTGACATGTCTTCTTCCATGGGAAAATTTGCTTTTCTGCCGGCCTCCGGGGGGTTTTTGGGAGGCGTGTTCTTCCTCTTGCTTCTGGACCGGGTGATCCCTCACATTCATGCTAAGACAAACCAGAAAGAGGGGCCGGACAGCCGTCTGAAAAAGGTGACGATGATGGTGCTGGCGGTCACTCTGCACAACGTTCCAGAGGGGATGGCTGTGGGAGTTGTCTTTTCCAACTGCATGACAGGAGAAGGAGCGGTGGTCACTATGGCGGGGGCGTTTCTTCTGTCTGTGGGCATCGCTCTCCAGAACATTCCGGAGGGGGCGATCATCTCCGTACCGTTGAGAGGGTTTGGGAAAAGCAGGCGGAGAGCTTTTGGGTATGGTGTGTTGTCCGGGGTGGTTGAACCTATTGGAGCGGTGTTTACTATTCTTCTCACAAAACAGATCCAGAATCTTCTCCCATTTTTGCTGGCATTTGCTGCGGGGGCGATGGTGTTCGTTATCATTGAAGAGCTGGTTCCGGAATCTTCGGGGGGAGAAGATTCGGATATGGGGACGATCGGTTTTGCGGTGGGATTTACGATCATGATGATACTGGATGTAGCGCTTGGATAATTCTTTCCGCAGAAGTTCTTTTTTGTCCAGGCAGCCATATACTGTATATAGAAAGTCCAAATGGGAGGAGAGAAATTTGCATGAATTATCTGCGGAAGATCATATATCTGAATGAATATAATGGGGGAGAGTACGGCAGCAGCATAGGTTTTGTGAAGTTATCTAAAAAGCAGACAAGACTTCGGATCGAGATTCAGCTGACGGGAAAAATATCACTGCACCGTCAGAAAATATATCTGCTCATAAAAAATAAGAATGTGATAAACAAAATGTTTGCCGATACGGTGACAGAAAAGGGGACAAGGATCGATATCAGTCTGGAGGAGCCGGAGGAGGCACTGAAAGGCGATATCATAGGAATTATTATTGGCACAGAAAATGAGATCACATGCGGTGGAACACAGGACCACAGCATTAATCTTCTTGATTATGTGCATCCAGAAAAAGTGAGAGCGGCAGCAGAGATTTCAGAGGATATGCCAGAGGAGGCACCGGACAAGGTTTCAGAGCTTTCGGAGCAAACAGCAGAAAAGGTGGAGAAGATTTTAGAAGAGACAGTTTCAAAAGAGCCGGTTCCGGAAGAGCAGGCGGTTCAGGGGACTTCAGAAGAGCGGCCAGAAGCACAGACCGAAGAAAAAAACGAGGTAGATGAACCGGAAGAAGAGGGAGAGGAAGTTCAGATAGAGATCGAAGCCGATCATGATGAGGCATACGAGTTCCGGAAGATCTTTTCCTCCCATCCGGGGATGTATCCTTTTGATGATGATGAAATGGAAGTGTGCGTACAGATCTCTCCGGTGGATTTTTCCGATTTTCCCAAAGCATTCTGGCGGATGGGAAGCAATTCCTTTCTGCTTCAGGGGTATTATAATTACAGGCATCTGCTTCTGGCCCACACGAAAGAGAAGATCTACATCGGGATCCCGGGACAGTATCACCGCAGGGATAAATATCTGGCAGATATGTTTGGATTTGGCAGATTTAAGGGAATACATAATAAGCAGATCCGGCTTGGGGATTTTGGATACTGGATGATGGAATTTGATATGCCCAAACCGACGGATGGGGGAATGTGCTGTTCGTAGTTTATGTTGATACAATAAAAAAGGAGCTCTCTGCATCAGCGGCTTGCAGCTGGTAGTGCAGGGAGCTCCTTTATGCCCAACCATTCAAAACTTAATGTTCGCTGTATTAAGATATACCGTATTTTTCGACCCAGTATCCCACTTGAAGGAGATAGGCAAGCATTTGGGGGCCGGCCATGAGCTGGCCGTACCAGGGCTTCCCGTAATCGCTGGGGCTCTTTAGGAAAGCTTCCAGCTTCCGACGGTCTACAATGCCGTAGAGGGGGGAGTTGGCCTGGTCCAGCATCTCCATAAGCCTTCCCGCCAGTAGTCGTTCATAGGCAGGATCATAAGTTTTGGGATAGGGGCTCTTCTTGCGGTACAGGACGGAATCCGGGAGAAGGCCTTTTCCGGCTTCCTGCAGAAGGCTTTTGGTTCTTCCGTTATGGCATTTCATCTCCCAGGGGATATTATATACATATCCCAGGATCCGTGGATCTGCAAAAGGAACTCTCGCCTCCAGGCCGGAGTACATGCTGGCGCGGTCCATGCGGTTTAGAAGTGTCATCATGAACCAGCGGACATTGAGCCATGCAATTTCACGGCGCCTTGCCTCTTCCGGGCTGTCCTCGCTACAGCGGGGAGTTTGTTCCAGCGTATCCAGGTAGGCATGCCGGGAATAGTCTTCCATATGAAGATGATGGGCAAAATCATCCCTCAGCAGAGCCTTTCTTGCGGTCATATCCCATGACCAGGGAAAGGTGTTTCTATTCCACATATCCTTTCTGTGGAACCAGGGATATCCACCAAAAATTTCATCGGCGCACTCGCCAGTCAGAGCCACCTGGTTGGATTTTGACACCAGCTCACAAAAATACAGCATAGAGGATTCTACGTCTGCCATACAGGGAAAATCCCTGGCATCAACCGCCTTGTACAGATAATCTGCCTGGGTCTGGTTGTCGCATTCCAGAAAGGTGTGGTGGCTTCCGATGTGTTCTGCCATTTCCGCGGCAAAGGGGCGGTCCAGAGAGGACTGGAACGCATTTGCCTGAAAATTTTTCTGATTATCCTTAAAATCAAAAGAAAAGGTGTTCAGTGTCCTGCCCCGCTCTTTTAAGTGCTTCTGACAGATGGCGGAGACCAGGGAGCTGTCCAGTCCCCCGGACAAGAAGCTGCAAATGGGGATATCCGACACCATCTGGCGCCGGATGCTGTCCTCGATCAGCCATTTTACTTTTTCTACGGTTTTCTGGTAGGAGTCTTTGTGGGGGTGTGCTTCCAGAGACCAGAAGAAGTGTTTCTGGCAGTCATAATAGGGTGCATTTGGAGTGGAGGCGAAGGTCAGGCATTCCCCGGGGAGCACCTCCTTCATGTCTTTAAATCCACCCTTTCCCGGAGTTCTTGCCGGTCCCAGGGAAAATATCTCATTCCAGCAGTTTCTGTCTGCCTCTGGACGTATGCCGTAGGCAAAGATCGCTTTGGGTTCTGAACCAAAGATTAATGTATCCTGATGTTCCTGATAAAAAAGCGGCTTTACTCCCAGGGGATCTCTTGCCAGCAGCATTTCACCGCTGCTGTGATCGTAGATGGAAAAAGCAAATATTCCGTTCAGTCTGGAGAAAAAAGCTGTTCCCATGGCTAGATAGCCGTTCAGGATCACCTCTGTGTCGCATTTAGTGTTCCAGCGCAGAGAATAGGAGGAAAGGCTGTTCCGGAGCTCTTCGGTGTTGTAGATCTCACCATTGTATACGATGGTGGCAGTTTTTCCGTGAAAGGAAGCAGTCATGGGCTGGGCGCCCCCCTGGATATCCCGGATGGATAACCGGGTGTGGGCAAGACCGGCATGGCTGTACAGCAGCACATGCTGATCGTTGGGGCCCCGGTGGACAAGACAGTCCCTCATTTTTTCCAGTGTGCTATACCATTTATTTTTCCTGTTTCTGCCACCGTACTCCGGGGCGAGAAAATCATACTTGTTTTGATAAAAACCTGCGATACCGCACATTTGTTATGCTCCTTTCGGATTATTTCGGACAGGGGCCCTGGATGACCGGCTGCAGCTGGCAACTGTTCAGCGCCTGGCTGATGGTATCAGTCAGGAACTCCATGTGGGCGATCATAGAGTTCGGCTTTGCCTTATAATTATCCTGTCCGAAAGGAATGAAATAGATATTTTTCGTATTTAATAGTATCCCAATGTTTTTCAGATTCATTCCCAGTGCATCGTTGGTCGAGAGTGCGACCACCAACGGACGGTTGTTTCTGAGGTGTGCCTTTGCAGCCATGAGAACAGGTGTGTCGGAGATACCATTAGCAAGTTTGGAAAGGGTATTTCCGGTGCAGGGTGCGATGACAAGAAGGTCAAAAAGGGCGCCCGGTCCGATGGGTTCGGCGTCTGGAATTGTAGTGATCGGTTTTTTGCCGGTGATCTCCTCGGCGCGTTTTAGAAAATCAGCGCACTTGCCAAAGCGGCTGTCCGTAGTAGCGGCGTGGTCAGAAAAGATCGGATACAGATTGGCTCCGGTCTCTGCCAGCTTCTGCAGTTCCTGAAACACTTTTTCATAAGTACAGTAGGAACCGGTGATGGCGATCCCAATATTCTTATTTGATAAATCTGCAGACATAATTCATTTCCTTTCTCAATATATTTATGGATGATAACGCGGCTGCTCCCTAGAGGTGAAAGTGATGGCAGATCTCATTGGCAATAAGACGCCCGGCAGTTTTGGGAGCATATTTTCCCGGAATCCCCGGACAGCTGACCAGATGCTCTGACAGAGGAAAGGGCAGCGTGAGAGGGCCGGAAGCGACCTGAAAGACAATGCAGTGTTCTGGAAAACACCGCCACAGCCCATCCTCCAGCGGGTGGCCGGGAACTGTATTGATCAGTGTATTGAGATGCTTCAATCCGGGGTGATCCCGGAACGCACTTTTGTCTGGAAGGATCTTAAAATGATCAGACCGTGCGGCTTTTAGGGCAGCGGGGTCCGTGTCATAAACGTATATTTCTTCCGTAAAATTACGGAGGATAGCGGCGATTTCCCTGCCGCACCTTCCGTAGCCGATGACCAGTGTACGGAAGTCGCCGGCAGAAAAGCGGGTCTGGGTAAATAAATGAACCAGAAGCCCCTCTGCGGTGAGCTTTGCGTTTTTTTCTGCAAGGCCGGGGGCCGTAAGTACATCATAATATTTCACGCCATGACTGGTACACCACCGGGTGACAGTTTCTGGAAGCCCTCCGCCCACCAGAATATGGGAGGGAGACAGAATCCCTAAAAAACTGTCGATCGTAATGGCCGGTTTCAGGGATGTGTTCACAGACTGCTGATCTTTGGTAAAGGGGATTCCACAGATGATCATGCCGGAATCTGGAATTTCATCCCAGGAGAAACAGCAATGGGCGCCTTTTTTTTTCAGTTCGGCGCACAGGTATTCCATTCGTTCGTCCCCCGGGAGGACAGAGATTGATGGCTGCATGGGATCACTCCTGACAGAGTGTTTAAAAACAATATATGTCAGTTGTTTTTTGGGTGTGAAAATCTTGACATAAACATGAAAAACATATATACTTATTTTGTGTGAGACGAGGACGGCACGCGCCGTCAGGCTGCTCACATTCACATTTTTAAACGTGCCGCTGCAGGCGGCGTATTTGTTAAGATTTCCGTGCAGCCGGGGAGATAGCGGTGCCCTGTACCTGCAATCCGCTATAGCAGGGGTGTTGTCTTGCCTAGGGTCTTTCGATGAGGAGCTGCCCTTTATAAGTGGCGTTGACATTCGGGTCTTACGCAACAGGAACTTGTGAACCGTGTCAGGTCAGGAATGAAGCAGCACTAAGCAAACCTTCTTGTGTGTCGTAGGGGTGCCTGGATCGAGTTAACTGTAGAGGTAACGTCTTCTGAGACTGATTCGAAGCAGGGCGCACGGATTATTTTATTTTACGAGGTTGCCCAACATGGATAATAAAGCTCAATTAACGCTGAATAGCATGAATTCGATAAGCAGTGGTACTCTTCTGTACGAGAAGGGAGATTCCGTGGATTCCATCGGCCTGCTGGTAAAAGGAAGAGTCGAGGCGGTAGCCGGCGGTGTGTGTACCGTTCTGGCCTCAGGAAATTTCCTTGGCATATGTGATGTGGAACGGGGAGTACATCAGTTTACATATACGGCAAAAGATGATGCCGTTGTTTTTGTATTGCCGGTAAACGGCCTGGACAGCGTGCGTAAATTGCTGATAGCCAAACCGGAATATTGTGGTCTTCTTGTTACTTCAC
>CAMTDY010000125.1 GCA_947070915.1 uncultured Roseburia sp.
ATCTCCGGCAGTCATAAGATCATGTGGGAGCGGAGCGGCAGCTTTCTGATGAACAGCATAGCGGGAATAGAGATGTGCCGGGCCGACAATAAGATATCTAATCTGGCGGCATGCACCTACATGGTATTGAAAGCAAATCATTTTTCGGTATCGCCACAGAAACTTTCCGTGAAAAAACAATCTATATACCAAATGCTTCAGCAATATATGAATGAACCCGTGGATCTGAGCGGTGTCACTTTGGAACAGGCGTTATATTTTGTGAGCAGTGATAAGTATGTCATCGGAATGACTGGCGGCTCTACGGCTGTAGTCATATCCGGTTATGACACGAAGACCGTGACGGTTTATAATCCCCAGAGCGGCAAACGGGAAACCCTTAGCCGGACGCAGGCGGAAGAAATGTTTAAAAATGCAGGGAACCGGTTTGTCAGTTATCTGTGATTTCTGTACAAAGAAACATGTTCATAAAAATTATTCTGGAAGGAAAATTGTCATATGAAGGATGCGAAGGAATTGCTTCGTCAGGCGCTGGAAGCCAGGGAGAAGACATACAGCCCCTACTCTGGCTTTGGTGTGGGAGCAGCACTGCTGACGAAGGATGGGATGGTTTATACGGGCTGTAACATAGAAAATTCCGCTTTTACCCCAACCTGCTGTGCTGAGAGGACCGCCTTTTTTAAGGCGGTCAGCGAAGGGAAGAAAGAATTCAGCCGGATTGCCATTGCCGGAGGGCACATGGGGAAGCCTTTGGAGAGGATCGTACCCTGTGGTGTGTGTCTGCAGGTTATGATGGAGTTTTGTGATCCCTGGGAATTTGAGCTGGTGCTGGCGGTCTCTGAAGAGGAGTATGAGGTGAGGCGTCTGGCAGAGCTCCTTCCCTATGGTTTTTCACTGGCGCCCACATCTTAAGAAAAGGAAGGACTGGAAAAATGGAATTGCCGCAGAAGTTTTGCGATGAAATGAGAAGGCTCCTGGGGGATGAGTACCCGGATTATCTCTCTTCCATGGAGGAAAAAAGAAAATATGGACTGCGGGTCAACACATTAAAAATATCGGTGGAAGAGTTTTTAGAGATCTGTCCCTTTGATGTAACTCCCATTCCTTACATAAATAACGGGTTCTATTATGAGGACAAGGTTCAGCCGGCAAAACATCCCTATTATTTTGCCGGACTTTATTATCTGCAGGACCCCAGCGCCATGACGCCGGCCTCCAGGCTTCCGGTAGAGCCCGGGGATACGGTGCTGGATCTGTGTGCCGCACCCGGGGGGAAGGCGACGGAGCTGGCGGCAAAGTTAAAGGGAAGGGGACTTCTGGTAGCAAACGACATCAGCAGCAAGAGAGCTAAGGCGCTGTTGAAAAACATAGAATTATTTGGGGTGGAAAACAGCTTTATCGTGACGGAATATCCGGCGAAATTAAGAGAATATTTCACAGGATTTTTTGATAAGATATTGATCGATGCGCCCTGTTCCGGAGAGGGTATGTTCCGGAAAGATCCTTCGATGATCCGAGCCTGGGAGCAGAACGGTCCTGCATTTTACAGCAGGCTTCAAAAAGAAATCCTAGAACAGGCTCTGCCTATGCTGAAAGAGGGAGGAATGCTTTTGTATTCCACCTGTACCTTTTCTGTCATGGAGGATGAGGAGAGTGTAGAGTACCTGCTCTCTCTGGACGAGGATCTGAGGCTGGTAGAGATGGAAGGTTACTGTGGATTTGCCAAAGGCAGGCCGGAGCTGGCGGGAGGAGATCTGGAGCTGGAAAAATGTGTCCGGATATTTCCCCATAAATTAGACGGTGAGGGACATTTTCTCGCCCTGTTACAGAAGGGAGATGAAACAAAACCGGAGGGAAAAAGCGGGGGACCTATGCTGGCGGGAACAAAAAGAAGCGGCCTGGGCAGGGGAGACAGGGAACTCTTTGAAACTTTTTCGGAACATGTTATAAGAAAATTTGACCTGTCCCGTATCGAAAACAAAAATGGAATGCTCTATTATATGCCGGAAATACTTCCCCAGCTGCGGGGGCTTCGTTTTCTGCGGAGCGGGCTCTTTCTGGGAGAGATCAAAAAGAAACGGTTTGAACCGAGCCAGTCTCTGGCTATGGCGCTACGGGCAGAGGAATATCGGAAGCGGGCAGAATTTTCCGCTGAGGATGATCGGGTGCTCCGGTATTTGAAAGGGGAAACCTTGAATCTGGAGAAAGAAGACCTGACACCGGAAGCACAGGAGGGCGGATGGATCCTGGTCTGTGTGGACGGTTATCCTCTTGGCTGGGGAAAACTTGGCGGCAGTGTGCTGAAAAATAAGTATCATCCGGGCTGGAGGCTGATGTAGGGATCCAAGGTTGACTTTTTAAATTTTGTTTTATAAAATAGGCATATAGGAGGTTTGGTCAGGATGGAATCAAACGAAGAATCTATAGAGATTGATGTTCAACTGGACAAAAAGACGCTAAACCGTTTCCTGCTCAGGAATAACTTTCTCCGTACTGGTGGAGTGATCGGTCTTCTCATCAGTGTGGCAGCCATTGTAGGACTGGCCGTATTCTGGAATTATTTCGGCACTGCCCAGAGAGTAATCCTGCTTTTTCTGGCGTTGATGTTTACAGTGATCCAGCCGGTTACGCTTCTGATGAAGGGCTGGGAACAGTTAAAAAAAGGGGCTTTTCGGGAACCTTTTCACTACACTTTTACACCGGAAGGGATCGAGGTCGTAAATATAGCGGGAACAGCCAGCGTAGAGTGGGAGCAGATCCGTCGTGTTGTAGTTACAAAGGATGCCATGTATATTTATATGAATGCCGTATCGGCGCTGATCATTTCCAGAGGGGAGTGTGACGGCAGATTTACGGAGATCGCAAAAATGGTCAGGGAGCATACCAGATGATATATGAAAGTTTTGGAGAAAAGGATACCTTTGAACTTGGCAAAAAGTTTGGGACACGGGTAAAGGCCGGTGACATCTGCCTGCTTCACGGAGATCTCGGTGTCGGGAAGACCGTTTTTACCAAAGGATTTGCGGAGGGGATCGGGATCAAAGAACCGATTACCAGCCCTACCTTTACACTGATCCAGGAATATGGGGAGGGGAGGCTTCCCCTGTATCATTTTGATGTGTACCGCATCGGAGATGTGGAGGAGATGTATGACCTTGGTTTTGAGGATTATTTTTACGGAGAAGGTGTCTGCCTGATCGAGTGGGCGTCACGGATCAAAGAGATCCTGCCCCCGTCCTGTTATGAGATAACGATAGAGAAGGATCTGGAGAAAGGGTTTGATTACCGCAGGATTATGGTAAGGGAGCCGGAAAGGAGATAGTGTGAAAATATTAGGCATAGACAGTTCAGGATTAACAGCATCTGTGGCAGTTATGTCCGATGGAATCCTGACAGGAGAATATACGATCCATAATAAGAAAACCCATTCCCAGACGCTTCTGCCGATGATATCCGATATGCTTCATATGGCAGAGATCAAGCCGGAGGAGCTGGATTGTATCGCTGTGTCGGCAGGGCCGGGATCCTTTACCGGGTTGCGCATCGGAGCCTCGACGGCAAAG
Source organism: uncultured Roseburia sp. (assembly GCA_947070915.1). Lineage (GTDB taxonomy): Bacteria > Bacillota > Clostridia > Lachnospirales > Lachnospiraceae > Eubacterium_F. The sequence continues at coordinate 3,564 of CAMTDY010000125.1, forward strand.
GGGCTCGCATGGACGCTGGGGATACCGGTGGTGCCGGTGTCGTCCCTGATGGGGCTGGCAGCAAATGTTACCCAGAAAGGGGCGGTGGTGTGCCCCATTATGGATGCCAGAAGAAATCAGGTGTATTTTGGAATATACCGGATAACAGAAGATCTGCCGGAGATACTTCAGGAACCAGAAGCGGTTTCAATTGAAGAGGCGGCGGCATGTGCCGGCCGGACCGGCGAAGAGGTTATATATATCGGAGACGGCGTCCCGGTATTTGAGGACAGGATCCGGGAATTGTCCCAGGGCGGGAAGGTCCGGTTTATGGAATCAGTAAACTGCTATCAGAGAGGCGCCAGCGTAGCGGCTGTGGGAAGCCTGCTGTTTGAGGGAGGCCAATATGTGGAGGCGGGAGATTTTGCCCCGGTTTACCTTCGCAAATCCCAGGCAGAGCGGGAGCGGGAGGAAGCAGAAAACCTATCCTGAAAATAACATTTTTTCATATTTTTACAAGTAGAAAATTGTCATAAAATTCGTTATAATCTTATGTATGATACACTCCGTATAGAGGGGACGGGGAGCTTGGCATACAGGGGGAGAAAAGTATTTTGAAAGATGGTGAAAATATGGAAAAAGAAAAAATTATGTGCAATAAATGTGGAAAAGAATTAATGATGAAGAATGGTATATTACACGAAGACGGGCTTTTTGTGACTAAGGAATGGGGATATTTTTCGGGAAAGGATCTGCAGATTCATCAGTTCTGTCTCTGTGAATCCTGTTATGATGAATTTACGGAAAGTTTTTTCATTCCGGTTGAAAACCAGGAAAAGAGGGCGGCGATGGACTGAGCCGCATCCATACAGTGCAGCATACCATGATCATAAGAGTGCCGGGCGGTGCCGCCGTTGAGCGGGCTCAAATTCGCACCATCTGGCTAAAAGAAAAAAGAAGAGAGGATTCAATGCAGACACCTTTTGCGTGTCTGTGCCCCAGAGGCTGGGACGGATAGACTGCCTGGGGCTTGGTATGATTTATGCTGGACATATGTTTACTTGGAACTGGCGGTATGATGCCCCTTCCGCGCCGGGCACTGACTGCGCTGATGGCGAGATATAACGGGAGCAGTCTGCTGATCGACTGCGGTGAGGGAACACAGGTGAGTATCCGGGAGCAGGGATGGAGTTTTCATCCCATCGACGTGATCTGCATCACTCATTTTCACGGGGACCATATCAGCGGTCTGCCGGGGCTTCTGTTATCCATGGGAAATGCAGAGCGGAGCAATCCATTGACAATCATAGGACCGAAGGGACTGAAACGAATCGTTCAGTCCCTGCTTGTGATTGCCCAGGGACTGCCTTTTGAACTTCGGTTTGTGGAAATAGAGGGGGAGGAGCAGGAATTTTATTTGGCTGGATATCATATTCGGGCTTTCAAGGTGAACCATAATGTGGTATGCTATGGATATAGCCTGGAGATAAAACGGAGCGGCAGGTTTGATGTGGAGAAGGCGAAACAGAATCAAGTGCCCATGAAGGCATGGAGCCCTCTTCAAAAGAGTGACCGGGTGGAACTGGAGGGGAAGGTTTATACCTCCGATATGGTCCTGGGACCAGAACGTAAAGGGATCAAGATAACCTATTGTACCGACAGCCGTCCTACGGCGCGGATCGCAGAGCATGCAGCCGGATCGGATCTGTTTATCTGTGAAGGCATGTATGGGGAGAAGGAAAAGGCGGCAAGTGCCAGGGAAAAAAAGCATATGACTTTTTATGAGGCGGCGGAGCTGGCAGCCAGAGCCGGAGTGCCGGAACTGTGGCTCACCCATTATAGTCCCTCACTCATAAGACCGGATATGTATATGGATGATGTGAGGAAAATATTTGCCAACACCATACCTGGCAAAGACCGGATGTTCCGGGAGTTCGTATTTGAAGAAGATTCCTGATGGAGAAAGGAGGATTCGCTATGCAGAGAAGAAATGTACCTACTGGCAACGATAAGCGCAGCCCGGCGCAGAAGATGGCAAAGAATATGACGGTATTTGCCTTTGTGACGTGTCTTCTTGTGATCGGGGTGATCTTTGTATTTTATCAGCATAAAAAAGCAGACAAAGCAGATAGCGGAAATATACCGTCTGCTACAGAACTGCAGAAACTGACGGAAAAAGATCTGGAGATGGGGTATCCGGAGACGCCTACAGAAGTTGTGAAGTTTTTTGCGCGGATCAATCAGTATATTTATAATACCGAGGGGCTTGATGATGAAATATTTGATAAGCTTCTGAACCAGCTCAGGGTGTTATACAGCAAATCGCTGCTGGATCAGAATACCTTTGAGGAACAGAAAGAAAATTTCAGGGCGGAGCTTGAAGAGTTTCAGAAAAAGAAACGAAAGATCGCCAATTATACAGTGGATAAAAATAGTTCTTTAAAATATCTGGATTATGACGGACAGAAATGTGCCTATATTCAGATCAGCTTTTTCCTGAGCGAGAATGGTAATTACTCCAAGGTGTTTCAGGATTACATCCTTGTAAAGGAAGAGAAACGCTGGAAGATCCTGGCTTTCAAAAAGAATGTGAGCCCGGATCAGGAAAAACAGGAAAAAAATGAAAGCTGAGCCCCGGGATCAAAGTGAAGGGGATGGAGAACGAAATGGGAAATAGAGAAAATAAAGATATACGGCTGCTGGCCGTGGAGAGTTCCTGCGATGAGACCGCGGCAGCAGTGGTGTTAAATGGGAGAGAGGTATTGTCCAATGTGATCGCCTCCCAGATCGATCTGCACAAATTATATGGAGGTGTGGTGCCAGAGATCGCTTCCAGAAAGCATATCGAAAATATCAACCAGGTGATCGATCAGGCGCTGGGGGAAGCAGAACTGACCGTCCGTGACGTGGATGGGATCTGTGTGACCTATGGCCCAGGACTGGTGGGAGCCCTTCTGGTGGGGGTGGGGACGGCGAAGGCGATCAGCTATGCAGCGGGGAAACCGCTGATCGGAGTTCACCACATAGAAGGTCATATTTCCGCTAATTACATCTGCCATAAAGACCTGGAGCCACCGTTTTTATGCCTTGTGGTATCCGGGGGCCACAGCCACCTTGTGATTGTAAAGGATTATGGGACATATGAGATCATCGGAAGGACAAGAGATGATGCGGCGGGAGAAGCGTTTGATAAAGTGGCGCGTTCCATCGGACTTGGATATCCCGGCGGTCCGAAGATTGATGACCTGTCGGTGCAGGGAGATCCGGAGGCGATCAAATTTCCCCGTGCTTCTGTGGAGGGGGCGCCCTATGATTTCAGTTTCAGTGGGGTAAAGTCAGCGGTGCTGAATTATATCAATGGTTGTAAAATGAAAGGGACCGAGTATTCCCAGGCAGATATCGCCGCCTCTTTCCAGGAGGCTGTGACAGATGTGCTGGTCGGCCATACGATGCTGGCGGCGGAAAATTATGGGATCCATAAAGTGGCAATGGCGGGCGGCGTCGCCTGCAATAAAGGGCTGCGCCGGAAGATGGAGGAACAGTGTACCCGGAAGAAATATCAGCTGTACTATCCTGAACCTGTATTTTGTACGGACAATGCGGCCATGATCGGAGCGGCAGGATATTATGAATTTATCAATGGAAGGCGTGATGGTTGGGATCTGAACGCAGTTCCAGGGTTGAAACTTGGCTTAAAATAGCGCCGCCAGACTGCCTCATCGGTGCGGATCGGAATTTGTGCCGCTGGACAAATCCGGCATTTCCACTCCCCGGACCTTTTGACGGTAACTGGAAGGGGTCGTGGATGTCAGGCGCCGGAACTGGCGGAAGAAATGTTCAGAGCTCTGATATCCGCACAATTCTGCAATCTGTGTGATCGTGTACTGGCTGTGGGCGAGATAGTCCTTGGCCAGTTCTGTTCTCTTGTTAAATACATCTTCCATACAGGATACTCCAAAGGTTTTCCGGTAAAGGGACTGCATGTAACCGGGACTGATATTCAGCCGTTTTGCCATATAGGGAACACTCCACTGAAAGCCTGGATTGCTCTGGATTTCCAGGCTGAGAGCCAGCAGATTTTCCCTGCCCTGGACAGAGGAAGAACTACTGTGGCAGGCTTCCGACAGTTTGTCAAAAAGCAGATGGAATAAATGTCCGATGGACTGCTCCCTGTATTCGTAATTAAAATAATTTTCTATTGCCAGCATGTGGAACAGATGATGAAAAGAGTCCGCGCAGCTGATCTGCATGGGAAGGCAAAAGGGAATTGCTGTCTGTACAATATATTTTTCGTCAGTATAGAAAGTCATCCAGTTGTTTTTATAAGGACCATTGCAGGCGCGGTAATCTGCACTGGTATGCGGGGGGTAGAGGATGATCTGGTTTTCCGGATAGATCTTCCAGCTTCCCTGGATTAAAATTTCGGCAGGAGTTAGTGTATGTATCAAAAGCCATTCGTCGGAGGAGGCGTCGCGGTGATAGGAAAAATTCTCTGGATGTGGGGCTTGGTATCCTACATAAATCGTTCTGATCATAATATTTTCACCTCTTAAATCTGACAATTGATCAATTTTTTTGTTTGTCGGTCATTGCAATTTCCCAATAAATATTGTACAATAATGTATTATAACATTTATCGTATAAATAAACAAGAATGGAGGAATAAGATGAAACGGAAAGGGAAAAGATTAATCAAAGCTGCGGGCACGTTAGTGGCAGCCTGTTTGTCGGTGCTGCTGCTCTCCGATGTATCGAAGGCGGACAACCCGATCATTCAGAATGTTTACACGGCAGATCCGGCGCCGATGGTTTATGGTGATACCGTGTATGTGTATACTTCACATGATGAAGATAACACGATCGGGAATTTTTATACTATGGATGACTGGAAATGTTACTCCACGAAAGACATGGTGAACTGGACGGATCACGGAACCGTGTTATCCTATTCGGATTTCAGCTGGGCAAAGAAAAACTCTGCCTGGGCTGCACAGTGTGTGGAAAGGGATGGTAAATTCTATTTATATGTACCTGTGAA
>CAMTDY010000126.1 GCA_947070915.1 uncultured Roseburia sp.
TTAAATAAAGGATTTTAATGTTATGATGTTGGAGAACAAGTGTTAAACGCCCGAGTATATACCCGTCACACATGCAGTCCTCGATATAAGTAATATCGTTTGGCATCCCTTTTTTATCTTCGGGGTTATTTTTGAGCTTGACATATTTTCCCGTCCTGCGGTCAAAAACTTTAAAGCTATAGTAGCAAGTGATATAGACGATCTGATTGGCGTCCGCATAAAAGTCTCCGCCCCAGCCCACCGATTCGTCTTCCAGAATAAAGGAAGCGTGTTCGGGGTGCGGTACATCTCCTTCCGGCTTTTTTTCAATCGGGATACTCCATAACTGAGATTAGCAGGCAGAAAACAGCACAGAAAATCTAATTTGCAATTTGACCTTATCCTATAATCGTGGTAAAATATAGTTTAATTTATCGGCACCGTTGTGCTGGCACATTCAGAAGGCGTGAGGATATGAGACATGGATAAAGAGAAGATCAAACAGGCGGTTACACTGTTTTTAGAAGGAATCGGTGAGGATACAAAAAGAGAAGGGCTGACGGAGACACCAGAGCGGATTGCCCAGATGTGTGAAGAGCTTTTTGCCGGATATGAAAGCAGTGCAGCGGAACATCTTGGCAGGACATTTTCCTCGAAACAAACTGGTCTGGTGGTAGAAAAAGATATCACATTTTATTCTGTCTGTGAGCATCATCTGCTTCCTTTTTATGGAAAGGTTCACATTGGTTACATTCCAGATAGCAGAGTGGTTGGGTTGAGCAAGCTTGCCCGGACTGTGGAGGTCTATGCCAGACGCGCCCAGATCCAGGAGCAGCTGACGGACCAGATCGCGGATGCGGTAATGGATATTCTGGGTCCCCGGGCTGTGCTGGTGATGATCGAGGCAGAACACATGTGTATGACCATGCGGGGTATAAAAAAGCCCGGTTCCAAAACGGTTACCATTAGTACAAGAGGATGTGCGGAAGGGGATTCAGAGCTGAAACAGGAGTTTTTCAGTCTGGTCCGGCAATAATAATAGGAAAGGAAAATACAGATGAGGATTGGAAGTAGAGAGTTTGAATTTGGGAAAAAAACCTATGTTATGGGGATCTTAAATGTGACACCGGATTCTTTTTCCGATGGCGGGAGATATAACGACAGGGAAAAGGCTTTGGAACAGGTTCGGAAGCTGATCACAGAAGGAGCGGATATCATTGATATCGGTGGGGAATCTACCAGGCCCGGACATGAGCAGATCACAGAGGATGAAGAGATCCGGCGGGTGGTGCCGGTGATCCGTGAGGTAAAGGAAAAGTTTGACATACCTGTGTCTGTGGACACCTATAGAAGTTCTGTGGCAGAGGCGGCGCTGGAGGCAGGAGCGGATCTTCTGAATGATATCTGGGGATTTTTATATGATGAAAGGATGGCGGAGCTGGCAGTCCGGTATGATGTGCCAGTCTGTCTGATGCATAACCGAAATAATACAGAATACACGGATTTTGTAAAAGATGTGGTCACAGATCTGGAAAAATGTCTGGCGGTGGCGGAGAAATACGGAGTGAAAAAAGAAAAAATCATACTGGATCCGGGAATTGGATTTGGAAAGACTTATGAGCAGAATCTTATGATGATGAATCATCTGGAAGATATATGTGATATGGGATATCCGGTGCTGCTTGGCACTTCCAGAAAGAGTATGATCGGCATTACATTGGATCTCCCAGTGGAGGAGAGGGAAGAGGGGACTATTGCTACTACCGTGATCGGAGCCGTGAAAGGCTGTGGTCTTATACGGGTACATAATGTAAAGGCAAATGTCCGGGCACTGCAGATGACAGAAGCGATATACAATAGTTGAACAAGTAACAGCCTGACGGCGCTCATGCAGTTCTGGGTTACTGCGTCAGTGGCGGAGGGGTTATAGGATATAAGGCCAGCTTATAGGAAAGGATGTGGGAATATGGATAAAATAGAGATCCGGAATCTGGAATGCTACTGTCATCACGGTGTGATGAGGGAGGAAAATGTGCTGGGGCAGAAATTTCTTGTGTCTGCGGTTCTGTATATGGATACCAGAAAGGCAGGAAACGAGGACGATCTCTCCCAGTCTGTAAATTACGCGGAGACAGCGCATTTTATCAATGAGATCATGTCTTTGCGGGAGCACCGGCTGATCGAGTCGGTGGCTGAACATATTGCCAGGGAGGTGTTGTTAAAATATCCTCTTCTGCAGAAGATCGAGGTCTGTATCCAGAAACCCTGGGCCCCGATCCTGCTTCCGCTGGAGACCGTGGCTGTGACCATCGAACGACAGTGGACCAAAGTCTACGCCGGCGTCGGTTCCAATCAGGGGAACCGCAGAAAGTATATTGACGATGCTTTCGCCGGAATACGTAATAACCGTTACTGTAAACATGCGTATATGTCCAGTATCATCGATACAGAGCCTTATGGCTACACGGAACAGCCCAATTTTCTGAATGGCGTGATCTGTTTTGAGACCTTATACAGTCCGGAAGAGCTCTTAAAATTTTTCCACCGGCTGGAGGATGAGGGAGACAGGACCAGAGAGATCCATTGGGGACCAAGGACCATTGATCTGGACATACTATTTTATGGAGACCGGATCCTGCAGACGGAGGATCTGATCATTCCCCACAAAGAGATTCCCTGCCGCAAATTTGTACTGGAACCCCTCAATGAAATCGCACCCTATGTGATTCATCCGGTTTTGGGAAAAACTGTGAGAGATATGTACACGGAATTTATGGAAAAAGAAAAGAAGGAGGATAAGGATGCTGGATTTGAAAGAGGCCAGAAAAAATATTGATGCCATTGACAGGCAGATCGTAGAGCTTTTTGAAAAGCGTATGCTGGAAGCGAACGCCGTGGCGGAGTACAAAAGAAAGACCGGGAAGGCAGTGTATGACAAGGAGCGGGAAGATGAAAAGCTTGAGAACCTTGGACAGCTTTCCAGCAATGAATTCAATAAGAAAGCCATCACCGAGCTGTTCAGCCAGATCATGTCCATCAGCCGCAAATACCAGTATACGGTTCTTCCCCAGACTTCGGAACTGGCAGATCTGAGAAAGGAAGAAAAACTTCCTGTGGGTCCGGATACAAAGGTCTGCTATTTTGGAGTACCAGGAGCCCATACCCATCAGGCCATGGAGGATTTTTTTGGTGAGGAGATTACCGGCATCAGCTGTCCAACCTTTCAGAGCGTGATGGAAGCGGTGGAGCAGGGAGAGGCAGATTATGGCGTTCTTCCCATTGAGAATTCTTCCACTGGAGGGATCACGGCAAATTATGACCTGCTTCTGGATTATTCCAACTGTATCGTAGGCCAGTATGTAAACCGGATCGAGCAGTGCCTGCTGGCGTTGCCGGGAGTGTCGATGGAGGAGATCAAGACCGTCTATTCCCATCCTCAGGGGCTGTTACAGTGCAGCGGTTTTTTAAATGAGCATCCGGAGCTGGATCAGATCGAATTTTCCAATACCGCCACGGCGGCAAAAAAGGTAGCCGAGGACGGAGAGCGGTCCCAGGCGGCGATCGCGGCGAGGCGGGCGGCAAAAGAATATGGGCTTCAGGTGCTGCAGGAGGGGATCCAGCAGGAAAAAAACAATTCTACCAGGTTTATCGTGATTGGAAGAGAACCCATCTATCTGGCGGGCAGCAATAAGATTGCTCTTTGTATTGAGCTGTCCCACGAGTGCGGTTCTTTGTACCGGATCCTGTCCCATTTTCTTTTCAATGGGTTGAATATGACACTTATCGAGTCCCGTCCGATGAAAGGAAGAAACTGGGAATATCGTTTTTTTATTGATATAGAAGGAAATCTCGAAGACCCTTCCGTGCAGAATGCCCTCCGCGGTATAAAGGAAGAGGCGAAGAGTGTGAGAGTGCTGGGAAATTTTAAATGTTGAGATCCATTACGTATCAAATGATGTGCTTAGGTGCTGCCAAATGATTTTTGCGTTCACAGATTAAACAAGATTTACACACATCTTCTTCAAAAAGAAAACAATGATTGCCCACAAATTCACGTTATAGTGTAACCATAACAAATTCATTCCTGCCTGAGCATGAACCGGGCGGGGTGTTGACGAAACAGAGAAACAGAGTTTGAGATTGGAGGCTATGACGATGAAAAAGATGATAAAATTAGTAGCAGGAGCGATGACCTTTGGTTTACTGAGCGGTGTGGTATTTCAGGGGACCAGTTATGTGGCAGGACTATATGGCGGATCTGGACAGGCGGGAAGTAGCGCTGTGGCAGAGCAGCAGCCGGGAAATTCTGGCGTGATCCAGACGTCCAGCAGTGGAGAACAGGAAAACTCCGGTGTTTCAGCTGTGGCGGAGGCAGTTCTTCCCTCTATCGTGGCCATTGATGTAAAAGTGGTTTCCAGACAGCAGGACTTTTTTGGACGGACCTTTGAGAGCCAGGGAGAGGGAAGTGGTTCAGGAATTTTGTTCAAAGAGGATTCCGATTTCATCTATATTGTTACCAATAATCATGTGGTAGCAGACAGCGTTCAGGTTCAGATCACCTTTAATAATGAAACTACGGCAAATGCAACGGTGACAGGCACCGATGAAGCATCGGATCTCGCTGTGGTCAAGGTGGCAAAGAAAGATCTGAAGGACGGTACTCTGTCCCAGATCAAGATCGCAGAGCTGGCAGACAGCAAAGAGACTAAAGTTGGTGAGCAGGCCATCGCCATTGGAAATGCTCTGGGATATGGTACCAGTGTGACCGTGGGATATGTCAGTGCGAAAGACCGCCAGCTGGGAATGGAAGGGCAGGATACCATGAAGCTGATCCAGACGGATGCGGCGATCAATCCAGGAAACAGCGGCGGAGCGCTGGTGAATGCCAAAGGAGAAGTGATCGGCATCAATTCCTCAAAGTTTGCCTCGGAAGAGGTGGAAGGAATGGGATTTGCCATTCCGATCTCGGATGCGCTGCCTATTATGGAAAACCTGATGAAAGGAGACGGCGCTTCCCAGGGGTTCCAGGGAGGAGCCCGGACAGGTGATATCGTGTCTTAGCCCGGCAGCGTGGATTTACAGAGAACTATTATATCTTGAAAATTGTGAAGCCCTTTAGTATAATGAGAAAAGGGCAGATTTGAAATGGCTTATGCCCCGTACCCAAGTGGTATGGGGCATTTAACTTCGTGAAGATAAAGTGAGGAAGATTATGTTTGATTATCAGCGGATTGATGATACAGATATCACTGGCGAGGCGCCAGTGACAGAGCCAGAAAGACAATATTATTTTATGAAAAAATGCCGGATGTGGGCAGAGAAAGAGAGCAAGAGGCTGGGGCGGAAACTGACGCTTTCCATGCAGACCATGGGTTGCCAGATGAACGCCAGGGATTCAGAAAAATTAGAAGCGGTACTTTCCTATATCGGGTATGAGCCGGTAGAGGATACCGTGGCAGATTTCATCCTTTACAATACTTGTACGGTCCGGGAAAATGCCAATTTAAAGGTGTATGGAAGACTGGGATATATGAAAAACCAGAAAAAGAAAAACCCGCAGATGAAAATCGCTATGTGCGGCTGTATGATGCAGGAGCCTACAGTAGTAGAAAAAATAAAGAAAAGTTATCCCTTTGTGGATATGATCTTCGGCACCCATAATGTATATAAACTGGCTGAGATCCTATACACCCAGATAGAGTCCGGAGGGATGGTCATCGACATCTGGCAGGAAGCAGAGAAAGTGGTAGAAGATCTGCCAAGCATCCGGAAATATCCCTTTAAGGCTGGAGTGAACATCATGTATGGCTGCAATAACTTCTGCAGCTATTGTATCGTTCCCTATGTCCGGGGACGGGAGCGGAGCCGGGAACCGGAAGAAATTCTCCGGGAGATCCGGGGGCTGGCGGAGGATGGTGTCACCGAGGTGATGCTTTTAGGACAGAATGTAAATTCCTACGGGAAGACACTGGAAGTTCCCATGAACTTCGCGGAGCTATTACGTGAGGTGAACAAGATACCGAAACTGCGCCGCATCCGTTTTATGACCTCCCATCCTAAGGATCTGTCAGAAGAGCTGATACAGGCCATGGCCGAGTGTAGCAAGGTCTGTTCCCATCTTCATCTTCCTCTGCAGTCTGGAAGTACGGAGATCCTGGGAAAAATGAACCGCCGGTACACAAAAGAGGATTATCTGGCGCTGGTGGACCGGATCCGTGGCAGGCTGCCGGATATCTCGCTGACTACAGACATTATTGTAGGGTTTCCAGGAGAAACGGAAGAGGATTTTGAGGAGACGCTGGATGTCGTGCGGAAGGTCCGTTATGACAGCGTATATTCCTTTATCTATTCCAGAAGGACGGGAACTCCCGCTGCGGCGATGGAGAACCAGGTGCCGGAGGACGTGGTAAAACAGCGTTTTGACAGGCTTCTCACGGAGATACAGTCTATTTCCAGGGAAATCACAGACAGCAAAGTGGGAACGATAGAAGAAGTGCTGATGGAAGAGATCAATGATCACGATCCGTCTCTGATCACCGGGCGTCTTTCCTCCAATGCCGTGGTTCATTGTCCAGCATCTGAGGACTGCATAGGGGAGATCCGCAGGGTAAAACTGACAGAAAGTAAAGGTTTTTATTTTATGGGAGAGCTTCAGGCAGATTAGAGGCCTGTACCACGACGCAAAGACAGCCCGGCGGCGCAGAATGAAGCAGAGTCCAGATTTGCGCTGCCGGGCTGGGTTGAACAACAATAAGATCCGTTATTTCTTTTCCGGTTCCGGATACTCTTCCCCGAAGGTATCCACAGTGACTTTTTGCATCACCACAGGGGTTTGCGGCATATCGCTGTAATCTGTCGCTGTCTCGGCAAGTTTGTCCACCACATCCATGCCTTCTGTCACTTTGCCAAAAGCGGCGTAGGCGCCGTCCAGATGAGGGGCGTCCTTGTGCATGATGAAGAACTGGGAACCGGCGGAATCCGGCATCTGGGAGCGGGCCATGGAGATGACTCCGGCGGTATGCTTTAAGTTATTCTCAAAGCCGTTCATGCCAAATTCTCCACGGATGCTGTAGCCGGGGCCACCCATTCCATTGCCGTCGGGACAGCCGCCCTGGATCATAAAGCCTTTGATGATACGGTGGAAAGTAAGACCATCATAATAGCCTTTTTTCACCAGAGATATAAAATTATTTACGGTGTTGGGCGCCGTCTCAGGATAAAGTTCCACCTGGATGGTATCTCCTTCTGCCATTTGAATTGTTACGATTGGATTTTTTTCAGCCATAGTTTATATTCCTTTCTGTATCTTTTCTGGAATTAAGTATACAGAAGATCGGAAAATTTTTCAAGGCTTAGTTTATTTGGCTCAACGGCGGGTTCATATTCGCACCCTTGAGCTGGAAGAGAGGAAGTGTAAAATGATATATCCGGATTTTTTAAAAAAGGGTGATGCCATAGGCATCACAGCGCCTTCGGACGGGAACCGCAAACCGATGGATTTTGCCAGACTGGATCTGGCAGAGGAGAGGATCAGGGAAGGGGGATTTCGTGTTCTTGAGACAGAAAATGTCCGCCAGAGCGATGGGAGGGGACGGAGCAGCACCAGGGAACAGCGGGCAGAACAGCTCATGAGCCTGTTTGAGAATCCTGAGGTGAAGTACATTTTTTCTGCCAAGGGCGGGGATTTTCTGATGGAGATGCTGCCGCTGCTGGATCTGGATGTGATCCGCAGGAATCCCAAGTGGTTCCAGGGTTTTTCCGATAATACAGGGCTGACTTATACTCTTGCCGTGAACTGCCATACTGCCACTGTATACGGAAACCATTTCAATGATTTTGCCATGGATCCCTGGCATCCGGCAGTCCGGAACAATACAGAGATCATGACAGGGAATATGATAGATCAGTCCTCTTTTGATGCCTATGAAGACGATTTTTATGACAGAGAGCGGCCGGAGGAGGGATACCGGAAAGACAGGCCTTCCCGCCAATACGCTGTAATGAATGGAAAGATTGTGGATGAGGTGAACATGAGGGGAAGGCTGCTGGGAGGATGTCTGGATGTTCTGCTGAATCTGGTGGGAACATGCTTTGACAGGACCCGTGAGTTTGTGGATTCTTACCGCCAGGACGGGATCCTGTGGTATATGGAAAGCTTTGCTTTAGACAGCGATTCTCTTACCAGGGGATTATGGCAGCTTAAGCATGCGGGCTGGTTTGAACATGCCGCCGGCTTTGTTTTCGGGCGTCCCTGCATGTTCCAGAGCTTTACGGACCACAGTTACCGGGAAGCGGTGGAAGTTATTTTATCAGAACTTCATGTTCCCATCGTGTTTGAGGCTGATATTGGACATAAGGCACCTCAGTTTACCATTATCAATGGAAGTATCGGGGAGTGGAGGACGAAAAATGGCGCTTCATATCTGATGACAACCCTCGAATAGACGAAAAACGACAGCAATCACATAAAAATTACAAAGGATTCTTTGCTTGAGCAGGCAGAGGATCCTTTATTTTCGTATACAAGAAGGATGCTGGGTATTTTAAGTTGTCCAAATC
>CAMTDY010000127.1 GCA_947070915.1 uncultured Roseburia sp.
ATAAGCAGGGTTATGGCCATTTTCCGTTTCTATAAGTGTCAAAGACGAGATTATAGCGTACGCCTTAACGTACGTCAAGGCTTTTTTAAGATTTTCGGATTTTTCCAAATCACTTGAATTTTTCCCGGTTTTGCTTTATGATATGTTATGTACATAATTTTACAAAATCATTGTACGAAATAAAAAGAAAAAGGAGAAACACTATGAGAAAACTTGCATTCGTATTGGCATGTACTTTTTTGTGCCTGACAGGCTGCGCTTCCGACCAGCCATCTACTCCAGTGGGATCAACCATTGAAAATAATGCCGGAGACAGTAACAGCAGCGCGGCAGCGGAGACTCCTGCTCCGACAGAGACACCAGCTCCAGCAGCGGAAACGCTGTCCCTTGGAAAGAAGGCAACCATTGGTGACTGGAATATCTGTGCGAAAAAGGCTGAAGTCAAAAATAAGATCATGACAAGCAAATACCTTTATGTCAAGCCCCAAAAGGGAAATACTATTGTAATGGTTACCTTATCTGCGAAAAATAATGGCGATAAGGCGGAAACTCTTCTTCCTAAAGTCGGTATGCAGAATACGATGATCACTGCCATTCTTTCCAGCAAGGATGGGGAAGAATATAAACCTTCCGATCTTATGGGGTATGATAAGGATCTGATCGGCGATACCATCAAAGCTGGGGCTTCCAAAACAGGAGTGATCGCTTTTCAAGTACCGAAAAAGGCTGCAAAGAACAAAAAAGATTTTAAATTAAAAATCGGTACAGTGGATGAGAATGTTACATATACACTAAAATAAAGTCCGGCTGAAACCGCGGACTCCTAAAAGAATTGTTGAGGAAGTTTCTGCTTCGCATAGAGTGGAAATTCCTAATACCAAAAACAAAACGGGGTAATGCTGGCAATCCAGCACGACTCCGTTTTGTTTTTCCTAAAAGCAGCTTGAAGACAACATCAAGCTAATGTGAAGTTAATCTACCGAAATATTCTCACCTTTCAGACCGTTAAAAGCGCCGGCGATACCTGCCTCTTCGTGTCCGATAAGCCATTTATTTCTTGCCACCAGAAGTTTGTCTTCTTTTGCTCCCTCTGGCTTAACCTCAAGATCAAGGTTGGTGTCTTTGGGAAGGACAACAACACAGCGGAACTCCTGTCCATCCACGCTGCAGGGTGCATAGTGAAGTGTGGTGGCATATACTTCGATCATGGTTCCCTTTGGCACCAGAAATGCCTCGATCTTCTTTGTGTCATAGGTAAAATCAGCTTCGATGTCCTGCTGCATACCGATCAGAAGAATAAGATCCGTAGCTGCCACATTGACCTCGGAGGAACGATGATACTCAACTGCATTCAGCAGACGGTTGTGTCCGTTGCAGTATCCGATCTGGATCGGAAGTCCGCCGTACAGACTATCGGTGAAGGTCTTCATAATGGGAAGCGCTTCCAGCTCCGCCACCGAAGGTTCATAAACTACATCTGCCGGACAGGGCATCTCCTGCATTTTGCCGATCAGTTCTGCCACATCGTAGTCCGCGGTAAGAATCCGTCCATACTTCTGAAAAGATGGATCTGTTACATTTTGAATCTTGATACTCATAAAAAATACCCTCCTGAACATTTTATGTACCAGCAGCCGATGCTTTTGTGGCTGCCGCTTCAACTAATTTTATTATATACCGAAACCGTCCTTTGTACAAGCGCAATATAACTTCCGGCTCACCAATTTTTCATGATCCACTTTCCTGATTTTGACAAATCGCCCTTTTTGATATTCCCGGTCTTCTGGCAGTTGCTCTTGATCAGGGCAGAGGTCTCATTTTTGTTGGAAATATTCCAGGCGATGCGGCCGATCTTATACTTTTTCAGAATCTTCATCCACTTTCCCGCCTCTTTCGTATCCAGGGCGCCATTTCCGGAAGCATCGCAGATGGAGAATTCGGTGACCAGGATCGGAAGACCTGACTGATTCGCCTTTTTGAGCTTATCCCGGATCCAGTCCTTATGGGTCGCCGCATAAAAATGCAGGGCATACATGATATTTTTCTGATTCTTGATGGGATTCTGCGCCACGATATCCACATCCTGGGACCAGGTCGGCGTTCCTACGATGATAATGGCTTTTTTGTCATATTTCCGGATCAGGGAGATCATCTTGGAAGCATAGGGTTTGATATCTTTTTCCCAGGTTACGTTTCCGTTGGGTTCATTGCAGATCTCGTACAGGATATTGGTCTGCCCCGCATACTTTTTGGAGAAATGGGTAAAAAAATCTTTCGCCTTCTTTTGATTGGTCTTTGGATTTCCGTCGGATAAAATATGCCAGTCGATCACTACATACATTCCGAGGTCTGTGGCAGCCTGAATCCCCTCTTCCACCTTCTTGTAAAGAGATTTACTGTAGCCGGCGGCATCATCGCTGTAAAAGGCGAGACGGACCGTATTGGCTCCCATCTTCTTAAAACTCTGAAAACAGGACTTGTTCACATACTGGGGATACCAGGCAATGCCATGGGTGCTCACCCCTTTTAAGGTCACAGTCTTGCCGGAGGCATTTACGATCCGGGTTCCCTTGATCTGCAGGGGCGAAGGTTTTGCCGCCTGGCTGACAGCTGCCCGGAGACCCAGGGCACCGGTCAGCACCATGGCAGTAAATACACTGAATAATATGATTTTTTTCTTCATGGATATTCCCTCTATTCTATACAAGCATTTATTATTCAACAAGTGTCGTACTTCCCGCTGGAAGCTTGATCAAGTGTTTCCGGTCAATCTCAGCCCACAAGTCCGTTGCTGTGGGATTATAAATCCGGTTGGCATCTGCAGAAAATACGAGTTTCTGGTAAGCGGTGTGATAATCACAGAGTTCACCGTTGGTAGCGTACCAGATCTCATCCCTTCCGGATACATTCTGGAACAGCTCTTCGATCAGATGCCAGTTATCCTGCTGGTCAAATTCAAAGGTATGTCCCCACACATAAAACATATAGGGCTGATCTTCCACCCTGTCCTCCAAAAATTGTTCCGTCAGTTCCGGCAGGAGTTCATCCGCCTGATGGCAGGTGGGATGGAGTTCCAGCCAGCGTTCCGGCAGAGTAAACTCATAAGTGCTGTGTACGGTCCGGGCATAGGTGATCCCCGCCTCTTCCAACAGCTGTATCAAATTTTCATCATACCATCCATAAGGATAGGCAAATCCTGTGATGATCCGCTGGTACATCTGCTCCAGTTTCCGGCGGCATTTAACCAGATCCTCCATCTGCTGGATCTGTGGAGTACAGGTCATCTTCGTGTGGTTAAACCCATGGTTTGCCACCTCGATCAGCTCATGATCATAGAGTTCCAGCGCTTTTTTCTCTGTGACGTTGATATAGGTCTCCCCCTCTGGAAATACAGCCTCTTCCGCCGCAAACCAGTTTGGGATGATGTTAAAGGTTCCCTTGATGTTGTACTGTTTCATAAGTTTGATCAGTCTCTCATCCTGGGTGGTATTATCATCGTAGCTGATGGTGAATGCTTTTTTCCTGCCCTCAGGAAAACGTAAATATATTTCATTCATGTTGTCCTCTCCTCTTCATATCTATTTTTTCCGCAGTGACTGGACGGCATCCAGGAATGGCGCCTGGTTCATATAGATAAACAGGGAGCGGGAATAAGAATAATTTTCCACACATTTCCAGTCCTCTTCGTCCAGGATCACATTATTTTCTGAGTCAATATATATGGCATCCCGTTCTCCCCCTGCCATATGCATCACATAGTCACAGAGCCGGAATACCACATCTGCCTGTTCCCTGTTTTTGCAGGCTTCCATGGACGGATTCAGGGAACAGAGAAAATGTGCTGTCTGTGCTGCCTGCTCCTGATTCCCATCCGGAACGATATAAAAAGATTTTTTATCTTTGAGAAAATCCTTTAGTTTATCATCATTGGCATCGTTCTCCATTATTTTCCCATCGGATGCCTTCCCTCTCACTCCCCGGATGGCATCGTAAAAGGCATAGGAAATGGTCTGCATGACATTGTGTTCTTCTCTGTACATGCTCTCATACAGGGAGTCAAACACGGCACTGAGGATCCGGTAACTCATAGTCTCCAGCTTTTCTTCTGGTGTGTAGCGCATAAAGAAATTCAGACGGTTCCGCCACATATAATAGTTGATAAAAGTATTGGCCGGCCTTGTGTTGGAACCCATCTTATGTAACACGACGCTGTTTTTGATGGTAACTGCCCGGAATCCAGCCAGGGTAAACCGGTAGATCCACTCCATGTCATCCCAGTAGATAAAATTATCCTCCGGCATGATGCCGATATCTGTATTTTTGATGCAGCTGGTACGGAGCATCACACTGCAGGTGGCAATGGTGTCACAAACCTTAGTCTCGGGAATGGTTCCATCATCCAGAAAATCCGCAAAATGGGTGATGGCCGTATAATTTTCAAAGTCGATATCCAGTCCATACTGCTGTACATATTCCGGGTAATCCATATGGTACACGATGGAACCTGCCGCTCCGGTATCCGGATGGCTGTCCAGGTACTCTGCCAGCGCCCCCACCGCATTTTCATCCACCAGCACATCATTATCCAGACAGTACAGATATTCATAATCCCCCTCCAGAACTTTTCGGATGCCGGTATTAAAACCTCCGGAGCCCCCCAGATTTTCTGAATTCACCAGCAGCGTTACCTGTTCCCCATATTGTTCGCGGACGGCTTCCACAGAACCATCCGTGGAGGCATTGTCAACCACATAGATATCAAAATCATCTGTTTTCGATTCCAGAACGCTCTGGATACAGTTGACCACATACTCCTTCTTATTAAAATTACATATTACGATGCCGATCTTCTTCATCCCGGTATCCTCCTTTGCAATGTTAGGGCTAACAAAAAAGGGTGCCCTGGAACTAAGGCTGGCAGTCAAGCTGTCATAAGTTCTGTGGACACCCTTCAATCACTGATTTGATTATTTCTTCATCTCTGTCTTAAGCATCTCTGTCAGCTGTGGAACGATCTTATTCAGATCACCTACGATACCATAGTCAGCTACATCAAAGATCGGAGCATCCTCGTCTTTATTGATGGCAACGATGATATCTGCCTCTTCCATACCAGCTGTATGCTGGATGGCACCAGAAATACCGATGGCAAAGTATACGTTCGGCCGAACAGTTTTTCCGGTCTGTCCCACCTGACGGTCTGCCGGAAGCCACTCATTCTCCACAACGGCACGGGAACAGCTTACGGTTCCGCCGATCACCTCTGCCAGATCCTCCAGAAGCTTGAAGTTCTCTTTTGAACCAACACCACGTCCGCCGGATACAAGAATCTTTGCATCCATAATGTCCACGGTATCTTTCACTTCTTTTACTACATTGAGGATCTCAACATATTTGTCGTTTGGAGTAAATCCTGGGTTATAATTGATCACTTCTGCCTTGGCGCCTGCTTTTGGCTCGATCTTCTGCATAACACCTGGACGTACCGTAGCCATCTGAGGACGGTTATCCGGACATGCGATGGTAGCGATGGTATTTCCGCCAAAGGCAGGACGGGTCATAAGAAGCTGGTTGTGTTTCTGCTCGTTCTCTTTTCCAGGAACTGCATTGATCGGGAAATCACCGATCTCAAGAACGGTACAGTCTGCGGTAAGGCCAGTAGCCACACGGGCGGACACACGAGGACCGAGGTCACGGCCGATGGCTGTCGCACCTACCAGCATGATATCCGGTTTGTACTCGTTGATCACAGAAGCAAGGGCATGGGTATATGGCTCTGTCCGGTAATCTTTCAGCTCCGGATCATCCACAACAATTACCTTGTCGGCACCGTACTCAGCTAATGTATCTACAAGACCGGAAACACCAGAACCAACCAGAACGGCTGTCACGTCGGTATTTAAGTCTTTGGCAAGCTCATTTGCTTTTCCAAGCAATTCCAGAGCGATTCCACTTATTTCATTGTCTACCTGCTGTGCATAGACAAATACACCTTTATATTCTTCTAAATTCATGATTGCCTCCTTGTTTACTTAGATTACATGTTTCTCTTTTAATTTCTCAACAATATAACTTGCACCCTCTGCGCCGTCCAGAGCCACTTTTTCACCAGCGCCCTTACGAACTTTGTCAGAAGCTTTTGCAATCTTTGTCGGAGAACCTTTCAGACCCAGGTTGGAATCATCCACATCCTTTAAGTCTGCCCTTCCCCAAACCGTAATCTCTTTGTCATAGGCATCAAAGATTCCGCCAGGAGTCATGTAACGCGGCTCATTTAATTCAGAAAGAGCAGTGATCAGACAAGGCATTTTTGCCTTCAGTTCATGACTTCTGTCATCATACTGACGCTGTACGATCACATAGTCGCCATCAATCTTAATATCCTTAGCATAGGAAATAACCGGAATATCAAGATGCTCGGAGATCTGAGGTCCTACCTGTGCGGTATCACCATCGATCGCCTGGCGTCCTGTGATGATCAGGTCATAGTCGATATTGCGAAGAGCGCCTGCGATCGTTGTGGAGGTCGCCCATGTATCTGCGCCGCCAAGCACACGGTCTGTCACAAGGATTCCCTTGTCAGCGCCCATTGCCATTGCTTCACGAAGAACTTCTTCTGCTTTGGGAAGTCCCATGGTAAGAACGGTAACCTCTGCACCGTTCTGCTCTTTGATGCGAAGTGCTGCTTCCAGACCTGCCTTATCATCCGGGTTCATAATTGTAAGCATTGCACCTCTGTCAAGTGTACCATCCGGATTGAATTTTACTCCGCCTGCTGTGTCAGGTACCTGTTTTATACAAACTACTATTTTCACGATATGAACCTCCTTATTTCAATAAGTTTCCAGAGATAACCATACGCTGAACTTCTGATGTTCCTTCGTAAATCTCTGTGATCTTCGCATCACGCATCATACGCTCTACATCGTACTCACGGATGTAACCATAACCACCGTGTAACTGAACTGCTTTTGTTGTCACTTCCATGGCAACCTCAGCAGCATATAATTTTGCCATTGCAGCTTCTACACTATAAACCTTCTGTGTCTCTTTTGCTTTCGCTGCTTTGTATACGAGATGTTTGGCAGCCTCTACCTTTGTCGCCATGTCAGCCAGCTGGAACTGTGTGTTCTGCTGTGCTGCGATGGAACGGCCAAACTGTTTTCTTTCTTTTACGTAAGCTACTGTCGTCTCCAGCGCGCCCTCAGCGATACCAAGCGCCTGAGCGGCGATACCGATACGTCCGCCATCCAGTGTGTGCATGGCGATCGGGAATCCTCTTCCCTCTGGTCCAAGAAGATTTTCTTTCGGGATACGGCAGTCCTCAAAGATCAGTTCATATGTAGCTGAACCGCGGATACCCATTTTCTTTTCTTTTGTACCAAATGAGAAGCCAGGAGTTCCTTTTTCTACAATGAATGCGGAGAAATTCTTTTTCTTTCTGCCGCGTCTGTCCTCTGTCACGCTGGTAATGGCGATCACTATATAAACATCTGCCACTTTACCGTTGGTGATGAAACATTTGGAGCCATTGAGCACCCACTCGTCGCCATCTAAAACAGCCTTTGTCTGCGCACCCTGGGCATCCGTTCCGGCACCTGGTTCTGTCAGTGCAAAAGCACCCAGTTTTTCACCTTTTGCCAGCGGTACAAGGTATTTCTGTTTCTGCTCTTCCGTACCATAAGTCATGATCGGATCACAGCAAAGAGAGGTATGGGCAGATACAACTACGCCTGTCGTACCACACACTTTAGAGAGCTCCTCCACGCACATCACATATGTCAGAGGATCGCAGCCCTGTCCGCCATACTCCTTTGGTATCGGAATTCCCATGAAACCATATTTCTGCATTTTTTCCACAGTCGCCATCGGGAATTTTTCTGTTTCGTCGGTTTCCTGAGCGAGTGGTTTCGCTTCATTTTCAGCAAATTCTTTAAACAAAGATCTTGCCATTTCATGTTTCTGATCTAAAGTAAAATCCATTGTTAATGAACTCCTTTCTAATTATTTGCTGTAGTCAAAAAATCCCTTGCCAGTCTTGCATCCCAGTTTTCCGGCGCGAACCATTTTTCTGAGAAGTGGTGATGGTCTGTATTTGGAATCACCTGTTTCTGCATAAATGACCTCCATAATAGCAAGGCAGATATCGAGACCAATGTAATCGCCAAGATGAAGAGGTCCCATCGGATGATTACATCCAAGGATCATCGCAGTATCAATATCCTCTGCGCTGGCAACACCTGCTTCAAGAACACAGATCGCTTCATTGATCATCGGGATCAGGATGCGGTTTACGGCAAATCCAGCAGCCTCATTCACCTGTACTGGTGTTTTTCCGATCTGTTTTGCGATCTCAATGATCTTATCGTTCATTTCATCCGGTGTGTTCTCACCGCGGATAACTTCTACCAGCTTCATTCTGTCAGCTGGGTTAAAGAAATGCATTCCGATCATCGGACGGTCCAGGCCAGCTCCCATCTCTGTGATAGAAAGAGAGGAAGTATTGGAAGCAAA
>CAMTDY010000128.1 GCA_947070915.1 uncultured Roseburia sp.
AGACCTTCCTGTCCATAGTACGCATTGTCTCCGTGCTTTCTGAAGTAGTGTTTATCCAAAAGATACTGGGGAGCCGGCTTTACAGATGGATTCAAGGTCATGGTATGATGAGCCATCTCTGCTACCTTGTCCAGAACTACGGCATTATAAACCGCATTTGCAGGCGATGTTCCCCAGGTAAAAGGACCGTGGTTCTTCACCACGATTCCCGGCACTTCCATGGCGTCTTTCTCTCCAAGAGTCTCGACGATGACCAGACCCGTATTTCTTTCATAGTCGTCGTTAATCTCGGCAGCTGTCAGATCCCTGGTGCATGGAATTTCACCATAAAAATAATCCGCATGGGTCGTTCCCAGTGCCGGAATCGGCATTCCCGCCTGCGCAAAGGTAACCGCCCAGGTAGAATGTGTATGTACAACTCCTGCCAGATTGTCAAATGCCCGGTACAGTTCAATATGTGTCGCTGTATCAGAGGATGGACGGTATTTACCCTCAACCACGTTCTGGTCAAAATCCACCACTACCATATCCTCCGGTGAAAGTTCGTCATATTCCACACCGCTGGGCTTGATCACAACAAGATTATTTTCCCGGTCAATTCCGCTCACATTTCCCCAGGTATAGATCACAAGCCCTTTCTCCTGGAGCTCCATATTTGCATCATATACTTCTTTTTTCAATTGTTCCAGCATACCAGTTTCCCTCCATTTGTTCTCCAAATCATATTTTAGCTGTTCAGCCATACTGTTTTTATTATAATAGAAATAATGACGCCCGTCAATACGGCTGGAATAAATTGTGAGAAAACTGCGGCCCCTCTAAAATGAGGACCGCAGTTCCCAGCCGAACCTTTTATTATGCAAACAACGGTGTAGAATAATAACGGTCCCCGCTGTCAGGCAAAAATACAACGATATTTTTCCCTTTATTTTCCGGCTTCTCAGCCTCCCGCAATGCTGCCCAGAGCGCTGCTCCCGAAGAGATTCCTACAAGAACGCCCTCTTCCCTGGCAATTTCTTTTGCCGTCGCAAAAGCATTCTCATCTTCTACTGTTGTTATGTCGTCATAAATCTTTGTATTCAGGACCTCCGGTACAAATCCTGCCCCGATTCCCTGGATCTTGTGAGTTCCTGCTGTCTCCTGGGAGAGCACCGGTGAAGCGGCGGGCTCCACTGCCACGATCTTGACCGAAGGTTTTTTCCCTTTTAGATATTCGCCCACGCCGGTTATCGTACCTCCTGTTCCCACACCTGCCACAAAAAGATCCACCTCGCCTTCCGTATCCTCCCAGATCTCCGGTCCGGTATACTTTCTATGACTTTCCGGATTTGCCGGATTGACAAACTGTCCCACGATAATACTGCCAGGTATCTCCTGATTTAGTTCCTCTGCCCTGGCGATGGCCCCTTTCATCCCCTTGCTGCCATCGGTAAGCACCAGTTCGGCACCATAGGCTTTTATCATATTTCTCCGCTCTACACTCATGGTCTCCGGCAGGACAATAACCGCCTTATATCCCTTGGCGGCGGCGATAGCTGCCAGACCAATCCCGGTATTTCCAGAAGTCGGTTCCAGGATCGTCCCTCCCGGCTTCAGTCTGCCGCTTCTCTCCGCCTCCTCGATCATCTCCAGCGCAATACGGTCTTTTACACTTCCTGCTGGATTCAGATACTCCAGCTTCGCCAGTATCTTGGCCTCAAGACCATATTTTTTTTCAATGTTCGTAAATTCTACCAGTGGTGTGTTTCCAATCAGTTCCGTGGCGCTCTTAAATATTCTGCCCATCTTTAACCTTCCTTTCTGGTTCGTACTCCGGCGAACCCGCAAATTCATATGACGTAATCGTCCTTTTTTTGCCGCTGCCAGTCCACCAGATCCTCAAGGGTGACAGAATCCACTACCGATTTGATCGCATCGTCGAGCCTTTTCCACAATTCCAGAGTCCCGCAGGTCTCCTGTCTCGGACAATCATTTTCTTCGTAATCCAGACAGCTCACCGGGGCAAGACTCCCCTCTGTCAGCCTCAGGACCATACCCGCCGTATACTCAGACGGCTTCCTCACTAACCGGTATCCTCCCTGCGGCCCCCGTATGGCCCGGACAAATCCCGCCCGGTTCAAAATAGATACAATCTGCTCCAAATATTTAATCGAAATATCCTGTCTTGCGGAAATATCCTTGATCCGCACAGGTTCACCCGTGTCATTCATCGCAATATCCATCATAAGCCGAAGGGCATACCTTCCTTTTGTCGATATTTTCATCTAGACCGCACCTTTCCCTTGTTTTCATATTGAAATAGTAGGAAATGGACTGTAACCATACTATACCTCTCATTTCATACTTTGTCAATAGGAAAACATTTTTTTATTTTACTCCAGGCAAACCTTCCACAGTTCTACTGACTGTTGTACAGTGCCGCATAAAACCCATCTTTTTTCAAAAGCTCGTCATGATTTCCCTGTTCTATAATATGCCCGTCTTTCATCACCAGGATGACATCCGCTTCCCGGATAGTGGAGAGACGATGCGCCACGATAAAGCTGGTCCTTCCCTCCATCATCTTGGAAAATGCATTCTGGATGCGGATCTCCGTACGGGTATCAATGGAGGAAGTCGCCTCGTCCAATATGAGCATGGGCGGCAGACAAAGCATCACCCTGGCAATACACAGCAGCTGCTTCTGTCCCTGGGACAGACTGCCGCCATCTTCACCGATCACCGTGTCATATCCTTTCGGCAGTCTCTTGATAAAACTGTGGGCGTGGCTGGCTTTTGCCGCCTGGACCACCTCTTCTTCCGTGGCATCCGGTTTTCCCATCACGATATTTTCCCGGATGGTCCCCTGTTTCAGCCAGGTTTCCTGCAGTACCATGCCATAATTTGCCCGAAGGCTTTCTCTCGTGATCCTGCGGCTTTCATGGCCGCTGACAAGAATCTTCCCATCATTTACATCATAAAACCGCATGAGAAGGTTTATGAGCGTCGTCTTTCCACATCCTGTAGGTCCCACGATCGCCACTCTCTGACCTGGCTTCACATCCAGATTAAAATCCTCGATCAGATGCTGCTCTGGCACATAAGAAAAGCTTACGTCCTGGATCTCTACACTCCCATCCACATCATGAAGTACCACTGCATCATCAGCATCCGGCGTCTGCGGCGTCTCATCGATCAGTTCAAAGATCCTTCCCGCACAGGCGATGGCATTCTGCAGCTCTGTCACCACTCCGGAAATCTCGTTAAAGGGTTTGGTATACTGGTTCGCGTAGCGAAGAAAGCAGGACAGCTGTCCCACAGAAAGGCTTCCCTGGATGGCAAAAAATGCACCACTGATCCCTACGCCCGCATACACAAGGCTGTTTACAAATCTGGTGGCCGGATTGGTGATGGAGGAAAAGAAGATTCCCCTCAGAGAACATTTGCGCAGCCTCTCATTGATCTCGTCAAATTTCTCCTGGGCATCGTCCTCATAGGCAAAGGCCTGAACCACCTTTTGATTTCCAAGGACCTCCTCCACCAGTGCCGTCTGCTCTCCTCTGGTCTCCGACTGCAGCTTAAACATCTCATAGGTCCTTTTCGCGATAAAACTAGCCACCAGCAGAGAAACCGGCGTAATCACGACAACCACCAGCGTAATGCTGACATTCACACTGAGCATAAACAACAGGGTTCCAAGGATCGTCACCACACCGGTAAACAGCTGGGTAAATCCCATAAGAAGACCGTCCGCAAACTGATCCACATCGGCGATCACACGGCTGACCACCTCCCCGTGGGAATGCCCGTCAATATACTTTAAGGGCAGCTCCTGTATCCTCCGGAATGCCTCGTCACGGATATCCCGCACAATATTAAAGGTAATCTTATTATTGCACACGTTCATGATCCACTGCGCTGCCATGGTCACTGCCACCGCGCCGCCGATCTTCCATAATATATGACGGATGGCAGCAAAATCCACCGCGCCGGGAGCAATGATACAGTCGATGGCCTGCCCGGTGAGGATCGGTACATATAATGTCAGCGCCACCGTCACCGCCGCCAGCACCAGGGAGCAGATAAGGAAAAATGTATATCGTCTGATATAGCTCAAAACTCTTCGGATCGTCTCTTTCTGGCTCATCATTTTTCCTCCTTTCCAAACTGGGATTCATAGATCTCCCGGTACACTTCACAGCTCTGCAGCAGCTCTTCGTGGGTTCCCTTTCCCGCCAGCTCCCCGTCATCCAGCACAAGGATCTGGTCTGCCTGCAGGATCGACGCCGCACGCTGGGACACGATAAATACCGTGGTTCCAGCCAGGTTCTCCTGTATCCCCTTACGCAGCGCGGCATCCGTCATATAATCCAGCGCCGAGGAACTATCGTCCAGGATCAGTATATCCGGCTTCTTTACCAATGCCCTGGCAATGGTGAGACGCTGTCTCTGTCCACCGGAAAAATTCCTCCCTCCCTGTTCCACCAGTGCATCCAGACCGCCTTCCTTGTCCCTGACAAATTCCGCCGCCTGGGCTGTCTCCAACGCTGCCCAGATCTCTTCATCCGTGGCGTCCTTCCGGCCCCACTGCATATTAGAGCGGATATTCCCATAAAAAAGCACCGCCTTCTGAGGTACCACCCCGATCTTTTCCCGCAGCTGAATGAGCGGATACTTTTTGATATCGGCTCCACCGATCCGGATCTCACCAGAGGTTCTCTCGTAAAATCTCGGAATGAGATTGACCAGAGAAGTTTTACCCGAACCTGTACCTCCGATCACTCCGATCACGTCGCCCCGTTTCGCCACAAAAGAGATATCTGTCAGGGACTCTTCCGCAGCATTCTGATAAGACAGCCCCACATGTTCAAATTCCACTATCTCTTCCTGTCCGGAGAAGGAAATTCCCTCTTCTGAATCCGTTCCCGCGGTATCCCTGAGACTTGTCTCTACCTCAAACACATCCTGGATGCGGTTTCCACAGGCGATCGCCTTTGTGACCGTAATGATGAGATTTGCCAGTTTCACCAGCTCCACCAGGATCTGCGACATATAATCCACCAGAGCCACCACAGCACCCTGGGTGAGAATCCCCGTCTCCACCCGCAGTGCTCCTGTCCAGATCAGAAGGATGATCGCTCCGTTCACGATCACAAATGTCAGCGGGTTCATCAGCGCCGAAACCCGCCCCACAAAAAACTGCACTTTATTCAGATCAAGATTTGCTCTCTCAAATTTTTCCGTCTCCTCCTTCTCTTTCCGAAAAGCACGGATCACCCTGGCACCAGTCAGATTTTCCCTGGTGATGCCAAGAATCCGGTCCAGGCCTGCCTGCACCTTCTTATAAAGAGGGATGCTGGCAAGCATCACACCAAATACCACGATGGACAGAAGGGGGATTGCCACGACAAAGATCATGGCCGCCTTCACATCTATGGTAAATGCCATGATCATGGCTCCAAATACGATAAATGGCGATCTTAGAAACAATCTCAGCACCAGATTAACCCCGGACTGCACCTGATTTACATCACTGGTCATCCTCGTGATCAAACTGGTAGACCCCAGCCTGTCCACCTCCGTATAGGAAAACGTCTCGATATGATGAAACAAAGCAGCTTTCAGTTTTGCCGAAAATCCCACCGCCGCCTTGGCGGCAAAGTACTGTGCTGTCAGCGAAGAGACGAGCCCTACCACAGCCAGCAGAAGAAGTACGCCTCCCATCATCATCACATATCTTCCATCCCGGTTTTTGATCCCCACATCAATGATGGACGCCATTACAAGTGGCACCATCAATTCAAAAGATGCCTCTAATAACTTAAAAAGCGGTCCCAGCACGGACTCCTTTTTGTAGTCTTTGAGATATACAAGTAGCTTCCACATCTTATGTCTCTCCTCCCTCAGAGATGATTTCACTGTTCCATATTGTAACACATTTGGGGGATAATTACTACATTCTTGCGAAATAAAAGAATCCACAGAAAAGTTACCGCATAGAATGAATATAACAATCAAAAATAAGGGTGACTTATTTTGGAAAATAAATCAATCCGACCAGAACTTTTCGCTACGGTCACTCAGGGAGAAGATACCGGAAAACTAACCGTAAATGTAACTTCCGAGCGGGACAATCGCCCCATCGAAGGGGCCTCTGTCCGCATTACCTACGACGGACAGCCGGATAATATCATTGAAGAAACCACCACAAATACAGAAGGGCAGATTCCTGACGTGGAATTGAATGCACCACCGATTGATTACAGCATGGCGCCTGGTGCTAATAAACCATATGCAGAATACACCATCTATGTCTCTGCCCCCGGTTATGAAACACTGGAAGTGAGCGGAGCTGAAATCTTTTCCGGAGAGCTGGCGATCCAGAACGCTGCCCTGCTTCCCATCAGCCCCACAGATCCGACGGGAGCCGAGTTATATGTCATCCCCGACCACACTTTGTGGGGAGACTATCCACCAAAGATCGCAGAAGACGAGATCAAACCCATCGACGAATCCGGAGAGATCGTCCTAAGCCGGGTAGTGATCCCCGAATACGTGGTAGTCCACGACGGGCCACCCTCTGACCAGTCCGCCACCAACTATTATGTCAAGTACAAAGATTACATCAAAAACGTAGCCAGCAGCGAAATTTACTCCACCTGGCCGGAAGCAACGATTCAGGCAAATGTCCTGGCAATCCAGTCCTTTACGCTTAACCGGGTGTTTACGGAGTGGTACCGCAACAAAGGCTATGACTTCACCATTACCAGTTCCACCGCCTTTGACCACAAGTGGATCCCTAACCGGAATGTCTTTGAGAGCATTTCAAGCATAGTGGATGAACTTTTCACCAATTTTCTTTCCCGTCCCAATGTGATCCAGCCAATCCTGACACAGTACTGTGACGGAAAAAATGTTAGTTGTCCAAACTGGATGACTGTAATCGGTAAGGTATGTAAAAGAAGAATACATACTACTCCCTTTAAATCCGAACTTTCCAAACTAGCAATCAAAAATTAAAAGCAAGCATTTTCCAAAAGACATCACCTGGAAATTTTAAGTACAGGAAAAAAATTAAGGCCGGGTGGTGGCCCGGCCTTACAAAACTTTTGTTTTTGGTTCCATAATTATATATTATCCGTTTTGAGCTGATCCGTCAAGCAGATGATGGAACCCTGGAATTTGTGCCATCATCCCCCTTGATCTTTTTTTCGCGCCTCCTCTTTAAATTTCCTTTCATTCTCCCCTTCTTCCGGAATTTTATTTTCTTCTTTGGGAAGCATAAGGCGAAACAGGAAGTAGGCACATCTTATACTGCAAGCCAGAAAGGTAATTACAGAAAACAACCATACATAAAACAACGCCTCTTTTATTTGCACTCTTACATCTATCCTAAAATAACTAACAGTAATTATCATTATCAGACAGGCGCCAGAAATAATTGTTTCTACGTAGTATGATTTTAGTAAGTCGCCTCCATACTCCACCACTTTATCTACGTAATTGCCTTTTTTTCTTAGTGATAATACAACGGGAAACATTGCAGCAACAAAGCCGAGCAGTATGGCGCACATATTTGATGTTGAGTCCAACGCGTTATTATATCCCTGGCTATCTACCATGTTGTCCCCCGCCAATAACCACAATACAACAATGCTGCCCGCCGTTATATATGGGTATATCCTTTCAAAAATTCTCCCCACTTAATCACCCTTTCCGTTTATCTGTATAAAGTTTTGCCGCATAAATTCGTTCTTCATTTTGTCAAACACAATATCCAGATTTAACCTTTTCTTCCCTTTGATTTTAAATTCAATGGATGAATATATTTTATTCTGAAGCAGATCAATACACTCTATTTCTCCTGTAATATCATTATGCATAGACACTTTGGCTGTACTGACATTTACTGATCTATTTATTATATCATCTATTATATTCTGTGATTCTTGTGGAGACAGCTCAGCGTTCCTGTGTCTCCCAACTCCTAATTTTATACGATAAGACAAACAACCAATTTTCGAAAAACCGTCTATTATCGTTTTAAGAGGAGAACTTTTTAAACTATCCTTATCGTACATGCCATCACAGGAAACTTCGATTGTTCTAATTTTATTTTTTGCAAGTTCTTTTCTTGAAACTATTTTTGTAACAGGAACAAAGCCGACTTTTTTCCCATCCTCTTCTCTTGTTTTATTTATAAATTCTGTTATTCTTGCGATTGTCAGAGACATTCTGTTTATCTGCATCATAAAAACATTTTTGTTTCTGTCATATAATATGTCTGTCTCTTATACACATCTGACGCTGCCGACGATAAGGCTCGTGG
>CAMTDY010000129.1 GCA_947070915.1 uncultured Roseburia sp.
CTTCAGAAAGCACGGAGACAATGCGTACTATGGACAGGAAGGTCTTTGATCAGGCGGTGCAGAAGATCGTATACAGTGAGAGGGAGCGTCTATAGCGGCTGTTATAAACACTACTTCAGAAAGCACGGAGACAATGCGTACTATGGACAGGAAGGTCTTTGATCAGGCGGTGCAGAAGATCGTATACAGTGAGAGGGAGCGTCTATAGCGGCTGTTATAAACACTACTTCAGAAAGCACGGAGACAATGCGTACTATGGACAGGAAGGTCTTTGATCAGGCGGTGCAGAAGATCGTATACAGTGAGAGGGAGCGTCTATAGCGGCTGTTATAAACACTACTTCAGAAAGCACGGAGACAATGCGTACTATGGACAGGAAGGTCTTTGATCAGGCATTACAGAAGATTGTATACAGTGAGAGGGAGCGTCTTGGGATTGGAACTCTGTCTGAAAAGACGCTTCACGCTGTTGTTAAAAATTATATGGAACCAAATGCGGATTATCATGAGGTTCCGCTGGAAGGTTATGTGGCGGATGTATTCAGGGACGAAACGGTCATTGAGATACAGACCGCCAATTTTAATGTGCTCCGGCGTAAACTGGATAAGTTTCTGCCGCTCTACAAGGTAACAATCGTATATCCGATCCCGGCTACGAAGTGGGTGATCTGGGTGGACCCGGAGACAGGACTGGAAGTGAGCCGAAGGAAATCCCCAAAAAAAGGGAGTCCCTATCAGGCATTCAAAGAACTGTACCGAATTAAAAACTATCTGGATCATCCCAATCTTAATCTGCTGTTTTTGTTTATTGATGTAGAAGAGACAAAACTGCTGGATGGCTGGAGCCGGGACAAGAAAAGGGGAGCCACCAGATACGACCGGGTTCCTGTGGGGCTGGTGGATGAAATGCTTTTTGAGAGGGTGGAGGATTACCGGATGATGATACCACCGGAACTGTCGGGATTTACCACAAAAGAATATGCAAAATCTGCGAAAATACCATTGTCCCATGCCCAGACTGCCATGAATATTTTTTATTATCTGGAACTGGTGGAGAGGGTGGGAAAAAAAGGGAATGCTTATATTTATGAAGTGAAGGAATAAAATTAAATTAGGGGTTGCATTATAAGAGGGAGTGTAGTATTATAAGAATGAACATATGAATAACTGTTCATATGAAAGAGCGATTTACTGCGTGAGGGTTTTGTGAGATGCAGGGAAAGGAGAAAAAATGGCAGAAAAAGATGTGGACTGCTGCGAGCTGACGCATCATCATACCGAGCAGGTCAGTCGCTGGAAGGATGATATGCCGGATGAGGATATCTTATATGATCTGGCAGATCTATATAAGATATTTGGAGATTCCACCCGTATTAAGATCATGTATCTTCTGCTCCGCTCGGAAATGTGTGTGTGTGATATTGCAGATGTGCTGAATATGAATCAGTCAGCCATCTCCCATCAGCTGAGAGTATTAAAGCAGAATAAATTAGTAAAGAATAGAAGAGAAGGTAAATCCGTATTTTATTCCCTGACAGACGGCCATGTGATGTCGATCCTCAGCCAGGGGATGGAACATATTTTAGAATAGTTATAGAAGGGTGCAGACCTTTCAGGAATGGAGGAATTATCATGAAGAAAAAATTTAAGATAGTAAACCTGGACTGTGCGAATTGTGCGGCAAAGATGGAACATGCCATTAATAAGATCGAAGGAGTAGAGAGCGCCGTAGTCAGCTTTATGGCACAGAAACTGACATTAACCGCAGAGGACGAGGCCTTTGATAAGATTGTGGAGCTGGCAGAGACAGCCTGTAAAAAAGTGGACGCGGACTGTTATCTGGAGAGATAAGAAGCCGGAGAAGGGAGATTTTTATGACGAAAAAGCAGAAAAATGTATTGTTCCGCATTCTTTTTTCCGCTGTGGTTTTCGCCCTGTTTTTTCTGTTGTTTCACACTGGGATTCTCGATGCAGATGAGATTTTTGAAGATCATGTTTATGCCATATTATTTGAATTTTTCCTGTATCTGATCCCTTATGTGGTCATCGGCGGCGATGTGGTGAAAAAAGCGGTGGTAAATATAGGCCACGGGCAGGTGTTTGATGAGAATTTTCTGATGTGTATCGCAACTTTTGCCGCCTTTGGAACCGGAGAATACGATGAGGCTGTGGCTGTCATGCTTTTCTATCAGGTGGGAGAGCTGTTCCAGAGTTATGCGGTGAACCGCTCCCGCAGATCCATCACGGAGCTGATGGATATCTGCCCGGAATATGCCAACCTTGAGACAGAAGACGGAGCGGAGCAGAGGGATCCGGAGGACGTGCCGCCGGACAGTATCATTGTGATCAAACCCGGGGAAAAAGTACCGCTGGACGGTGTTGTTGTGGAGGGGAGTTCCTTTGTGGATACCAGTGCGCTGACCGGGGAGTCGGTACCACGGAAGCTGAAGGACGGCGATGAGATCATCAGTGGATGTGTAAATGGTTCCAGTGTTTTGAGGGTCCGCGTCACAAAAGAATTTGAAGATTCTACGGTGGCGAAGATACTGGAACTGGTGGAGAATGCCAGCAGCCGGAAGGCAAAGGTGGAGAACTTTATCACGAAATTTGCCAGATACTACACTCCCATCGTGGTTATCGCTGCGCTTTTGATCGCAGTGCTGCCTCCTCTCGTACTGGGACAGGGATTTTCTGACTGGATCCAGAGGGGATGTATTTTTCTCGTAATATCCTGCCCCTGTGCCCTGGTGATCTCCGTTCCCCTCAGTTTTTTTGGCGGAATCGGTGCGGCGTCCTCCAGAGGAATTCTTGTGAAGGGGAGTAATTACCTGGAAATGGTTTCCAGGATGGATACCATCGTATTTGACAAGACAGGGACACTGACCAGAGGAGAATTTGAAGTATCTGAGGTGGTTTCAGAAAAGGGAATGGATGCCCTCCGCATGGCAGCTTCCGTGGAGAGATATTCCAGCCATCCCATAGCCCGCTCCATTCTCAGCGCCTGCCAGGAGGAACTAGCAGAAGTATCGGGGGTGGAAGAGATTCCGGGACATGGAATGAAAGGGATGTCAGAAGGAAAGCTGGTCCTGGCTGGAAATAGAAAGCTTCTGGATGAATATGGAGTGGCGGTTCCTGATTTTGCGGAAAGCCTGATTGAAAAACATCAGACCAGTACTATTGTGTATGTGTCTGTAGACGGAGTGTATGCCGGCTGTATATTTATCTCAGACCAGATCAAGCCGGGAGTGAAAGAAGCCCTCTCTGATTTAAAAAAAGCAGGGGTGAGACGGTTTGTCATGCTGACAGGAGATAAAAAGGAGACTGGTGAGGCGATCGCCGGACAGCTTGGCATCGACGAAGCTCATACGGAGCTGTTGCCGGAGGATAAGGTAAGTGAGCTTGAAAAGATCATGGAAGGGTGCAGCGAGGGCAGGTATGTGGCGTTTGCCGGTGATGGGATCAACGACGCCCCGGTTATCACCCGGGCAGATATTGGCATCGCCATGGGCAGCATGGGTTCGGATGCGGCCATCGAGGCGGCGGATGTGGTATTGATGGAAGATGACATATCGAAACTGGCATCTATAATCCGGATTTCTGTGAAGACAATGAAGATCGTGCGCCAGAATATCGTATTTGCCCTTGGGATCAAGATGCTGGTACTGATCCTCGGTGCTCTGGGACAGGCAAATATGTGGGAAGCGGTATTTGCCGACGTGGGTGTGGCGGTGATCGCTATTCTGAATGCCATGCGCGCCAATTCTTCCCGGTAATAAAAAGGTCAATAATTTTACCATTTTTCCGTTGTGCCGGCTGTTGTAAAATGATATACTTGTTGTTAGTGATATAGAAGCGGCTCATGCAGAGAGCTGGTACAAGTAAAGGAGAAATGTGTGATGAAAAGAGAGACAAAATGCATTCAGGCAGGATATGAGCCCCAAAACGGTGAACCTAGAATGATCCCTATCGTTCAGAGTACTACCTTTAAATATGATTCCAGTGAGGATATGGGAAAATTATTTGATCTGGAAGCAAGCGGTTATTTTTATACAAGACTTCAGAACCCCACCAATGATCACGTGGCGGCAAAAATATGTGCCCTGGAGGGAGGTACAGCGGCGATGCTTACTTCATCCGGGCAGGCGGCTTCTTTTTATTCGGTATTTAATATCTGCAGTGCGGGGGACCATGTGGTATCCTCATCTACGATCTACGGGGGAACCTACAATCTCTTTGCGGTGACAATGAAGCGCATGGGGATCGAGTTTACCTTTGTGGATCCGGACTGTTCCGAGGAAGAGCTGGAGGCGGCATTTCAGCCCAATACCAAGGCGGTATTTGGTGAGACCATTGCCAATCCGGCACTTATCGTATTTGATATCGAGCGGTTCGCCACGGCAGCGCACGCCCACGGGGTACCGCTGATCGTCGACAATACGTTTGCCACGCCGATCAACTGCCGTCCCTTTGAGTGGGGGGCTGACATCGTCATCCATTCCACCACAAAATACCTGGATGGGCATGACGCTTCGGTGGGAGGATGCATTGTGGATTCTGGGAAATTTGACTGGTTTGCCTATGCAGATAAGTTTCCAGGGCTGACCACACCAGATGAATCTTATCATGGCATTACCTATGCAGAAAAATTTGGGCTGGAGGGTGCCTATATCACAAAGGCCACCGCACAGCTCATGAGGGATCTGGGATCGATCCAGGCACCGATGAATGCCTATTTGCTGAACCTGGGTATAGAATCTCTTCATGTGAGGATGCCGAGACATTGTGAAAATGCCCAGAAGGTGGCGGAATTTCTGGATGCCCATGACCAGGTGGCGTGGGTGAATTATCCGGGCCTGCCGGGAAATAAGTATTATGAGAGGGCAAAAAAATATATGCCGGAGGGAACCTGCGGCGTTGTATCCTTTGGCGTAAAGGGCGGAAGAAGTGCGGCGGAGAAGTTTATGTCCAAGCTGAAAATAGCAATGATCGCGACCCATGTGGCAGATGCCCATACCTGCATTCTCCACCCGGCCTCAGCGACCCACCGCCAGATGAATGATGAAGAACTGATCGCTGCCGGAGTGGGACCGGATCTGGTGAGATTATCTGTGGGAATTGAAAACGTCAATGATATCATAGAGGATCTGGCACAGGCGCTTGTGTAGGTAATCCTGCATGATATGCCGGCGTGAGACTGTTTTGCTTCCCCGGATATAAATATGACTGAAAAGAACAGGTGAGAACATTTGCCTGTTCTTTTTTTCGTTGGCCAGGTGCTCGGGATGAATTATTTTTAAATTCATGAAAATAATCCTTGCAATTTGTCAGAAAAGGGGATATAATGACAATCAATCTGAAATTCTAAATTCAGGATCAGACATTTCGTCTGGAAATCACTATGACAAGATGGAACTGCCATCAAAAACACAGCCTTTGTGGCATGTAGAAACATATTGGCATCTTCGCAGGGAGCTGTGACAGTATATTACTGCATGGAGCGCAGCGATAGCAAAGAAAAGGGAGGGATGTGCCATGAAAGTATTTTATATTGGATAGGAAATTAAGAGGGCGACAAGCTTGAAAATAGTAATTATTAGGGGGATTTATGTATGAAGATCAATATGGGAAAACAAAAAATAATACTGCCATTACTGCTGATTTTTGCACTGCTGCTGGGGATCTGCCAGGAAGCGCCAGTCTTTGCATCTACAGCTGTAGTGGCTAGTGGGAAAATAGGAAATAACAGCTGGCAGCTGGATTCGGATGGAGTTCTTACATTGTCTGGCAGCAGCGAATTTGTGACTGTGAAACAGGAAAGTCTGCCATGGTATGGTTATCGCGCGGATATTAAAAAGGTTGTGTTTGCCATGAGCCGGGTTCCGGGAGGCGATATCAGCGGCTATTTTGCCGACAGCCCCAAGCTTGCTTCTGTCAACAACATTCCTCTGGGAGTTGAAAAAATGCAGGAGAGTTTTCTTGGCTGCCGGCAGCTCAGGCAGGTTGGGACGATACCGGAGACCGCAGTATCCATAACCAGGGCTTTTAAGAACTGCAGCACTCTGAATCAGCAGATTACGGTTCCGGTAAATGTTGCAGAGGCGTCAGGTTTGTTTGACGGGTGCCTTGAATTGGCGGTTACACCGGTGATCCAGAGTGACCGGATCGAGGATATGAGTTATATGTTCCGGCATACCGCACTCACTTCAGCGCCACGTCTTTCAAAAGCGGCAAAAGATCTGTCCTATGCTTTTAGTCAATGTGAAATGCTCAAGGCAGCGCCAGAGATCCCTGAATCGGTTGAGCGAATGGACCATACCTTTGCATACTGTTATGAAATGACGCAGGCGGCCTCCATTCCGCCCAATGTAAAATCCATGAGTTATTGTTTTGCATACTGTATGGAGCTGATGTCCGCACCTGTCATTACTTCCAAAAAACTGGAGGATATGAGCGGCGCATTCAGTTATTGTTATAATATGCAGACATCGCCGGGGCTTCCAGGAAGTGTGGAGAATCTGGATTATGCCTTTTATAACTGTCAGAACATGAGGACAGTACCGGATATCCCGCCCAATGTCACGACAATGCGGTATTGCCTTGCCTGTTGTGGAAGGGCAGAGGGATCCATGACCATTTATACAGTGATCAAGGAGCCGGAAAAATACCACTGTTTTGCCGGGGACACAGCATTGTACAGCCCACACAATAAACCCTATTATCTCGGAGGGACCGGGAAAGGGGTAAAGGTGAACTATGTGAAAAATAATAAGGATGATATAATAAAATATCTCTCCAGGGGATGGAACTGCGGGTCACTGGTAAATAACAAATATATAGAAGGTCTGACTCTTGGGGAGAACAAGGAACAAAAAATAGCAGATTGTACAGTAAAAGGGTTGAAGTCCTTTACTTATACTGGGAAAGGATTCTGGCCGGAACCGGAGATTTATTACAGCAGTGTAAAATTAAAGATGGGGACAGATTATTCATTATCTTATGAAAATAATGTGAATGCGGGCACCGCTGTCATCCATATATCGGGAAAGGGAAACTATTCCGGCAGAAATATTGCGGAATTTACCATTCATGAAGCTGTTTTTTCAACAGTAAAGGCTTATTCCTATACTGGAGTTTATGATGGAAAGCCCCACTCCATCACTGTGGCCCAGGATGAGGCGGGAAGGATTGAATATGGGACAGAAGAAGGACAGTTTACGATGGACAAGTGTCCAGAGTATACACTTCCGGGAACATATCGTACGTATTTCCGGGTAGTTAAGCCCAATTATGTCACGTTTACCGGGAGTGCGGATGTGACTATAGAAAAAAATACGCTGCAGGTTCAGTCCGAGGGGTATTCCGGAGATTTTGACGGAAATCCTCATAGTATCTCTATTCAGGCAGATAAGGATGCTGTCGTCAGATATGGCACCAAAAAGGGAGAGTATACAACAACCCTCTGCCCATCCTATGTGAATGTGGGAAGATACAACGTATATTTTGAAGTTTCCAGGACCGGGTATGAGACTTTTTACGGAATGCGTATGGTTATTATAAAGCGAAAACAAATTCATGAGCTGATATTTCCTACTGCCACGGCGATTTTCAGCGGTGACCGGCTGGGAAGTTCGATGTTGTCTGAAAATTATAATACATATGGAATATTTTCGTGGAAAACGCCCAATGTGGTTCCAGAAGCCGGGAGCGGTTTTTATCCGGTGGTATTTGAACCGAAGGATCTGGTGAATTACGATTTCAGCGCAGTGGAAGGGTATGATGAAGAGGAAAAAAAGATCACGCGTCAGGTGGCAGTTCATGTGATGGTGCCAACACCGAAGCCGACATCGACGCCAGATATAACACCGGATACAATACCTGGGACGACGCCGGATGCAACCCGGGAGCCGGATATGGGGCCAGATGTGAAGCCGGATATAACACCGGATATAATACCTGGGACGACGCCGGATGCAACCCGGGAGCCGGATATGGGGCCAGATATAACACCGGATATAATACCTGGGACGACGCCGGATGCAACCCGGGAGCCGGATATGGGGCCAGATATAACACCGGATATAATACCTGGGACGACGCCGGATGCAACCCGGGAGCCGG
>CAMTDY010000130.1 GCA_947070915.1 uncultured Roseburia sp.
GTCCTATATGGATGATGACCTGATCTGCCATCTGGACAAGATGTACGCCGAATATAAGATCTATGCCCTCTCCCTGAAATACGGATATGACATCCGAAAAGAATTGAAATACCGTAAGGGGAGCCTGTATTTTAACAACATTAAGATCTACAGCCTGCAGGCGAAATCTCTCTTTACGGCAGATGTTCTGCAGATCCAGGATGGCGTGCTGCATCTGTCGGGACGGATCTGGTGCCCCTTTGCGGAAGATCTGACCATAACCATAGAAAATGACCGGGGAGACTGCTATGAGGTGCAGTCTAAGCCCGCCGGTTTCCGTAAGGCGGTGATCTTCGGGGAAGAGCTGGTCCGTGTGAGGGGATATGAGGTAGAGCTTCCCTTAAAAGGAGTGAAGCAGTTTTGTGTATATGGCCAGTATAAGGATAAATACCCCCAGAAGCTGTATATCCGGGTGGGGAAATTTTCCCATCTGAGCCAGGAGGTGCCGGAGCTCTACTACCATGAGGACGGTTATATGGTAAGTTATGACGAGGAAGGGGAGAGGATCTGTGTCCGGAAAAAGCATGCGCTGCCCCATCTGGCAAAAGAGCTGAGGCTGCTTCTGCGCTGTGTGCGGGATAAAAGATATGAGATCGCCGGTTATCGGTGCCTGTATCATCTGGTAAAGCCTTTTCTCCGAAAAGAGCGCTGGATTGTTATGGAGAGGATCAATGTGGCGGGGGACAACGCAGAACACTTTTTTAAGTTTCTCCAGGAACACGGTGGCAGGGATATAAAATCTTATTTTACCATATCCGAGGACAGTGATGATTTTGAGAAAATGCGCCGCATTGGCAGGGTGCTTCCCTTCCGTAAATTCCGGTATAAGTTAAATGTGCTTTTAGCAAAAAATATAATTTCTTCCCAGGGTGAGGATAACATTTTTAATCCCTGGGACAAGGACAGTGTCTATATCCGGGATCTTTATAAGTATCATTTTGTGTTTCTGCAGCATGGCATCATAAAAGATGACCTCTCGGAATGGCTGAACAAGTTCAACAAAAACCTGCAGATGTTTGTGACCTCAGCGAAACCAGAATATGAGTCCATCCTGCGGGGGGATTATTTTTATGATGAAAAGGTAGTGCGGCTGACCGGCCTGCCCAGATACGATAACTTAAAACAGGATATAATACCAGAAAAATCTATTATTTTTATGCCTACCTGGCGTTTTTCCCTGGCCTGCCGGCTGAACAACGATACCGGGGAGAGGATT
This sequence comes from uncultured Roseburia sp., assembly GCA_947070915.1. Lineage (GTDB taxonomy): Bacteria > Bacillota > Clostridia > Lachnospirales > Lachnospiraceae > Eubacterium_F. The sequence continues at coordinate 1,256 of CAMTDY010000130.1, forward strand.
TATAATCCCCTCTTTAAACAATCGGAGTTTTATCGTTTTTATGACCGGCTGATCCACGATGAGAGGCTGAACCGGGTGCTGAAAGAGAAGGGATACACCGGGAAATTTTTCCTACACACCCACCATAAAGTTCAGATTGGGGATTTCACCGACGGGGAGGCAGTGAAGGTGCTCCGTGAGGGCATTGATTATCAAAAAGAATTCCAGAATAATGCCCTGCTGATCACAGATTTTTCCAGCGTGGCCTTTGATTTTGCCTATCTGAAAAAGCCGGTGATCTACACCCAGTTTGATATCGATACCTTTTTCCAGGGGCAGGTTTATTCCAAAGGCTACTTTGAGTACGAAAGAGATGGGCTGGGACCGGTGTGCTATGATTATGAGACCACTCTGCAGACCATCATTGACTATGTGGAAAATGACTGCCGGCTGGATCCGGTCTATGATGAGAGAGGGAACCGTTTTTACCGCTGGTTTGATGCGGAGAACTGCCGGCGGGTCTATGATGATATAAGAAGACTGGACCAAAACTCATAAGGAGGTAAAATGGATGGAAGAGTTTGTTTGCCTTGCCTGTTATACTGAGGCATACCGCGGGCCGAAGGGAAGCGGGACAGTGGATGCGCGGTGTGAAAGGAGGCTGTCCCGGGTGGAGAAGAAGACGGATCCAGCTGTCAATCTCCTTGTGTTCACCGAAGGGCCCTGTGAATGCCGGAACCATGTCGCAGATGTGAGAGAGCATTATGAGTCCGCCACGGTAGATCCGGCGAGGATCTATCTGCGTAAAAACCTGGCAGAGAGACTTTCCCCCCTGGATTTTCCCGGACTCTGCCGGCTGTTTGCGGAAGAGGGACGTTTTGCCCTGTGGGAGCTGGATCCTGGCCAGCCGGAGAAAAAAGCATATCCCTATGAGAAGCGGGATGAGGGAAACTTTGGGACAGAGCCGGAAACCTATGTGGAGTTATCTGGTGAACTGCGGGAAAGATATGGGGAGCTTCTTCCTTTTTTCCAGAATATGATCATCAAAGATATGCTCCCTCTGTTCTATGGAGAGGATGACAGCCGCAAGCCCCTTCTGAGGAAGATCCTTTTGGATATCGACGATGATATCCTCTGCGGCACCGGCTGCATTTACGAGGATGTGCTGCTTAAGATCTTTTCCCTCAAGTATGGGGAGGATGTGGAAGAAAAGCTGGTGTACCGCAGTGGGAAGCTGAAATATCAGAACCTGACTGTGTTGCCCCTAAAAGAGATCCCTTTTGTGGTGTCGGAGATTAAATTGGTTAAAGGGAAATTTAATATATCTGGCCATGTGCTTCTGCCTCTGGAACACAGCGAGATCGAGTACTATTGCATGGACAACCGGAACCGCCGTTACGAGCTGACTCTGGAAGACAAGGGAGAGATTTGTTTTCTCGGTGAGAAACTTCACAGGAGGAAGCAGTTTCTGGTGGAATTTCCTGCGGGGAAGAGACCGGCGGGGATACGGTTTATGTACTGTTACCGGGGGATGTATCAGGCGAGGGTGCGGATGGAGTTCACGGAGGCACTGGGCATAATGCCGGATACTAGGCATAATTTCCGGATGCAGGACGGGTATCTCTGGAAGACGGAGAAGAGGATCCTGTTTGCGGCGCCCCTGCAGTTAAAAACGCGGATAAAGCTGTTCTTTACATTTTCATGGAAAAGCTTTAAAATATAGATTGAAATAAATTTGAACCAATTGGAGGAAACTATGATATATGGAGTAGTACTTGCCGGCGGAGTGGGAAGCCGCATGGGAAATATGGGAAAACCGAAACAGTATCTTTTGATCGGAGACAAGCCGATCCTCATTCACACCCTGGAAAAATTTTATATGCAGAGTGAGTTTGAGAAGGTTCTTGTGCTCTGTCCGGTGGAATGGCTCAGCCACACAAAGAATCTGATCCGCAGATATATTCCCGACAAGGACCGCATCGTGGTGTTGGAGGGCGGCGATACCCGCAATGAGACGATCATGAATGCCATTGATTATATCGAGCAGGAGGGGAATCTGGATCAGGATACGATCATTGTCACCCATGATTCGGTGCGTCCCTTTGTCACCCAGAGGATCCTGGAGGAAAATATCCGCTATGCGAAAGAGTACGGGGCCTGTGATACCGCGGTGGCGGCGACGGATACCATCGTGTGCAGTGAGGACAATGTGGTGATCAGTGATATTCCAGAACGGCGGAAGATGTACCAGGGCCAGACGCCCCAGACTTTCCAGGCTATGAAGCTCAAAGAACTGTACCAGGCGCTGACGCCGGCGGAGAAAGAGCTTCTCACCGATGCGGCAAAGATCTTTGTCATGAAGGGGGAGAAGGTGCACATCGTGGAGGGGGAGGTATTCAATATAAAGATCACCTACCCTTATGATCTGCGGGTGGCAGAAGCATTGTTGAAGGGGAACGAAGAAATATGTTAAATGCAGTGTACCGCCTTGTGGCGCCGAGACGTTTTGAGGTGGAATTTACAGATATAGACCTGTGCAGCGGGGCCGTGATCGTGCGCCCTACCCATCTGTCAATCTGCAATGCAGACCAGAGGTATTATCAGGGAAAGCGGGCCAACGATATTCTGCGGAAAAAGCTGCCCATGGCGCTGATCCATGAGGGCATCGGTGAGGTAGTGTATGATCCGGAAGGCGAATTTGCGGCGGGAGAGCGGGTGGTTATGATCCCCAATACCCCAAAGCAGACGGCAGAGGACGTGGCCGGAGTGACAGAGGGGGATGTGGTGGCAGAAAATTACCGGCTGGATTCCCGGTTTCGCGCCAGTGGTTTTGACGGTTTTATGCAGGATGCAGTGGATATCCGCCGGGACCGGCTGATCCGGCTTCCGGAGGGCATCGATCCCTGTGTGGCGGCTTTTACTGAGATCGTGACGGTGAGTGTCCATGCCCTGAGCCGTTTTGATGGGATTGCCCACAAGAAGCGGGATGCAGTGGGGGTCTGGGGAGATGGAAATCTCGGTTATATCACTTCGCTGCTTTTTAAGGCGATGTTTCCGGAGACGAAATTGTATGTCTTCGGGCTGAACCGGGACAAGCTGTCGGATTTTACCTTTGCCGACGATACCTTTCTCGTGACCCATATTCCAGCGGGACTGGCATTTGACCATGCCTTTGAGTGCGTGGGAGGAGAGGGTTCTCCAAAAGCCATCAATCAGATCATCGACAACATCCTGCCAGAGGGGACGATCTCGATCCTTGGAGTTTCCGAGAATGAGGCGGCGGTCAATACGCGGATGATGCTGGAAAAGGGGTTGCGGATGTTTGGCAGCAGCCGCAGCGGGCGGGCGGATTTTATCAGGACCATGGAACTTTACCAGTCCAATCCGGAGATCCTTGCCTATCTGCAGAATCTGATCGGAGTTCGGATGAGAGTGCGGACCATCGAGGATATGAAGAAGGCGTTTGAAGCTGATATTTATAAAGAATTTGGAAAAACGATTATGATCTGGGAGGCTTAGTGATGAGTGGTTTTCTATCAAATAAGACAAAACGGTTTCTGAAAAAAAGGCTGAAATTCTGGTTTTACTGCCTGACACATCCGATCCTGAATGAACATCTCATCGTGTTTGAGGCATTCAGCGGCAAGCGGTGCGGCGGCAATCTCCGGGCGATCTATGAAGAACTGATGGAGGATGAGCGTTACCGGGATTTCCGCTTTGTGTGGATCGTAAATGATGTGGAAGCCCATACCGACCTGAAAGTGAGACGGCATACAAGGGTTGTGCTGAAGGATTCCCGTTCTGCCTTTATTTTGTATGCCAAGGCAAAGTACTGGTTCAACAATGTGGCGCTGCCTAACTACCTCATTCCGAGACCCCGTCAGGTATACGTGGAGACCTGGCACGGAACTCCCTTAAAAAAACTGGGAAACGATATTCAGTATGAGGTGGATCCAAGACAGTCCCTGGCGGAGATGCACAAAAAATATTACATCAAGGGAAGAAAGATGGACTATTTGATCTCTCCCTCCCGGTTTTATACCGAGAAAATGATCTCCTCCTTCCGGCTGGACAAGTCACATAAAGAAGATATTATTTTAGAGACCGGTTATCCGAGAAACGATGCTCTCTTTAAATTTACTGAAGAAGATGTGGCACGTATCAAAGAAGAGATCGGCGTGCCAGAGGGAAAAAAAGTGGTGCTGTATACACCGACCTGGCGGGACAACCAGTTTAAAAAAGGAGAGGGATTCCAGTACAATACAGAGCTGGACTTTCAGACTCTTATGGAGGAACTGGGGGAGGAATATGTCCTTTTATTCCGCGCCCATCACCAGATCGGATTTAAGAATATCGCCTCAGATGTACCGGGCGTGATCGATGTGACAGAGGTGGACGATGTCAATGACCTTTATATCATCAGCGATCTGATGATCACAGATTATTCTTCTACCATGTTTGATTACGGCGATCTCAAGCGTCCGATGGTATTTTATATGTATGACCTGGATGAGTACCAGGGTGAGATCCGGGATTTTTATTTTGATATCAATGAACTTCCGGGTCCTATCGTCAAGACCCAGCCAGAGCTGGTAAAGGCAGTCAAAGACCAGTTTGCAAACTTCGTCTATGATGAAAAATACCGCGCTTTTACAGAGAAATTTAATTATCTCGACGATGCCCATGGGGCAAGAAGGGTCATCGAAGCAACCATCAAGACAAAACTGGGCCCTGCCTTTCGTTTTTACAAGTGGGTGATCCATACGAAAAATGTCATCCGCAAGGCCTTTCGTGACGGGTACATCGCCTTTTCCGGCATGCTCCGCTGTATGGGGCTCTGCCGAACGGACAACAGTAAGCTTCTGTATTCGTATAAAAATAAGCATAAGGGGCAGAGATGTTTTCTCGTGGGAAATGGTCCCAGCCTGCAGCTCTCCGACCTGGAGGGACTGCAGAAAAAGGGTGAGATCACCTTTGGCTGCAATCTGGTGACCAAGGTATTTGGCGAGACCAGCTGGCGTCCGGATTATTATTTCCTGATCGACCGCATCTGCGCGAAATTTCAGAGTGAGGAGATCAATGAGGCCATCGGGGAGATTCCTTTATTTACCAATATCACCACCTACAATATTTTTCGTGAAAAGCCGAAAAATCCGGTGATCCTTTACAATATTGCCAAAGATAAATATAAGGTGAAGCGTTCTCCGCTGGCATACTATATTCCGTCGGGATCTACGGTGATGTCGCTGATGATCGAGATGGCGGTATACATGGGATTTTCTGAGATCTATCTGATCGGCTGTGACTGTACCTCCACCTTCAGCGGCAACACCCATTTTATCCAAGGGTATACCGACGATAAACTGAAGGCAAGAGATGCGAAAAAGATCATTGACAGGATGCGTCGGCTGGGAATCCAGAGTGACGATTATGAGAAATATTTTCTGGATGGCTCACTGAATGCTTATACCCTTTTAAAAGAGCATGCCATCAAGCACGGTGTGACCATCTACAATGCCACCAGAGGCGGGGCATTGGAAGTGTTTGACCGGGTGGATCTGGATGAGTTTATCTAATCCATTACAGATCCAGAAACTCACTGAAATCATACCGGTCTTTTAAGATCATATCGACAGCTTCCCGCACCGGTGCCTGTCCGGCAGGTCTGGTCAGGAGGATGTCGATATAGGGTTTCAGGCTCTCGGCACAGTCCGAGGGGGCAAAGGTGATCCCGGCGGTCTTTATGGCGCTGAGATCATTCATGTCATCTCCGATGTAGGCGGTCTGCTCCGGAGCCAGGCCATATTTGTTCATCAGTTCTGTGAGCTTTGCCGCCTTATTTTTTACACCCTGATGGAACTCCGTCAGCCCCAGCTCCTGACAGCGGTTGGCGACGATCTTGGAGTTTCTTCCTGTTATAATGGCAGGAATGATGCCGGCATCTTTCAGAAGCTTGATGCCGAGACCATCTTTGACGTTAAAGGCTTTAAACAGTTCTCCGTCGTTTCCCATATAGATCCTGCCATCGGTGAGAGTACCGTCTACGTCCATGGCAAATAATTTGATTTCATTCAGGTTTTTCATACTTACTCCTTTATCTTCGCGCCGTTGAGCTATTGGTTGATCTCAAAACGGGATGGTGTCAGGAACTGGATCGGACAGTCAGACTGTCTGGTGTTCATATAATCTTCCAGCATGCTCTGGACATCGCGGTTTGCCTCATCGGCATTTTTGATATTTCGTGTTTTTTCCATTTCCTTCTGCATATAGTTGCCGCTGGGATCGTGGCTGTAGCCGTCGAAGCCTGCCATGGCGATAGAAGCAGGGTTCAGTTCGTCCAGGAGACGAAGAAGCAGGATGCCGGAATTGTCCAGCTGATCCCATCCACATTTTACCAATCTAGTAAAATCGATGATATGCTGGTTTTTGTCTTCTACATTCGTCACGTTGGAGGTGACGATTTTTTTGTATTCTTTAAAGCGGCTGGCGCTTTTCCAGTAATTATAACGTTTTTTATTGCTGAAATACACATAGTTGATAGGATAATCGTGGGAGAGCAGGTTGACACTGACCACCACAGGTTTCTTTTCCTGGCAGTATTTCAGGATCTCTTCTTTGTGGGTGACGATGCTGTGTCCCGGAAGCAGCATCAGGATATCCTTGCCCTGAAGGTTTTCTTTTAACTGTGCCACATCTTTTTCATCATCCCGGATCGTCCCGTTATATTCCATATAGGTTTTTTCCAGAAGATCATAGTCATAACGCTTTCTGGCGTTGCCGCCGATGCGGTTCAGGAT
>CAMTDY010000131.1 GCA_947070915.1 uncultured Roseburia sp.
CTATTATGGAGGCTTGCGTTTTTCAGCCGGGCCATATGTACAAATGGGATTGTGAAAGGGGATAAACACATGAGATATAACGGAAGATGGAGAAACCTTCTAATCATTCTGGGAACTGCCGGAGTAGTATATGTCAGCTTTTATTATCTGCTTCCTCTGGTGGTTCCCTTTGTATTTGCTTTTGTATTTGCCAGAGCCATTCGTCCGGTGGTTGAAAAGCTACATAGATTCAGCCATATTAATGAAAAAATGTGCACGGTGCTGATTGTGGTGCTGATGTTGGGGGCAGCAGGATGTTTTCTTTTCTACATCGGATATATCTGCATCGGACAGCTGACAGAGATGTTAAGGCATGCCCCTGCCCATATGGGAGGCTGTATGCAGATCTGCCGGAGGGCCTGCACCGGCATGGATAATCTTCTGGGTCTGGGGGCAGGGGAATCCTACGCCTGGGTGGAGGGATGTATTTCCAATATGGATGCGCAGATATCTTCCATCTATATTCCGAAACTCACAGGATATATACCCGGAATGCTGGTGACGCTGGGAGAGTGGGGCGCGGGATTTGTTGTATTTATCATGGCGACTCTGCTGATTTCTTTTGACCGGGACAATGTACTGCGCTACCGCAGCCTTATGCCCTATATCCGCCGGTTAAAAGAGACGGGTTTTGCCTATCTGAAAGCCCAGGGAATCATTATTTTTATTGTGTCAGCAGTGAGCGCGCTGGGGCTGTATATTATGGGAAGTAATTATGCAATCCTGTTTGGCATCGTGATCGGGGTGGTGGATGCTTTCCCGGTGCTGGGGAGCGGGAGCATTTTCGTCCCCTGGGCGGTATTCCAGCTGGTGCAGAAAGACTATTATCAGGGAGCAGTGCTTCTGACACTTTATGTGATCACCATGTTGATCCGCGAGATCATGGAACCCCGTCTTATGGGAAAGGAGCTGGGATTAAAGCCTTTGTATATGTTGATATCTGTCTATGTGGGGATCAAATTGTTTGGTATCGGGGGCATTCTGCTGGGACCCATTGGCCTCACGATCCTAAAGACTACGGCGGAAACCAGTATAACGACTTCCAGATAACACGGCAGCGTTGGCCGGCGTTGCCAAAACAGTTGAAAAAATGGCTGTATTTCCCAAAATTTCGTTTGTGTCCAGGCATACATCCTCATCCTCTTTCATAGAATGATAAAGCATAAAGGAGGGGTATCAGTGGAGGATAGACAGGAAGCTGCAATCGCAGCCTATGATCTGGCGGTACGAAAAAGGTACCGTTCCCGTGGAGGGTGGATGCTTGAGACGAATACAGGGCTGAAGCTTTTGAGAGAATATGAAACGATCAGTGGTCATTTTGCCGTAGAAAATGAAATAAAGAATTTTCTTGTCCAGCAGGGACTTCCCCAGGTGGACCAGGTGATTGCAAACCGTGAGGGGATGTTGGTGACAGAACTTGAGTCCGGAGAGAAGTATGTGCTTTATCAGTGGTTTGCCGGGGAAGAATGCAATCTGAAAGAAATAAACTGCCTGACGGCAGCAGGTGAAAATCTGGGGAAGCTTCACAAAATGCTTTCTAATTTTCCGGGAAAACAGGAAGAACTTCAGAATGAGACTGGCCAGCAGGAAGAACGCCGGGAACTTCTGGAACAGTTTCAAAAGCATAATCGTGAATTGAAGCGGGTGAATGGTTATCTGAGAAATAAAAAGCGTAAAAATGAATTTGAAATATATGCCATCAACTGTTTTAAGGACTATTATGAAAAGGCATGCGAAGCGGCAGGGCGTCTGGAAAACTGTACATTTTACAAAAAGATAAGGGAAGGAGGCGGAGAGGTATGCCACGGGGATTATAATTATCACAATCTGATCATGACCCGCGCCGGAGTGGCCACCACCGGTTTTGAAAAGGCCGGGACCGGAATCCAGCTTTTGGATCTCACCTATTTTATGAGAAAAACTTTGGAAAAAAATGGGTGGCGCCGGGAAGCAGGGGAAGCAGTTCTTAAAGGATATCAGAAAGAATTTCCTCTGAGTGGGGAACAGCTGGAATTTGTGTACATTGTACTCCTGTATCCAGAAAAATACTGGAAGCTTATGAATCATTATTATAACAAAAAGAAATCCTGGCTTTCTGCGAAAAGTCTGGAAAAACTTAAAGATGTAAGAAGTCTGGAAAAAAATAGGGAAAATTTTCTTCGTTTAAAGTTAAAATAGTGGAAGTTTTAGCACCGGCATGTTATACTATATATCAAGTGGTGACGTTTCTTTTGACGACCGTTATGAGTAAGGAACGATGGGAGAAAACAGAATGAAAGACAGGATGTTCCAAAAGGTGGTGTTGATCCTTGCAGTGTGCCTTCTGGCAGCAGGATGTGGCAGGACCAAAGGACAACGTGTACAGCAGCAGAATCCGAATGCCGCTGTGACATACGAAAAGGGAAAAGATTTTGTGGGAGTAGTCAAAAAAGTGGATACAGCGGGGAAAAAGATCACCTTTTACAACACAGGGACAGAGGAAGAGCGGATCTGTGATTTTAGTGGAGGGACGGAGATCCTGACCCCGAACGAAAAGCAAATATCGGTAGAATCTCTGGAGGCAGGCCAGGTTGTCGACGTATATCTTTCTGATACGACGAAACGGGTGACAAGGATACAGCTGTCTTCAGATATTCTGCAGTTTGAGAATGCCAAAAAACTGCTGGTGAATGCAGATGAGAAGTATATTGAGTTAAATGATGTGCGGTATCGTTATGGGAGCGGCTTTTCTGTTTTTTCAGAGGGAGAGGTCATTGACATCCAGGAGATCGCGCCCACAGATGAAGTCACCTTCCGCGGTGTAAAGGGTAAAGCGTATTCGCTGGTGGTCACCAGAGGGCACGGATATATCAAGCCGGACAAGTACAAGGATTTTATCGGAGGAACTATGACGGTAGGCGGCATGATGATCCTGCCAGTTACGGAAAACATGCTGGTGCCGGTGCCGGAAGGGACCTATGAGGTGACTATGAAAAACGGAGATTTTACCGGCGGCCGGTCGGTAAAGATCGAGAGAGACAAGCAGCTGGTGCTGGATATGTCTCTGTTTAAAAGTGTGGAAAAAAACAAGGGACAGGTTGTTTTTCATATCAATCCGGAGGGGGCGGAGTTATATGTAAATGGTTCCCCAGCGGATTATTCCAAGCCGGTTTCCCTTAAATATGGAAAACATTCGATAAAGGTTGTTCTGGATGGATATACTACCTATACGGGAGTGCTGGATGTGCAGTCGGCCAATCCCACGGTTCAGATCAATCTGGCGGATGAAGAGGCTGAGGTCAAGGGTGGTTCAAAGGATTCCAGTGTTTCCAAAGAGAATTCATCCCAGGATTCTCAAAATTCGGACAAGTACGACAATCTTCATGAGATCAAGGTAAGTACCCCTGCAGGCGCCAGCGTGTATATGGATGGTATTTATAAAGGAAAGGCGCCCTGCAGTTTTGCGAAAAAGATTGGCACGGTGACGATCACACTGTCCAGGGATGGTTTTGTGACAAAAAGCTATACGGTTACTACAATGGATGACAGCAAAGATGTGGAGTGGAGTTTCCCGGATCTGGTGAGTACTGCGGTGGGTTAATGCGGCAACGGATTTGTCCGGAAAATGCGGCAGTGATATTTAAATCCTGACATTGATGGATGGCGGGGTTATGATATAAAGGTAAAAAAAGGAGGATATGAATATGGGTTACATGGAGACTTACAAAGAGTGGATCGATAATCCTTATTTTGATGAGGAGACCAAAAAAGAGTTACAGGGGATCGAGGGAAATGAAGCCGAGATCAAAGAACGTTTTTATGCAGATCTTGAGTTCGGTACTGCCGGTCTGAGAGGAGTGATCGGGGCAGGTACGAACCGGATGAATATCTATACGGTCAGAAAAGCAACCCAGGGGCTGGCAAATTACATAATCAGTCAGAAGGGTCAGGAAAGAGGCGTGGCGATCGCCTTTGATTCCCGGCGCATGTCCCCGGAATTTGCAGATGAAGCGGCATGCTGTCTGGCGGCGAATGGCATTAAAGCTTATGTATTTGAGAGCCTGCGCCCGACGCCGGAGCTGTCTTTTGCAGTACGGGAGCTGGGCTGCATATCAGGAATAAACATCACGGCCAGCCATAATCCGCCGGAATATAATGGCTACAAAGTATACTGGGAGGACGGAGCCCAGATCACACCGCCTCATGATACTGGTATCATGGATGAGGTAAAAGCAGTGACAGATTATGCCACAGTGAAGACCATGGACAAAGAGGAAGCGGTAAAAGCCGGTTTGTATGTGACCATTGGCGCTGATGTGGATGACAGATATATGGAGGAGCTTAAGAAAAATGTGCTTCATCCAAAATGCATCAAAGAGGTTGAAAAGGATCTTCGTATCGTGTACACGCCGCTTCACGGTACAGGAAATTTACCAGTGCGCAGAATATTGAAGGAGCTTGGATTTACCAATGTATTTGTGGTACCGGAGCAGGAGCTGCCGGATGGTGAATTCCCGACAGTGAACTATCCGAATCCCGAAGCAAAGGAAGCTTTTGAGCTGGCTCTGAAGCTTGCCAAAGAAAAGGATGCCGATCTGGTACTCGCCACAGATCCGGATGCTGACCGGCTCGGAGTGTACGTAAAGGATACAAAATCGGGAGAATACATCTGTCTCACCGGAAATATGTCCGGGGCATTTCTGGCAGATTATGAGATTGGTCAGAAACTGGCGCTGGAGGGTACGCTCCCCAGTGACGGAATGCTGGTAAAGACGATTGTTACGACGAATCTGGTAGATGCCATCGCTGGATATTATAACATTGATGTGAAAGAGTGCCTCACTGGCTTTAAGTGGATCGGAAAAGAGATCTTAAAAACGGAGCTCACTGGCAAGGGAAGTTATCTCTTTGGGTTTGAGGAGAGTTATGGCTGTCTGATCGGCACCCATGCCAGGGATAAGGATGCCATCGTAGCTTCCATGGCATTGTGTGAGGCGGCGGCGTATTATAAAAAACGCGGAAAGACGATCTGGGATGCCATGATCGATATGTATGATAAATACGGCTATTATAAAGATGATGTGATCGCCATCACCCACAAAGGAATCGAGGGACTGGAGAAGATCCGTTCCATTATGGAGGGACTGCGCAATGATCCTCCGGTGCGCTTTGGAGATTATGAGGTTCTTGCAGTAAGGGATTATGAGAAGGATACGGTGAAAAATCTCAAGAGTGGAGAAGTTACCACTACGGGGCTTCCAAAATCAAATGTACTGTATTTTGAACTTACTTCAGATGCCTGGATCTGTATCCGCCCATCGGGTACGGAGCCGAAGATAAAGATCTATTTTGGCGTAGTGGGAACAAGTATGGCAGATGCGGATGAAAAGTCCGCTGGACTCGCGGGGATCGTGAAGGAGACTCTGATGTAAATTGAGATAAGGGGCGCGATTATGACAAATAAGACATTAAAAGCATGGATGAATCCTGCTTTGCTGGAGGAGATGGAAGAAGGGGTGCTGAATGCACCCCAGGATCTCCTGGGTATGCATTTTTATGACGGGGTCCAGTTATTCATCGTGAGACGTCCGAAGGCGCAGAGAATATGGATCACCGATGCAGAGGGTGGCAAAGCCAGTGAGATGGAAGAGCTGGACAGTGAGCTGGGACTCTTCGGTCTGGAGATCAAGGCAAAGACAAAGCAGCTGAAAGACTACCGGGTGAGGATCGAGTATGGTGAAAATGATGTGGTGGAGACCGCAGATCCCTACAATTTTTCACCGGTCATTACAGATTTCGACTGTTATATTTTTGGCGAGGGAAAAAATTACAAAATTTACGAGAAATTTGGAGCTCATGTGGAGACAATAAATGGTGTCAAAGGAACGAGATTTGCTGTGTGGGCGCCAGATGCCAGGAGCGTCAGTGTAGTAGGCAGTTTCAATATGTGGGACGGAAGGCTCCACACCATGAGGCTGCTGGGACCGACAGGTGTTTATGAACTGTTTATCCCCGGTGTTGAAGAGGGCGGCATTTACAAATACCAGATCACTACCCGCAGCGGGGAGCTGGTCTATAAAACGGATCCTTATGGCAATTATGCCGAGCTTCGTCCGGGGAATGCTTCCGTGGTCACCTCTCTGGAAGGGTATGAGTGGAACGATGCTTCTTATATGAAAGAACACGAAAAGAAATCCAGAGAGGTCAGGGAGCGGAACCCCATGAATATTTATGAGGTTCATCTTGGCTCCTGGAAGAAGCGGATCGAAGATGATGACAACGGATTTTATTCTTACCCGGAGCTGGCGCAGATGCTGGGAGACTACCTGGTAGAGATGGAGTATACCCATGTGGAGTTGATGGGAATTGCAGAATATCCTTTTGATGGTTCCTGGGGGTATCAGGTGGGATGTTACTATGCACCCACCAGCCGGTATGGCACGCCGAAAGATTTTATGTATTTTGTGGATGAGATGCATCGGCGGGGCATAGAGGTGATCCTGGACTGGGTACCGGCGCATTTTCCAAAGGATGCCCATTGTCTGGGGAATTTCGACGGAAAGGCAGTGTACGAGCATCCCGACCGCCGGCGGGGAGAACATCCCGACTGGGGAACTTATATCTTTGATTATGGAAGAAAAGAGGTTCAGAATTTCCTCGTGGCAAATGCCCTGTTCTGGATCGAGAAGTTCCATATCGACGGGCTTCGTGTGGACGCGGTGGCGTCCATGCTCTATCTGGATTATGGAAAACAGGACGGTGACTGGCTGCCGAATAAGGATGGCGGCAATGAACACTATGAGGCGGTAGAGTTTCTGCGCCATCTGAACAGGGTGGTGGAAAAAGATCATCCAGGGGCATATATTATCGCAGAGGAGTCCACGGCGTGGCCGGGTGTGACAAGTGACACGGAAAAAGGAGGACTTGGTTTTTCCTTTAAGTGGAATATGGGATGGATGAATGATTTTCTGGAATACATGAAGCTGGATCCTTATTTTAAGCAGTTTCATCATGACCAGCTCTGTTTCAGCCTTTCCTATCATCTCAGCGAAAAATATATCCTTGTGCTGTCCCATGATGAGGTGGTTCACGGAAAATGTTCGCTGTTAAATAAGATGCCGGGACTGACAGGGGACAAGTATGCAGCGTTGAAGGCTGCTTTTGGGTTTATGTATGGCCATCCAGGCAAAAAGCTTTTGTTTATGGGACAGGAATTTGCCCAGCAGCGGGAGTGGAGTGAGAAGAGGAGCCTGGACTGGTATCTTATGGATGAGGCTCCCCACCGGCAGATTCATCAGTTTATTCATGATTTTAACCATCTGTATAAAGAATATGGGGCACTCTGGTATAATGACAGCGACGTCATGGGATTTGAGTGGATGGACTGTGCGAGACCAGAGACCAGTACGGTGGCATTTGTGCGCCGGGGAAAGACAAAGACGAAGCAGCTTATGTTTATCTTAAACTTTACACCGGTGGAGCACGCGAAGTACAGGGTAAAGGCTCCATGTAAAGGTAAGTTTACTGAGATACTGAATTCGGATGATGTAAAATACGGCGGGCAGGGGAGAATCAATGCAAAGCCGGTCACTGCAAAGATTAAGAAATCGCTGTCAAAGACAGGCGCAGGAAAAGCCCCGGCTCCGGTTTCTAAGACCCCAGAGTATGAGATCGAGTGTTATCTTCCACCGCTGTCAGTGGTGGTACTGGAGTATAATTACAGTGAATAACTATGAGGCCAGGGTCAAAAGGCCAAAGCGCCTTTTGTCCCTGGCATCAGGAACAAAAGAGACAGGCAGGAGGAAATTGGGATGCTGGTAATCAAACCAAGTATTGAGATCATAGACATGGACAGTTATGAGAATATTTTAAAAAAGATCGAAAAGATTGGCCGCGTATGTTATAAG
>CAMTDY010000132.1 GCA_947070915.1 uncultured Roseburia sp.
GCCGTCGAAAATCCGCCTTACAGATGACCAAATATTCTGCGCAGTTATACTAAATACCAACAGGTCAGTACACTAGCGCATCGAACTGTACGATGCGGGTATAAAACAATGGGATACAAGTATGGTTTTGACAATGGTATTGCGTGGCATGAAAAAATTTTTATCATTTTTTGGTTGACATGTAAGCAGCGGGTTAGATTTGGCATCGTCAGGCTAAAACAATGGGATACAAGTATGGTTTTGACAATGGTATTGGGGGGCATGAAAAAATTTTTATCATTTTTTGGTTGACATGTAAGCAGCGGTTCAGATTTGGCATCGTCAGACTAAAACAATGGGATACAAGTATGGTTTTGACAATGGTATTGCGTGGCATGAAAAAATTTTTATCATTTTTTGGTTGACATTTTGAGATTTGGTGATATACTAATAACAAATCAACATAAACCGATGAACAAGAGTAGTAGGAACAAAGTCATGTTTTCAGAGAGCTGTAGGTTGGTGTGATACAGCAGCATGTTTGTTGTGAATGGACTTGTGAGGGCAGCTTGAAAGATGTGATACATTGAGTAGACGCTGACGGAGACCTGAACCGTTATCTACAGGAGTGCATGATGGTGCATGATGAGTGGGTTATACTATAACCAAATTGGGTGGTACCGCAGAAGTATTTTAAGCTTTTGTCCCTTTTCCTTAACAGGATAGGGGACAAAAGCTTTTTTTTTCGCGTTAGCTTTGAGCCACGCATTCCTGGAAGGATATGTCCCTGCGTGCTAGCACGCAGAGGGACATATCCTTCCAGGAATATGCGGCGAATGCCGCGATGATGAGTGTCACGGAGTGACACGAAGAATGCGTGGCCCAAAGCGGAGAGCTGCGGCGAATGCCGCGATGATGAGTGTCACGGAGTGGCACGAAGAATGCGGGCGATTCCCTAAAATGTACCTCATGAATCCAGACAAAGAATGGAGGAATGAAGGAATGAAAAATCAAGACAAAGTGTTACAACAGATCAGAAGTTATGCCGGTGAGTACGATATCGTTCCCATCCGGAAAGAAATCTTTGCAGACATTATCACCCCCATCGGGCTGCTGCGAAAGATTGCGGCAGAAAACAGACGGTTTTATCTGCTGGAAAGTGTGGAGGGAGGAGAAAAATGGGGACGTTATTCTTTCCTCGGCTACGACCCGGTTATGCGGGTATCCTGCTTTGAAAAAACGGTGACAGTGGAAAAACAGGGGAAAAAGGAGACCATCGAGACAGAAGATTCCCTGGCGGTGATCCGGGAAATCTTAAAGGAGTACCGATCGCCAAAGCTGGAAGATATGCCGCCCTTTACCGGGGGATTTGTAGGATATTTTGCCTATGCCATGATCGCCCACGCGGAGCCGAAGCTGAACATCAAGCGGGGAGAATTTAACGACTATGATCTGATGTTGTTTGATAAAGTGATCGCCTATGACCAGTTGAAACAGAAAATCGTGGTGGTGGCAAATGTCAGTACCCAAGGAGATATTGAGAAACATTATGAGCAGGCGGGACGGGAGATCGATGATATGATCACCATGATCCGTGAAAATGTGGAGATCGAAGAAGAGACTGTTTGTGAGGATGTGGAATTTACATGCAATGTGACAAAGGAAGAATATGAAAAAATCGTAGAGAAGACGAAAGAGTATATTCGGGATGGAGACATTTTCCAGGCGGTGGTGTCGAGACGGTTTGTCAGCGGTTACAAGGGGAGCCTGATCAATCCATACCGGGTGCTGCGGACTACCAATCCCTCCCCTTATATGGTATACATGAATCTGGATGATGTGGAGATTATGAGTACTTCGCCGGAGACGCTGGTACGGCTGCAGGATGGCAGGCTTACGACATTTCCGGTGGCGGGTTCCAGGCCGCGGGGAAAAAATGAGAAAGAGGATAAGGCGCTGGAAGAAGAGCTGCTGCGGGATGAAAAAGAATTGTCGGAGCACAATATGCTGGTAGATCTGGGGCGGAATGATCTGGGGCGGATCTCTGAATTTTCCTCCGTGGAGGTGACGGAGTATAAGATGATCCACAAATATTCAAAGATTATGCATATCTGCTCCCAGGTGGAAGGAAATATCCGGCCGGACTGTGACGCACTGGATGCGGTCCGCTCCGTCCTGCCGGCAGGAACCCTTTCCGGTGCACCAAAGATCCGTGCCTGTGAGATCATTGACGAACTGGAGAATGAGCCCAGGGGAATCTATGGCGGTGCACTGGGATATATCGATTTTAGTGGAAACCTGGATACCTGTATCGCCATCCGCATGGCGATAAAAAAGAATGATAAGGTATACGTCCAGGCGGGCGGCGGGATCGTGGCTGACAGCCAGCCACATCTGGAATATGAAGAATCTGCCAACAAGGCGCGGGCCGTGATGGAAGCGATCCGGAATGGGAGAATGGACTCATGAGTGAAGGCAGCAGACATGGTTGTTTGTGGAAAGGAGAAAACAGATGGTATTATTGATCGATAATTATGACAGTTTTTCCTACAATCTGGTGCAGCTTGTGGGAGAGCTGGATCCGGACATCCGGGTGGTGCGCAACGATGAGTGTACGGTAGAGGAGATAGAAAAAATGGCGCCTTCCCATATTATCCTCTCGCCGGGGCCAGGTTACCCAAAAGATGCCGGGGTGTGCGAGGAAGTGGTGCGAAGGCTTAAAGGAAAGATACCGATCCTTGGCGTGTGCCTGGGACATCAGGCGATCTGTGAAGTTTCCGGTGCAAAGATCTGCCATGCCAGGCAGCTAATGCACGGCAAAAAGAGTAATGTCTGGATCGAACCTGCCGATGCCCTTTTTCAAGGGCTTCCTAAGCGGATTGATGTGGCGAGATACCATTCCCTGATCGCGGATATGGATACGATCCCAGAGGAACTGAAAGTGATATCGGCGGACGATGAAAATGAAGTGATGGCGGTGAGACACCGGGAATACCCATTGTATGGGCTTCAGTTTCACCCGGAATCGATTTTGACACCGGATGGCAGAGTGATGATAGAAAATTTTTTGAAAATTCATTGAGATCCTGGGAGAACAGGAGAAAGGATGGTAGACGGATATGATCAAAGAAGCATTGCATGAAGTGATAAATGGAAGAGATATCGATTATGATATGGCAAAAGAGGTAATGAAAGAAATTATGTCGGGAGAAGCTACGGAGATACAGATGGCGTCATATCTGACAGCACTGCGCATGAAGGGAGAGACGATCACAGAGATCACAGCCTCGGCGCAGGTGATGCGGGATATGGCAGCGAAACTTGAGCCCGCCGGCGACGTACTGGAGATCGTGGGAACCGGTGGAGATGAGGCGGGAACTTTTAATATCTCTACCACGGCGGCATTTGTGGTCGCCGCCGCCGGTATTCCGGTGGCAAAGCATGGGAACCGCAGCGTTTCCAGCAAAAGCGGGGCGGCGGACGTACTGGAAAGCCTCGGTGCGGATATTATGATCGATGTGGAGAAAAACCGGAAGGTACTGGACCACACAAAAATGAGCTTTTTATTTGCCCAGTATCATCATTCTTCCATGAAAAATGTAGGACCGGTCAGAAAAGGAATGGGGGAGAGGACGATCTTTAATATTCTCGGTCCTCTGACCAACCCAGCGGGGGCGGCGATACAGCTTCTTGGCGTGTATGACCGGTCGCTGGTGGAAAAGCTGGCAGAGGTACTGAGTAATCTTGGAGTAAAACGCGGCATGGCGGTGTGTGGAAGCGATAGCCTGGATGAGATCACCTTGACGGGTCCCACCCACTGCTGCGAGATCCGGGAGGGCAAACTCACTTCCTTTGATATCACGCCGGAACAGTTCGGTTTAAAGCCTTGTCAGAAGGAAGAACTGGTGGGGGGCACGCCGGAGGAAAATGCCCGGATCACAAGAGATATTCTCTCCGGAAAGGAAACCGGGGCAAAGCGGGACATTGTCCTATTAAACGCCGGTGTGGCGATCTATCTTGGTACGCCGGGGATTACGATGGAAGAAGGAGTGCGAAAAGCAGCAGAGGTGATTGACAGTGGTAAGGCGCTGGCCAAGATGGAAGAGTTTATAAAAGCCAGCAGACAGTGAGGCGCAGAAGGCGTGCACGGATGGAGGAAAAAATGATTTTAAATGAAATAGCGGCAGCCACTAAAAAACGGGTGGAAGCCTGCAAACAGAAAATCTCACAGGAAGAGATGAAGCAGAAGGCCCGCTCTCTTCCTGTGGACGGTACATTTCCCTTTGAGATTCCCCTGCGCAGCGGCAGGGTGGCATTTATCTGCGAGATCAAGAAAGCCTCGCCCTCGAAGGGGATCATAGCAGAGGAGTTTCCTTATTTAGATATTGCCAGGGAATATAAAGCGGCGGGGGCGGACTGTATCTCTGTGCTGACGGAGCCGGATTATTTTATGGGAAGCACAAAATATCTGGAAGAGATTCATGGGAACGTGGATATACCGTTTCTGCGCAAGGATTTTACAATTGATGAATATATGATTTATGAGGCGAAGGTGATCGGAGCCAGTGCGGTACTGCTGATTTGTTCCCTTCTTTCGGAGAAGGTGCTCAGAGAGTGGATCGGATTGTGTGAGAGCCTGGGGCTGTCCGCACTGGTGGAAGCCCATGATGAGGAAGAGATCCGCAGCGCCGTCCGCGCCGGGGCGCGGATCATCGGCGTCAATAACAGGGATCTGAAAACCTTTCAGGTGGATATAAATAATTGTCTGCGGCTTCGGGAAAAAGTGCCAGAAGATATATTGTTTGTAGCGGAGAGCGGGATCCGCACCAGAGAAGACATCGAGGCGCTGGAACAGGGCGGTGTGAACGGTGTTCTGATCGGAGAGACGCTGATGCGCAGCGCCGATAAGAAAAAAACGCTGGCAGAGCTGCGGGGAATGGATGTGAGTGCATGAAAATAAAGATCTGCGGGATCCGCAGAGAGGAGGATGTCCGGTATCTCAATGAGATGATGCCGGACTGTGCGGGATTTATCTTTGCGGATACAAAAAGGAAAGTGACAGAAGACCAGGCGGCTCTCTTAAAGCGGCAGATGGATCCGCGGATTCAGGTGTTCGGCGTGTTTGTCAATGCACCGATGGAAACAGTGGCGTCTCTTGCCCATAAGAAGATCATCGATGTGATACAACTGCACGGGGATGAGACGGAAGAATATATCCGGGCGATCCGCAGCATGACAGAGGCACCAGTCATCAAAGCAGTGCGGGTAAAAAAAAGAGAAGATATCCTTCTGGCTGACCGGCTGCCGGTGGATCATCTGCTTTTAGATACGTATCACAGAGGGCAGTACGGGGGCACCGGGGAGACCTTTTCCTGGGAGCTGATCCCGGAAGAGCTGCAGCATTCTTATCTGCTGGCAGGAGGTCTCAGGACCGGCAATATCCGCCAGGCGCTTTCCGCCGTAGAAGGAAAAGGTCTTTGTATTGGTGTCGATGTGAGCGGCGGTGTTGAGACAGACGGAGTGAAAGATTTTGAAAAGATTAAAATATTAATAGAAACAGTGCGTTCTTACCGGACGCAGTAGAAGGGGAGGAATAACAGATGTCGAAAGGACGTTTTGGCGTTTATGGCGGACAGTATATACCGGAGACGCTGATGAACGCTGTGATCGAGCTGGAGGAAGCATATAACAGATATAAAGAAGATCCGGAATTTGTCCGGGAATTTCAGGAGTTGCTGGCAAATTACGTGGGGCGGCCGTCGATCCTGTACTATGCGGACCGGATGACAAAAGATCTTGGCGGTGCAAAGATCTATCTGAAACGGGAGGATCTGAACCACACCGGATCCCATAAGCTGAACAATGCACTGGGGCAGGCGCTGCTGGCAAAGAAGATGGGAAAAACCCGCCTGATCGCTGAGACAGGAGCCGGACAGCACGGTGTGGCGACGGCCACCATCGCGGCACTTCTCGGCATGGAATGCGAAGTGTTTATGGGAAAAGAAGATACGGAGCGCCAGGCATTGAATGTGTTCCGTATGGAACTCTTAGGGGCAAAAGTCCACGCCGTGACCAGCGGCACCCAGACCTTGAAGGATGCTGTAAATGAGACGCTGAGGGAGTGGACGAACCGCATCGAGGATACCCATTATGTGATCGGTTCGGTTATGGGGCCTGCACCATTTCCAGAGATTGTAAGAGACTTTCAGAGCGTCATCGGAAAAGAAATCAAAGAGCAGCTGATGCAGGCCGAAGGAAAGCTGCCGGATGCAGTCATCGCCTGCGTGGGCGGCGGTAGCAATGCCATGGGAGCTTTTTATGAATTTATCCCGGATGAGACAGTGCGGCTGATCGGCTGTGAGGCGGCGGGACATGGTGTGGATACGGAAAAAAATGCGGCCACCATCGCCAATGGCAGCATGGGAGTCTTCCATGGCATGAAATCCTATTTCTGCCAGGATGAATACGGCCAGATCGCGCCGGTATATTCCATCTCTGCCGGACTGGATTATCCAGGGATCGGACCAGAACACGCATATCTACATGATACCAAGAGGGCGGAATATGTTCCGATCACGGACGAGGAGGCAGTTTCAGCTTTTGAATACCTGTCCCGGACAGAGGGGATCATTCCCGCCATTGAGAGTTCCCATGCCCTTGCCTATGCGAGGAAACTGGCGCCCACAATGGAAAAGGATCAGATCATAGTCGTAAATATTTCAGGCAGAGGCGACAAAGATGTGGCGGCGATCGCCAGATACAGGGGGGTTGATATTTATGAATAAAATAGAAGAAGCATTTCAGAATAAAAAAGCATTTATACCATTTATCACAGCGGGAGATCCGGATCTGGAGACCACCGAAAAGATTCTCTATGCCATGCAGGAAAATGGAGCAGATCTCATCGAGGTGGGAATTCCTTTTTCTGATCCGGTGGCAGAGGGCATTGTGATCCAGCAGGCCGACGAGAGAGCCCTGGCGGCGGGAACCACCACGGACAAAATATTTGATATGCTGGAAAAAAATAAGGACCATTTTCATGTACCTATAGTATTTATGACCTATGCCAATGTGATCTTTGTTTATGGCATTGAAAAATTTGCAAAGCGTACCAGGGAGATCGGCATGGCTGGTGTGATCGTGCCGGATGTGCCATTTGAGGAAAAAGAAGAGATGGATCAGATATTCCACAGATACGGCCTGGAGGTCATTTCCTTCATTGCCCCCACCTCAAAAGAACGGATCAAGGCGATCGCTGCCGAGGCAAGGGGATTCGTCTACTGTGTATCCAGCCTGGGTGTGACGGGAGTGCGTGACAGCATCAGCCAGGGAGTGGCAGAGATGGTCCGTGAGGTAAAAAAAGTCAACGACATTCCCTGTGCTGTGGGCTTTGGAATCTCCACGCCGGAGCAGGCGGAGAGCATGGCGGCGGTATCGGATGGGGTGATCGTGGGGAGCGCCATTGTCCGCATTGTGGGAGAGTATGGAAGAGAATGTGTGGAAAAAGTAGGGGAGTACGTGCGGAGTATGAAAGAAGCGATAGGATGAATGATACATGGATTGCTCCGCACTATGTGCTTCCGCAATCCTAAAATACTCGCAATTCGCGCATTTTTCTCCGAAAAATGGCTGCTTGCTCGTATTTTGCGGGTCAAAAAGCCATGCTTTTTCATGCAAGCATGAAACGCAT
>CAMTDY010000133.1 GCA_947070915.1 uncultured Roseburia sp.
CCACACCACGAGCCTTATCGTCGGCAGCGTCAGATGTGTATAAGAGACAGTTTTAACATCCTTCATAGACCCATATAACCAATTAGCAGCTTTTTTTGAGCACGAAAATTTTTTAATAGTATTTAAATCAATTCTAGCTTTATTAAATTTGTGTAAAAAAACAAGTAATTTGTTATCTCTACTTGAATTATGAGAATGAAGAATAATCGTTGGTACTCCTACTTTTTTACAGACTTCTAATGCCCCTATCTCAGAAAGTGAGTTTTTATGCAAGTGTACAACCGAATACTTTTCTTTTTTTAAAATTAACTCAAGTTCCTTTCTTGCTAAAATGGGATGCTTCTTTCTATCTGGAATTTTATATATTTTTGATCCCAGCTCCTTAAATTTGTAATCAAAGCCTCTTTCTTCTTCCCCATATTCTATAAAATCAAACTGCACCTTCTTTCTATCCATTAATTTATAGACATTAAGTAAAAAAGATTCTATTCCACCCATAACTGTATCAAGAGAAATATGTAAAACTCTCATTATTACACTCCTATCACTTGATAAATTTTTTGAATCGTCTCACGTGCCTGCTCAATGTTAAAATGCTGGGACTTTCTTATACAATTATTTTTAATATTATTGTCATTTAACAAAGCGAAGCATTTTTGTATTGAAACTGCAAATAAACTGCTATCTTCTGGATCAGCCAGGTATCCAGTAACTCCGTCTACAATATAGTCCTTAATCCCCTGACGGTTTGACCCAACTACTGGAATTCCGGAAGCTAACATCTCTATACCAGATAATCCCAGCCCCTCTTTAAAAGATGGTAATGCACCTATCTCAACTGAGTGGCAGATTTGTGCTATGTCTTTTCTAAATCCTAAAAAAGCCAGCCTAACATTTAGTTCATCTGCTAATAATTTTAATTCGTTTTTTTTGCCCAATTCTGTAACCTCTCTTCCACAAATGGCATAAACAATGTCAGGATCATTCAACTCACTAATTGCCCTTATGACTATCTGATGGTTTTTATTCGTATTTAGCTCACCAATTGAAAGAATTACTTTATCCGTTGATGCAAAGCCCAAATTTTCTCTATAGGCACTTCTGTCAATTGATATATTCATAAATCTTTCTACGTTCACTCCGACACCATGCATCATAGTGACATTTTTGCACTTCATTTTTATTGCATTTTCATAATCTTCTTTGCATATGGTTATAATTCCGTCTGTATACCTTGAATAATAATTCTCAATTTTTTTAAAAAATTTTGCCTTTCTTCCATGATTTCCGCTATAAAAGGGAAATCCATGAGACGTATACATAACCCTCATACCATTTTTTCTATACTTAATACCCGACTGCCTGGCTAAAACCGCAGCAATCGTACTATGACAGTGTAACAAATCATATTGAGTATGTTTTAAAATATTGATCAAATCTTTATATGATTTCCAAATTAAGTTCAAGTCCAAATTTCTTATAGGAAATGGAACGTGAAATACTTTATCACAATATTTATCAAAAAATTCTTCTGTATTTGAATCTGGGAATTCTGTATTACATGCAACATCAATTACATAATTCTTTTTAAGCAACAATTCAACGTCATTTTTTAAAAATAATGTAACTAATCCAGATGTATTTGAAACAATTAAAGCTCTTTTCATTGAATTACTCCTTGTTCATCTGTGCCACAATATCAGCCTCTACAATCTCTTCTCCCGTCTTATCAAGCAGCTGAGCCTGACTTGGCTCACTCAATCCATTATTAACAACACAATTCATATCACATGTAGTACACTTATCCAGTTCTTCTTTCGTGATTTTGCCGTCGCGATAATCTCTGACAATTTTATTTTCGTACATACTATATTTACCACCAAATAAATGCTTCATTTTATGAGTGATAACCCACCATGCAGGTTTCCAAATATACTTATGCATCGCAGGAGATACAGAACCAATCATCCAACACTTCCTATCACAATGATGCACCTTTTGCCTAACCCTTTCAGCCTCTGGAGAGTTCCACAGCCCACTCCATGTTTGATTGTTAAGATTCCCCATAACTTCCTTATTTATAGTGCCATTACACGGCATTACATCACCATAAGGATCAATAAAAAATGTATCAAAGGACATATCACACGGAAGTAGCCGAGGCTGACCATAAATATAATTTATAAGACCATGATTAAAATAAGCACGAAACCACTTCTTAGGGATATTGGATTTTAGCAGCTCATTAATAAGCTCTTCAAAATTCTTCGCAACCATTGGCCGATCATAAATAATATTTTTTGATTCTACAAAATAAAAGGAGTTATGTAGCGAAGCCGTAGCAAATTCCATATCCATTTCAGCAGAAATATTATATAAAGGAACAAGATCCTTAGCATTCTTATCTTGGACAGTCATGCCAAAACCAACATCTTTCATTCCCATTTCCCGCAACTTTCTAAGGGTCATGTACCCTCGATTAAAACCATCTTCAAGTCCACGTATCTCATTATTAGTCCGTTCCAGCCCTTCAATGGAAATACGAATGCCAATCTGCGGAAAATCTTTTGCCAAATCAACAATACGGTCCGTAAAAAAACCATTCGTTGAAATAACAATACGGTCACTCTTTTTGTATAGTTCATGTACTATTTCCTTCAAATCAGTACGAATAAAAGGTTCACCACCTGTAATATTAGTAAAATACATCTTAGGCAGTTTTTTAATCGTTTTCAGAGAAATTTCTTCTTCCGGTCTGGAAGGTGCTTTATATCGATTACACATAGAGCAACGTGCATTACAACGATATGTAACTATGACCGTTCCATTTAATTTCTTTCGAGCAGACATTCTCTTTATTCTCCTTTATAGATTTCCACATTTAAATATGATATAATTTCAACGTCCGTTTTACCACATCATCCCAGTTATACTTCTCACAAATAAAATCTGCAGCCCGTTCTTTCAGCCAATGTACTTCTTCTGGATGATTGCAGGAATATTGTAATATTTCTTGTAAATTATCCATATCCGACTTATTAAAAACAAGTGCCTTATCCTCCACAACCTCTGTACACTCTGCTATGTCTGATACCACACAGCAGTTTCCATAGCTCATTGCTTCCAGTAAACTGAGGGGCATACCTTCCAGATCAGATGGCAGACAATATACATAAGCATTACTGTACAGTTCTTGCATCATCTGCCCCTGGACAAACCCGGTTAAAAGAATCCTGTTATCATCATTCACGAGTTTTTTTAATTCTTTCATAAATTCATCTGAATCCGAGCTGCCCCCGGCAATAACAAGCTTTTTATCTGTCCTGACCTTTTTAAATGCCTTGACTAAATATGTGATCCCCTTCTCTGGAACAAGGCGCCCCAGAAAAAGAAAGTAATTATCCTTCTCCAGTCCAAACCGATCATAAATCAGCTGTGGATTTCGTAGAACCGGCCGATTGACACCATTTGGAATGAATATTGTTCTTCTTCCATATTCATCTTTAAAATATTTTTGAACATTTTTTGATAGAACGATTACTTCATCTGCATACTTTGCAGCAATCTTTTCTCCAACTCTGATATAACTACTGGCAAAACGGTTCCATTTAGATCTTTTCCAGTCAATGCCATGTATCGTTGCGATACATCGTTTACCCAATAATTTGGGGAGCCACAGCATAGCGCACGGTCCTTCTGAATGAAAATGCACCACATCGTAATTTGAAAATGCACAGCATAAAGCCCCGAAGAAAGAGGAACTCATAGCTGCAAGTCCTTTTTTACGGATGGTAAAGACCGATTTAAGCTTTATACCTTTATATTCATCCGTCACTTTTTCATCAAATTCTTTCCCACTGACATGATGGCCAGTACGGTTGTAACAAGTGACGGAATATCCTTTCTGCACCATCCGGGTACTTAGTTCTTCCACCACAATCTCAACTCCACCTTCTCTGGATGGTACCCGCTTATGTCCCAGCATCGCAATTCTCAAACTACTCCTCCCCATATGTCCCGTAATACTTCCCGTAGTATTTTCCATAATATTTGCCATAATACTTTCCGTAGTACTTCCCATAATACCCTTTCTTCTCCATCGGCACCTTGTTGAGCACCGCTCCCAGGATACGGGCGCTGCTCTTTTCCAGCTGGGACTTCACTTCCTGGGCGAAATGGTAGCTGATGGCGTTGTCCTCGATCACCAGGACGACTCCGTCGGTCTCCTTTGCCACAATGGCGGCGTCGATCACCGAGCCGAGGGGCGGGCAGTCAATCAGTACATAGTCATACTGGCTGCGGAAACCAGAAACGATGCGGGTAAACTTTTCCGTTCCGAGAAGCTCAGCCGGGTTTGGGGCATAGGGACCAGACAGGATCATATGCATGTTGGGGATGTCTGTCTCAAGCAGGACATCTTCCAGAGAGGACTGTCCCGACAGGTAATTGGTGAGGCCGGCGTCCACCGCACCCAGTTTGTAGCGCCCCGCCAGAACAGATTTGCGCAGGTCCGCATCGATGAGAAGGACTTTCTTTTCGTTCTCTGCGAAAGAACGGCTGAGATTAAAAGTTACGCTTGATTTGCCCTCATTGGGAGTGCTGCTGGTGAAAGCAATGGTGTGGATATCCTCACCGCTGAACTGGATGTTTGTTCTC
The DNA here is from genome assembly GCA_947070915.1 of uncultured Roseburia sp. GTDB lineage: Bacteria > Bacillota > Clostridia > Lachnospirales > Lachnospiraceae > Eubacterium_F. The sequence continues at coordinate 4,657 of CAMTDY010000133.1, forward strand.
AGTGTTTTGAAAGATTCATTGGAACGGTAGCTAAGCTTGTCCACTTTGCCAAACTCGATCTTCTTCATTCGTCACTGCCTCCCTTTTTTCTTTTACTTCGTTTGCGGCGCTTTTTCGCCGCCTGTTTTGCCAGCGCTTCCCGCTGTCCCTCACGGACGCCGCTCTCGTCTATTGGCAGGATACCGATGGTATTGAGCCCCAGATACTTCTCGATGTCCTCCGAACTTTTGATCGTGTCGTCCATCAGATAGCGCACGCTGATGCAGACAGCAGCGAACAGGATTCCGATAATTCCTGCAATAAAAGAATTTCTGCCTGTCAGGGGACTGGTCTTGTATTCTGCCACATGGCCTTTTTCAATGACACCCGGCTCATTGATATCCATCAGCTCTGCAATCCTGTTCCTGGATATTTCTGCATACTGGTCCACGATCTGCTTCGCAAGATGGGGATCCGGGTTTGTTACAGTGATAGTAAGGATCCGGGTATCCGCTGGGTTTTCTACTGTTGTGACCTTCAGAAGTTCTTCGTAGGTCATGTCCAGATCAAGATTTTCTATGACTTCCTCCACCACCGGACGGCTCTGGGCTACTACAATGTAGTCCTGGGTCAGCTGGGTTCCGATGGCGAGATCCGAAAGCGAGGCAATGGAAGTCGTGTTGCTAAGGATACAGAGCTGCGTTGTAGACGCATAGATCGGGGTTATGATAAATTTACAGATCACCCCGGCCCCCCCTGCGAAAATAATTCCTGCCAATAGGATGATCCATACTCTTGACAGAAGAACATGGAACAGCTCCCTCAGATCAATTTCTATTTCATCTTCCTCGTTATGATACATCTTATCCTCCAATTAAAAACGATATTTTTTCTGCAGGCCCTGCTGCGTTGTCTTACAAAAATGTTTTCTCCAGTATGTGGATGGCATTCTCCCTTACCAGGGCTTTCGCCGGTTCTTCGCCACATGTATTTTTAACTGCTTCATACACAGCCTGCATCTTCGGGGGACGCTCCGTCTCATTGTGACAGTCGCTCCCAAGAAAGTGGATAAAACCGTTAACGACGAGCTTCCGGCACATGCGGACCCGCTTGTCCCATATTTTCCCCAGCAGGCTACGGCCATTCATCTGCATAAGCGCACCGATCTTTTCCAGCTCAAAAAGGCGGTCATACTGATTCATCAGACACCCATAGCGTTCAATATGGGCAATTATGGGAATGGCACCCTGCAGGCACAGTTCGCGGATCCCCTCCCAGATCTCCTGATATGAACTCCTAGGAAAAAATTCCACAAGAAGATAGCGGCTCCGGGCCAGCGTCGGGATCTCTCCCCGGCGGTATGCCTCCGGAATTTCTGGTGAGAACAGCACCTCACTGCCTGGATGTACCGTAATCCCCAGAGACAGTTCCCTGGCGGCCTGATTTACCTGCCCGGTCAGTTCCTGAATCCTTTCGGATGACTGGCGGTTATTTTCCAGGTCAAAATGCGGCGTGGCAATAATATCCGTAACGCCCTCTTCTGCCTGAAGCTTAAGCATCCTTCTAGTCTGTTCCCAGTCCTCCGCTCCATCGTCAATTCCCGGAAGTATGTGGGTATGAATATCTACAAATCTCATCAGCTGGCTCCTTTCTTCCCAAGTACAACCAATACGGTGTAAAATAATATCTTTATGTCTAATCCAAGATGCCAATTATTGATATAATCGGAATCCAGCCGGACGATCTCCTCAAAATCCGCTATACTGCTCCGTCCGCTGATCTGCCAGAGACCGGTCAGACCCGGCTTGGCTGCCAGTCTTTTTTTGTGATGCGCCTGATACTGCTGGTACTCATCCACCGTAGGCGGCCGGGTCCCCACCAGACTCATGTCCCCTTTCAGAACATTAAAGAACTGAGGGAACTCATCAATGCTCCATTTGCGCATCACCCGTCCAAAAGGAAATACACGGGGATCATTTTCGATTTTAAAGATAGGACCATCCATCTCGTTATCCGCCATCAGCGCGGCTTTACACTCCTCCGCATTCTGGTGCATGGAGCGGAATTTATAGATGTAAAATGTTCTTCCTCCCCTGCCGACCCTCTTCTGCCTAAAAAAGACCGGTCCCGGACTCTGAACCAAAATAATTGGTGTTACGATCAAAGTGATAACACCTGTGATCATGATACCAAACAGACTGACTACGATGTCCAGCAGGCGCTTTACAAACATCTGCCGCGATGTGACGCTGCTCATACACGCTGTGAGCACGGTAAAATCCCCCAGCTTCTGAACCTCCTGATGAATATGGATCTCCAGCCGCTTTTCCAGATTCAGGTGAACCGCAAGCCCCATATCAAGGCACTGGGAAATGAATTCCTGGGGGAGTGGCTGCTCCGGGGGAATACGGATGAATACCTCATCCACCACATGGCTGGAATAATAATCAATGCTTTCTTCCATGCCCCCGATCACCGGAATACCGGCAATGCTGGCATAGCTCCCCTCTTCCGCCAAAGTAATCCCAATGATCTGGAAATCCATATTGTCAAGCTGCTGCAGGCTGTGGATCGTCTCATTTGCCAGCGAAACCGAAGACACAAGAACGACCGCCCGCTTTCTTGCCGTCCCCTCCATTTTTTTCCGGATAAGGGATTTCCAGACCGTTCTTTCTATATAAATCAAAAACATTCCGTCTGCCCACAGCCAGGAGACGAGAAACCGGGAATAGGTTATGCTGTTCCGGGTCAGAAAAAGATAACCGATCATAAGGAACACAGTAAAGGTGACCATCTTTATGCTGCTCTTTAACTCCGCCATGTACCCCCTGCGCAGAATATTTTTGTACCCCTCGCAGAAAAAGCCCACACATATATAAAGCAGTCCTATGATCACAGCAAACTGTACATGCATCTTTTCCATAAATGGATTTTTCAGGCCATTCTGAAGCATATAACTGATGACATATGCCGCTTGCAGCATAATAC
>CAMTDY010000134.1 GCA_947070915.1 uncultured Roseburia sp.
AAAGAATGGCTGCAAAATTTTTTACAGGGAAAGGTGGCAGAAATGACAATAAAATGCTATAATTATAAAGTATGCTTTCTGCATAACATCTTTAAGCGATGCCAGTGACGGGATCCGTTGCGATTTTTCGTATTGTCAGGAGAGGAAGAGAAATGAGAATGAATTGGAAAAATATAATACGGGCGGGGATTGCAGTGGCAGTTTCCGGATTTTTGCTGTCGGGAATGCATGCTGCCGAATCTGAGGCGAAGACGAAAAAGATATCTTCTGTAAAATTTAAGAGTTCCGGGAAATATCTGCTTATCAATAAACGGGAAAAGAAAAAGATAACGGTAAAGATTAAGCCTAAAAAAGGTGCGGATAAAAAATTAAAGTGGAGCAGTTCCAGAAAAAAAGTGGTCTCGGTAAATCAAAAGGGAGTGATCCGTGGGAAAAAATATGGAAAAGCCACGATCACAGCCAGGGCAAAGGATGGTTCTGGCAAATTTGCAAAACTGCAGGTACGCGTGGGAAAAAAGGTGAATAAGGTAAATATACAGGGAAGTGCCATGGATCTGGATGTGGGTTCATCCGCCAGCCTTGGAACGAAAGTCTCCCCTTCCCAGGCTACGATCAAAAAAGTTGAGTACCGCACTTCCAATAAAAGCGCGGCCACGGTGTCCAAAACGGGAATCGTCTATGGAAAGTCCAAAGGAACAGCGACGATCACAGCCTACAGTACAGACGGTTCCGGCAAGAAGGCCTCCTGCCGGGTAAACGTGCGGGTTCCATCCCAGTCCGTGCGTCTGAATGCAGAGGGGAAGATCCAGCTGGAAGCGGGAAAGACGGTGACCATCAATGCCTCTGTACAGCCTTCCAATGCCTCTAACCGCAATGTCCGCTACAGCAGTTCAGATCCGGCAGTGGCGAAGGTGTCCCAGCTGGGGGTGGTCACAGGAGTAAACACAGGAACAACGACGATCCGGGTAGATGCAGCGGATGGCAGAGCTTCGGCTGCGGTAGAAGTGGAGGTATTTAAGGTGGAACTTCAGAACGAAAAATTGATCGCACACCGGGGGTATAGTTCGGAGGCCCCGGAAAATACGACAGTGGCATTTGAGCTGGCAGTCCAGAATGGATTTTATGGGGTTGAATGCGATCTGAGAAAGACTTATGATGGAAATTTTGTGATCATGCACGATGCGGATCTGAACCGGATGTGCGGATATAATCTGGATATCTCGAATCTGGATCTGCAGCAGCTGAAAAAATTTAAGATCACCGGGGGACGAAATATTTCCCTGTATCCGGATCTGACAGTGCCCACGCTGGAAGAGTACCTGGAAATTTTATCTGAAAGCAGCACGGTGCATCCCTTTATCGAGCTTAAGGTAGAATATACGGAAAAGGAACTCAAAGAGATCGTAAGTCAGGTTAAAAAGAAAGGTCTGCTGGAACGCACTTACTTTATCAGCGTGCATAAGTCCAATCTTCTCGCCTTGAAAAAGATCGAAGGGGTATTCAAAGAAGGTCTTCAGTATGTATATGGGGCAGAAAGTGACAATAAGCTTGAGCCGGTCAGCAGCGATGTTATCAACTGGTGTATCGAGAACCAGATTGACCTGGATGCCAGGCATACACTTCTCACTGCCTCGGATGTGTCACTTCTTCATGACAATGGGCGGAAAGTAAATGTGTGGACTGTAAATTCCGTCTCCCGGGCCTGTGAACTTGTCAAGGATTTCAGTGTGGATATGCTTACTACGGAATATTTGCTCAAATCATAAAAAGAAAAAAATTTCCCCCTGGACAGCTGTGATTTCTGACGGCCGCGCCAGGTGGAAATTTTTTTAAAATTAGATATTGACCATTAGTCATTTTTGTGCTACACTAAGTGCGTAGATTAAAATGACTAATGGTCATTTTTATGGAAAAGCATTAAAAAAGGAGGCAATAAGTATGAATAAGTTTGGCAAATTTGTTACGAGACACAAATATATCATACTTATCATCGGTGTTCTGCTCCTCATTCCGTCCGTGATCGGAATGAGCATGACGAGAGTAAACTATGATGTTCTCAGTTACCTTCCCAACACACTGGAGACGGTGGAAGGACAGGATATCATGGTAGATGAGTTCGGCATGGGAGCATTTTCCATGATCGTGGTAGAACACATGGAAAACAAAGATGTGGTGAAACTTAAGGAAAAACTCCAGGATGTGGATCATGTGGAAAAGATCATCTGGTATGATTCTGTGGCGGATATCTCACTGCCCACAGAGATGCTGCCGGGAGATCTGAAAGAAGCACTATTTAACGGTGACGCCACTATGATGATCGCTCTGTTTGACGATACCACATCGTCAGATGATACCATGGAAGCGGTCACAGAGATGAGAGAGATCGTGAAAGACCAGGCATTTATCAGCGGAATGTCCGGCGTGGTGACAGACATCAAGAATCTGGCACTGGCTGAGATGCCCATCTATGTGGTGATCGCGGCGACATTGTCACTGCTGGTACTTCTGCTGACGATGGAATCCCTCGTTACCCCTGTAATCTTTCTTCTCGGCATCGGGGTTTCCATTCTTTATAATCTGGGGAGCAATATTTTCCTCGGAGAGATTTCTTATATTACAGAGGCACTGACGGCGGTGCTGCAGCTGGGAGTGACGATGGATTATTCCATCTTCCTGCTGGAGAGCTATCAGGCAAATAAGATCCGGTTCGAGGGGGACAAAGACCGCGCCATGGCACATGCCATCGGAAATACCTTTAAGTCTGTGGTCGGAAGTTCCGTGACAACGGTAGCCGGTTTTGTGGCCCTCTGTTTTATGACCTTTGCTTTGGGCAAGGATCTTGGAATCGTGATGGCAAAGGGAGTTGTGATCGGAGTGATCGCCTGTGTGACTCTGCTGCCCTCTATGATCCTTATTTTTGACAAGTGGATCGAAAAAACTACCCACAAAAATATTTTCCCGAAATTTGAGAGAACGAGTAAATTTATATCCAAACATTATATCGTGGCGCTGATTATTTTTGCCGCTGCATTTTATCCGGCATTTTATGGGAATCATAACATTGAGGTTTATTATAATATTGACAGTTCCCTGCCCCAGACACTGGATTCGGCAGTTGCCAATAAGAAGCTGGAAGAGAAATTTAATATGAATAATATGCACGTGCTTCTTCTGAAAAACGGTCTGTCGGTGAAAGAAAAGAACGACATGCGGGAAGAGATCGAAAAGGTGGATGGAGTCAAATGGATGCTGGGGATCAATTCCTTTGTAGGGGCCAGCGTTCCCGATGACATGATCCCCGCCAAATACAGGGATATGCTGATGAGCGATAACTATGAGCTGCAGTTTATCTGTTCCAATTATAAAACGGCGACGGATGAGGTGAATGACCAGATCTCCAAGATCAATGATATTGTGAAAAAACACAGCGAGGAGTCCATGGTGATCGGAGAGGCGCCGCTGACGAAGGACCTGGCGGATGTGACGGATGTGGATCTTGCCAGTGTCAATTATATTTCCATCGCGGCGATCTTCCTCATCATATTGCTGGTGTTCAAATCTATTTCGCTTCCGGTGATCCTCGTCAGCGTGATCGAGTTCGCTATCTTTGTCAATATGTCCTTTGCTTATTACAGCAATACCAGCCTGCCCTTTGTAGCAAGTATCGTCATCGGGACGATCCAGCTGGGGGCTACCGTGGACTATGCGATCCTGATGACCACCCGCTATCACAAGGAACGGGTGGTAAACCGGAAGACAAAAAAGGAAGCAGTGGCAATCGCCCACAGAACTTCCATCAAGTCCATCATCATAAGCGGAATCAGTTTTTTTGCTTCTACTTTTGGCGTGTGTGTATATTCCAGCATTGATATGATCAGTTCCATCACGACGCTGCTGGCGAGGGGGGCGGTGATCAGTACTTTAGTGGTGATCTGTATCCTGCCAGCCATGCTGACATTGCTTGACAAGGTGATCTGTAAGACCACCTGGGATATGAGAAAAATAGATTATTAAGATAATAGAAAGGAAGATGTGTTATGAATCGAAATCGTAAATTAAGCCGGGTAGGGAAAACAATCGTATCAGGTCTTGTAGTGACCAGCCTGGTTCTGGGAAATGGTTCCATGATCCAGGCAGAGAAGGTGACCAAAGAAGAATCCGTCTATGTTAATGCCGATGCCGATGGGGATGCGGAGAAGATCACCGTATCGGACTGGTTGAAAAATGCGGGAATAAATGGTACATTAAAAGATAAGTCAGAATTGAAGGATATCACCAATGTAAAGGGGGATGAGACCTTTGAACAGAGTGGGGACGGGGTGAACTGGAATGCCGGCGCCCAGGATATTTATTATCAGGGCACGACGGATAAGGAGCTGCCGGTGAGTGTAAAGTTGGTCTACGAACTGGATGGCAAGGAGATTTTACCGGAGGAACTGCCGGAAAAAAGCGGCGCCCTGAAGATCCGGGTGTCCTATACCAACCATTCCAGAGTGACAAAGACCATAGACGGAAAGAAACAGAAGATGTATACCCCATTCTTTATGGCGACGGGCCTGATCCTGCCCACGGATAAATTTACCAATGTAGAAGTGGACGGTGGCAAGGTTATTAACGAGGGTTCCAACAATATTGTTGTAGGTTTTGGCGTTCCCGGTATGGCAGAGAGCCTGGATGTCAGCGGTGAGCTGGCGGAGAAATTCCAGGAGGAATTTACTGTATCGGCGGATGTAAAAGATTTTTCCATTGGGAACACCTTTACCTATGCCAGCGCCAGCCTTTTGTCAGACCTTGATCTGGAGGACAGCGATACCTTTGAAGAGCTGGAGGAAAAACTGGAGACGTTGACAGAGGCCTCTGAGGAACTGGTAGATGGGACCGATTCCCTGTCCAACGGCATCGAGGAGCTGGAGAAAAAATTTGATGAATATGCCAAAGGGGAAAAGGATTTAAATAAGGGGATCAACACCCTGGCAAAGAGTGGGAAGAAGCTGGAGAAGGGAGTCAAAGAGTATGTGAGCGGCGTGAATGATCTGGCAGAGGGAACTTCTTCCTATGTAAATGGGGCAAAGCAGATCACCGATGGCAATAAGCAGCTGTATCAGGCGGTGAAGGATATGCCTGGCAGTTATAAACAATTCTCAGAGGGGATCAAGCAGTATACTACAGCAGTAGATACACTTGGGGAGAAGAAGACGGGAGATGCCCTGAAAGCTGGTGCCGCCAGCGTGGCTTCCGGCATTTCTACCCTTCATACCAATCTTTCTACACTGGAGAGCACCTATGACAATTATGACCAGCTGGTGAAAGGAATCCAGGCACAGGCGGCGCAGTGCAGCGACGAGGTGCAGAAACAGACCCTGCTGGCTTATGCCGAAAAATTAAAAGAGCTGTCTGAGGGGCAGAAGAACAGTGTGTCAGCGCTGGTAAAGGCTACCGGTGAGGAAAGTGATCTGAAAAAGGGCGCCGACCAGGTATCTGGCGGAGTGAAACAGATGGTTGAGGGGGCGCAGGCGATCTCCGGCAAATCTGCTTCTCTGCGGGGAGCGGACGGAAAGATGAGCTCCAGTGTCAGTGCCCTGACGGCAAATATCGAGAAACTGAAAAATGGAAGTGACAAACTGAGCCAGAATGACCGGAAACTGCTGGCAGGGGCGAAGAAGCTTCTGAAAGCAGGGAAGTCCGTAAAAAAAGGAAGCCGGCAGCTGATCTCCGGTGCCGGGGAACTGAAAAAAGGAAGCCGGAAGCTGGATAAAGCGACGGGGCAGGTCTCTGACGGGATCGGTAAATTGGGAGATGGTTCCCAGGAGCTTCTCGATGGCATGAAGAAGTTCGACAGAGAGGGTATCCAGGAGATCAACAGAATTTACGAAGATGATTTTGAAGGACTGAAAGACCGGCTTTCTGCTTTGCTGGATATCTCCGGGGAATACACGAACTTTACCGGTATTGGTGATGGAATGGACGGGGAAGTGAAATTCATCATTGAGACAGAAGAGATCGGCAATGAGAAAGAGGAGTAACAGATACCGCCAGAAGGAGATGGAACCATGGGAAAATTAGACGAAAAGAAAAAACAAAAGAGAGAGGCGCTGCTGACAGCAGCCTATGACCTGTTCACCTCCCAGGGGATCTTTGATACCTCCATCTCGGATATTGTCAAACAGGCGGAGATGGCAAAGGGAACATTTTACCTTTATTTTAAGGATAAATTCGATATCCGCACCGCCCTGATCACGGAAAAGGCTGGAAAGCTCTTTTCTGTGGTCCGGGAGAAGATGCGGGATAAGAGGGCGGACAGTCTGGAAGAGACGGTGATCCAGCTGGTGGACATCATCATTGACGAGCTGGATGCCGACAAGCGGATGCTGGAGTTTATATCCAAAAATCTCCAATGGGGTCTCTTCCACAAGGTGATCCTGGAGGGAGGCAACGAGGTTTCCGACAGCTTCTATGACTGGTATACCGAATTGATCCAGAGCTCCGGAAGAACTTTCCGGAACCATGAGCTTATGATCTATATGATCGTGGAGCTGGTAAATTCCACCTGCTACAATGTGATCCTTTATCAGGAGCCTGTGGGACTGGATGAATTGAAAGAGGAACTGGCCCACCTGATCCCGGTTATCATCCGGAATCAGGAAGTGGATGCCTAGGGTTTGTTGACTTTTTTCACCGGATGGCTTATACTGTGACATATGATATCTTACGTATGGAGCCGCCCAGGCAGGAAGATGCCGGCAGTGCCTCCGGGAGAAGAAAGGTCAGGTAGAAATAATGGTTTCAACGTTTAATATGGTTCTTATGCTGGTATGTGTGGTCGTGGGAATTGCCGCCGCTGCAGTTCCTTATCTTATGATCAGCAGGCGGTCCAGTGCTCTGGAGACAGGACTTCCGGGAGCGTTCGGATACGGTGTGCTGGGCTATGTCTGGCAGTATGTATTTTATATATTTGGAGGCGGGGTGTTTCTTTACAGACTTCCTTTTTGGGGGAGCATGAATGGGACGGCTCGAGAGGTCCTTCTGAATGTACTGCTTACGATCCTTACTACCCTGTGTACGGTGGCTGCTCTGTACTGGGGTATTTATCTTACAAATCAGAAGAAAATATCCATTTACCGCAGTGCTACGGTGGGGATTGGTTTTGGATTAGGCAGAATCGCACTGGATCTGGTCTATCCATACTGCCATAGCTTTTATCTCGCCCTTCAGATCAATGGGGGCACCTATCATGGAAAGGAAGAACTGAAAAATTCTATTATATCTACTAGCTCTGCCAGTCTGGTCTCCGGCACCTATAAATGTGTGCTGATGTTGGTGATCGTGCTTGATATTGCTCTTATTATGGGAAATTATTATGTTTCAAAGAATAAAAAAATGGCATGGATCTATCCACTTGCCGTATATGAAGTGATCATGCTGTTGAATGCCCTGCCACGGCTTATGTTTGGGAACCGGGAGATCGTGGCTGAGGTTGTGGTCATTGTCATATAT
>CAMTDY010000135.1 GCA_947070915.1 uncultured Roseburia sp.
GCCCCTTACCAGCTTCGCCGTGCGCATTCCTCGCCCGCTCCGCGGGCTCGTCATCGCGGGCTGCGCCCTATATTCCAGGAAACAATGCCCCATTTTTGTGCAAGCACAAATGTGCCATTGTTTCTGGAATGCACGGCTTGAGCCTTTACGAATAAAAAGCCCGGTCAGTGTGATGCCAACCGGGCTGTATTGGTTCTGATAATTCACATTAGTTGTTGATCAGTTTATCCTCACCATTCCAGCTGTACAGCTTACGGATATCTTCCCCTACAACTTCAGATGAATGCTCTGCAGCAAGCTTTCTCATAGCTCTGAAATGTGCCTGTCCGCCTGCCTCTGACATATCCAGAAGGAATTCCTTCGCAAAAGAACCGTCCTGAATATCGCTGAGGATCTTCTTCATCGCCTTCTTTGTATCCTCTGTGATGATCTTTGGACCTGTGATGTAATCACCATATTCTGCTGTGTTGGAAATGGAATAACGCATTCCCGCAAAACCACTCTGATAGATCAGGTCAACGATCAGTTTCATCTCATGGATACATTCAAAATACGCATTACGTGGATCGTAACCAGCTTCGCAAAGAGTCTCAAAACCTGCCTGCATCAGTGCACAAACACCGCCGCAAAGTACTGCCTGCTCACCAAACAGGTCTGTCTCTGTCTCAGTACGGAAGGTCGTCTCAAGCACACCAGCTCTTGCACCACCGATCGCCAGCGCATAAGCAAGCGCCATATCCTGAGCCTTTCCTGTCGCGTCCTGATGTACTGCTACCAGACATGGAACTCCTTTGCCTGCCTGATACTCACTGCGTACTGTATGTCCTGGTCCCTTTGGAGCGATCATTGTTACATCCACATCTTTCGGAGGTACGATCTGTCCGAAATGAATGTTGAAACCATGAGCAAACATGAGCATATTTCCAGCCTCAAGGTTTGGCTCGATGGACTCCTTGTACAATTTTGCCTGAAGTTCATCGTTGATCAGGATCATGATAATGTCTGCCTGTTTTGCAGCCTCTGCTGCTGTATATACTTTAAATCCCTGAGCCTCTGCCTTTGCCCATGATTTAGAGCCTTCATACAAACCGATAATTACATTACAACCGCTTTCTTTTGCATTTAATGCATGTGCATGTCCCTGGCTGCCATAACCAATGACAGCAATCGTCTTGCCATCCAAAAGTCCAAGGTTACAGTCACTTTCATAAAAAATCTTTGCGTCTGCCATTTTACTGTTCCTCCTAAATTTAATTTAATATAAAGCCCCGCCGTTTTACTGGCGGATGGTTTCCCGTATCACACTGCAGCCAATTTCAATTTTTGCTGCCTCATTCATCCAATTGTCCCCTCGCCAGTCCGGTTATTCCTGTACGCACCAGCTCGCGGATCTCATAGCCATCTAACAGCTTGGTAAAGGCATCCAGCTTCGCCTGGCTGCCGGTCAGCTCGATCATCATGGAGTCCGATGCAACATCCACGATCTTAGCTCGGAAAATTTCTACAATAGCATTAATGGAAGGCCTTTCCTCCCTGGAAGCTGCCACTTTCACCAGGATAAGCTCCCGGCACACGGAAGCGTCCCCGGTGAGCTCCTTCACAAGGATCACATTTTCCAGCTTGCAGATCTGCTTCTCAATCTGATCCAGTATGATCCCGTCTCCGGTCACTGCTACCGTCATTCTGGAAACCGCTGTATTTTCGGTTTCCCCTACAGTGAGGCTGTCAATATTATAGCCTCGTCTGCTAAACAGTCCCACTACCCGGGATAGCGCCCCCGGTGTGTTATCTATCAAAATGGACAATACCATCTTTCTCATTTGATTCACTCCTTAATTTGCTTCTCAAACAATTATTTTACCAATTTCAAAGAAGATTGTCAACCCGGCTGAACATTTCATTCCTCCGTCTCCCTCACTACTTTTTTTGCTTTTCAAAAATAAATTTCTCCAGTGCCTCTCTATTCTTTGGCAGATCCGGTACCAGACAGTCCTCTCCATTGATCTTCTGGCTGGTATATCCATTCTGAATCGGAAGACTGAATTGTTTGAGTTCTGTGGTTCCCATCTTCACAACTGCCATCAGATAGGACTTGATGTCATCCTTATCCAGATCCGTCTTTACGTTGGGAAGAATAATATCCACCAGATCAAGCCACTTGGCCGGTGACATGGACTTTACTTTCTTTAAGAGTGCCTGGATCACAAGACGCTGTCTCTCTGCCCTTCCATAATCATCTCCCTTGCCGGAGGCCGTAAGAACAGCCGGATAATGGTCATTTTTCCATTTCCCGTGCCGGATCCGGCAGTAGCCCAGGGCCTGGTAACCGTTCAGAACCTGCTTTCCTACTTTTACATTTCTATATTTCTTACGCTTGATATAATTGGTATCATTTAAGTTTACTGCCTCAGATTCTGTCAGTGTAGCCTCCACTCCGCCCACCGCATTGATCACTTCCACAAAGGCATCAAAATTCACTTCTGCATACCCTTTCATCTTAATTCCAAAATTTTTCGCGATGGTCTCATAGAGAAGCTTGATCCCCCCCAGTGAATATGCCGCATTCAGCTTACGGCTTCCATGTCCGGGAATTTCCACATACATGTCCCGCATCAGAGATGTCACTTTCAGTTTTTTGTGCTTCATATCCAGTGTAGCGATCATCATTGAGTCAGAACGCCTCGCCGCTCCTCCGGTATTCTGTTCATCCAGGTTTTTATCCGCTCCCACCAAAAGAATATTAATGATCTCCGAATCGCTGACGGTATCATACTTGGATACGTCTACCTTATCCAGAGAGTTCTTCTTATCAAAATTTAAGAGATTAAGGGAACCGTTCACCTCGTGCTGAGCCGCCGCCAGCATACTTCCTGCCGCCATGCTGATGATGATTCCAATCACCAGAAACACTTTCCCTACTACCCGTTTTTTTCCGGATTTATTTTTCTTTGCCATTTTATCCTCCGTTTCCTGCTTAATGCCTGCTGGCCGCATCAGCGGCTCAGGCATCTTCCCAAGTTCTGTCAGATCAGCCAGAACAGCGCTGCATTTCTCACAAAACCACTTTTACAAAAACCAAAACGTATCATATCTGCCCTTCGACGGACCGCACCCTCCTCTGCCATTCTGGCAAAACGTTGTGCAATCTGTCTTTTTTCCCCGGAAAGCCTGTCTCCAAACACCCTGTAAAATGCCTTTCCCTGCAGAAACGTCTGCCGGATCGCCTGGCGCTGGCCGCGCAGGTCGGAAAGACGTGTCTTCACATAATCTGAAAAACCGCTTCCGCCAATCATATTACCACTGTGCTGCCGATAATGCAAGGTGGTTTCGTCAATATAGGAAATTTTCCCAAAATTACTGCAGATCAGGGCAAGCCACCAGTCATGAACCCGGATTTCATCCGGAAGCTCCTGCAGATATCCCCGGATCGCCCCACTCATCATAACCGTACAGCCGATACATTTATTTTCCATAAAAAGATGGGCACTGTCAAGCCTTTTTACATCCAGATGGCTGCTTTTATGAAAAGATCCCAACTCTTCCCCGCTGCCGCTGTCAAAATTCATGGCGTCCGTAAATACCATCAAAGGGACGTCAGTCCCGTTCTGTGACTCCATTTCCTTCATCCGACGGAGTGTCTTTTCAATCTTATCCCGGTGCCATAAATCATCCTGGTCACAAAGCATGATGTAGGGGCTCCTGCTCCGTCTAATGCCCTCGAGAAAATTTTTCGTATATCCAAGATTTTTTTCATTTTGATACAAAGAAACCTGATCATACCGCCCCGCGTACTCCCTGGCAATATCCAGTGTAGAATCTGTGGAACCGTCGTCGCAGATCTCCACCACCACATCCTGAAAGGTATTTGCCAAAATGGAATCCAGCTGCTCTCTCAAATATTTTTCTCCGTTGTAGGTCGTCAATACAATGTGAACTTCTGCCACATCAACACCTCTCATTCCAATAGCTTTTGTTCATACTGAATTTTTTCACCAGTCCTGTGGGAAGACTCTCATACCGCAGTCCCAGTTTGTAGCCCATCCATTTGAAACCGCTCTGCAGTACCAGATCGGGGATCAGGTACCATTTCCCATGTTTCATCAGATATTTCATCGTATCCTTTACCAGTCTCATACCCTCGGATTCGGAGCGGACCTGTTCAAAGATCTGCCGGTACTGTCTCTGGGAGACAGCCAGGTCAAAATTCCTTGTCAGCTGCTGCCAGTAAGTGTATTTATGGGAGTGGACCACCTCTGCCTCCGCCGCATAGGCGATGCGGTACCCCGCCTGGATGAGCCCCGCCGCAAAGATCATATCCTCGTTAAAGATCGTCCGGGTGACAAATCCTCCCAGTTTCTCATAAATATCCCGACGGTACATGGCACATACATTGGAACAGAAAAAGGTCTTGATCCCAAGCCTGTCCAGATCTGCTTTCTCCTTCACAGAACTCTCCGGCGGATAATTAAACTCTCTGGTATACCTCTCGATCACCCCTGACTGTTCTCCCGGCAGCTGCCTTCCATAAGCTGCCGCCACCCGTTCATGGCTCTCGAAGGAAGCACAAAGTTTTTCCACCAGTGTATCCTGCGCCGGAACGGCATCCTGGGTCATAAACAGCATATAGTCCGCCTTTGACAGAGAAGCACCCAGATTTCTCGTGCCGCCGTGGTCGAATTCGCTCTTTGGCAGGGTCACGATCTTCCCCCGGTCCGCTTTCTCAAGTATCCTCCGTACCCGCTCGTCCTCTTCGCCGCCTGTCAGCGTCTGCATAAAAAATACATGCTCCGGCTTCCTCGTCTGGGTATTCAATTTCTGGATCAGCTGTTCCAGCTTTTCATCCGGCCGGTAGACCGGTATAATCACATCGATCATCTTCATTTTCTGACTTTCCTTTATGGTAACGCCTGCCTGAGCGGACAGACTTATTTACATCTCATGTCCCAACAAACGGTTCACTAACTTCACTGCTTCCCTGGCATCCTTGGAATATCCATCTGCCCCGATCTCCTGGGCGTAACTCTCAGTGACAACAGCGCCTCCGATGATGATCTTTGCCTGGCAGCCCTGTTCTTTCGCCATCTCCACCAGATGTTTCATCTCCGTCATTGTTGTGGTCATCAGCGCCGAGAGGCCGATCACAGATGCCTTCTCTTTTTTAGCTGTATCCAGGATTTTCTGGCTTTCCACATCTTTTCCCAGATCAATGACCTCATAGCCATAATTTTTCAGCATGAGCACCACCAGATTTTTTCCGATGTCGTGAATATCCCCTTTCACCGTCGCCATAACCACCGTATCCAGCTTTTCACTGCCCCGTTCTTTTGCCAGCAGCGGCTCCAGATGATCAATCGCCTTCTCCATAGTCTCTGCACTGGCGATCAGCTGAGGAAGAAAATAGGTCCCCTTTTCAAAGAGCTCACCCACATGATTGATCGCCGGAATCAGGTAAGAGTCTATGATCGCCGCCGGGGACTCTCCCCGCTCCAGTTCTTTCTTTACCAGCTCCAGCACCTGTCCCTCTTTGCCCTTTACTACAGCAGTGAAGAGAGGGTGAACTCCCGTCTCTTCCTGAGCCTGCGGCTGCTTAGGCACATCTGCCGAGATCTGTGCCTTTGCCACTCCATTGATATACTTCAGATCCGCTTCCGGCTTATTCAAAAGCAGATCCGAAGCCAGCGCCGCATTGGCAAGCAAGGTCTGGTTGGGATTTGCGATGGCCATCGTCAGCCCGGCAGCGATCGCCATCGTCAGAAAAGCACTGTTGACAAACTGCCTTTCTGGTAGTCCAAAGGAAATATTAGAGAGTCCACAGACCGTCGCTGTTCCCAGCTCCTCCCGACAGTAGCGGATGGTCTCCAGCACCTCCAGCGCCGCCCTCTTATTGGCACCAATGGTCCCCACCAGTCCGTCAACTACGATATCCCTTTCGGACAAGCCGTGACGTTTCGCCTCATCCAGGATCTTATGGATGATCTCTTTCTTTTCTTCTATATTTTCTGGAAGGCCCTGGTCCGACAAAGGAAGCAGGATAAACATGGCGCCGTACTTTTTTGCCGCTGGGATCAGTTTTTCAAACTTTTCAGGCTCCAGAGAAATGGAATTGATCAGTGCCCTTCCCGGATAAATCCTGAGCGCCTGTTCCACCACATCCACATAGCTTGAATCAATGCTAAGAGGAACATCTACTGCCAACGTCAGCTCATAAATGGCCTGGAGCATCATCTCCTTTTCATCAATCCCATTCATCCCCATATTGACATCCAGAATCTTAGCTCCCTTTTCCACCTGTTCTTCCGCCATGGACACCACCAGCTCCAGTTCTCCCTCCCGAAGCTGTGCCTGGAGCTCCTTTTTACCGGTGGGATTGATACGCTCCCCTACGATGGAAAAGGTTCCCTCCAGATCGATCTCCACATAATTTCTCTCGTTGGTCAGCGCCCGAACCTTCTTTTCCTCTGGGAACACCGGAACTTCACCGGCAAGTCTATCCCTAAGTTTTCTGATATGTTCCGGCGTGGTTCCACAGCAGCCGCCAAGGATCGTAGCACCCTTCTTCACCAGAGGCAGCATAGTCTCAGAAAATTCTTCGGCTCCCATATCGTAAGCCGTCCTGCCATCCACTAACTTCGGCAGCCCCGCATTGGGTTTCACCACCAGCGGAATTCCAACCATTCTCTCCATTCTCTGGATGAGATCCACCATTTTATCCGGACCGGCGGAACAGTTTACCCCCACGGCATCCACGCCCATCGCCTCCAGCACGATCGCCGCTGTCTCCGGACTGGTCCCGTAAAGGGTTCTCCCATCCTCCTGAAAGGTAAGGGTCACTATCACCGGCAGAGCATCTCCGCAGGTCTCCTTAATGGCAAGTACCGCCCCGCGGCATTCCTGAAGGCTCATCATCGTCTCTACAACAAAGAGATCAACTCCTGCTGCCACCAGCGCCCTCACCTGTTCTTTGTACACGTCCACCAGTTCTTCAAACGACAGGGTCCCCATCGGATAGAGCTGTTCCCCCGTCATGGTCATATCCCCAGCGATATAGACTTGTCTGGTCGTACCACTCTCTTCTACGGCCCGTCTCGACAGTCCCACCAGCTCCGCCGTCATCTCCTCCAACCGGTCCTCCAGACCGTACTCTGCCAGTTTGATTCGGTTGCAGGTAAATGTCGGTGCATACAGCACATCACTACCCGCCTGAATATAACCTTTCTGAAGTTCCACAAACACATCCGGATGTTCCAGGATCCAAGTCTCCGGGCAATCCCCTGCCCGCATTCCATGCTCCTGAAGGTTGGAACCGGTAGCTCCATCCAGAAAAACAAACCCCTGTCTGATATACTCTCTAAAATTCATGGACACGTTATTCCTTTCCTTACTTTCCTACCCTACTATACACTATGCTCTTTCTAGTCTATCGAAATGCTTCCACACTCTCATTTATTTTTGCGTACAGCTCTTCTACCAGCTCCTGTACC